>NZ_CAJGZQ010000006.1 GCF_904846185.1 Psychrobacter immobilis | reverse complement strand
CAGCCCTGATCTAAACCCTATCGAGAAAAAGTGGGCACAGGCTAAGTTTCTACGCCAAGGGTGGATGGAGAATAATTTACCAAAACTGTTTCAGGATATGGGCTGTATCTCTTTTATTATAGACTGACTATATCTAGTTTTATAATTTCTCTGGTACATATTTGGGCAACTAATATATCTAAGTGGTTCTTTTTATCTAAATACTGACTATTTATTTTATTGTTTATATCTATATCATCATTGTCTGACTCAATGAGATAACTGATCATATCTAAAAGGAAGGGAATGTAAGTTTTCTGTTCAGAAATACATCCATCTTCTTTTGTTTCAATCGCTAACTTATTAGCTAACAGCATAGCCTTGTTTATTTTCTTTTCTTGAACTAGTTTTTTTGAAAAGAACTCTGTTGCTAGATCACTATTAAAAGCTTTTAGAGTTATTTCCGGAAGTAATATTTTCTTACCAACTTCATTCCAAAAATGATCCCTACATGTAATTAAAATCTTGGTTCTGTGAAGACCTGATGAATATTCTTCGAATATTGAGTTTATAAAATTTTCTATATCAAATTTATCACCAAGCTTAGCTATAACCTCATCTATTCCATCTAATACGATGACTAGACTTCCATTATCAATTGATAGCTTTAGAAGATCTTTACTAAACTTTGAACACTCCAAAATTTCAACTTCCATTAATGCATTGTAAAAATCGAAAATATCACTGATTTTGTTGTCTTGACTATAGTTTCTTGAAAGCTCACTGATTATCTTTTTAGAATCAATAAATAATATTCCTAAACTATTAACTTCGTCATAAACATAGTCCAGAAACTGTTTCGCAAGTGTGGTTTTCCCAATGCCACCATGACCACTTACAACAAATAAAGGCTCGCTTTCAGTATTAAACCACTCTTTAAGTCTATCGATAGCGGATAGATCTAAGTTACTATTGTTATCATTGTCATATAGCCCATTAACATAGACAGGGAGGTTGAACTTTTCGTATGGAAGGATACAATCCTTGTATAAATGTTCATATCCAAACTCGTCGATAAAAAAAACATGATTAGTGCCAAAGAGCTTTCTTATATTTTCTTTTCTTCTATCCACGTCTTTAATATTAGGTTTGTCTATTAATATTATAGTTCTACTAAAATCTAATATTAGGTTATTTTTCTTTATTTCTCCTAATGTTTTCCCTTGATTTGCCTTTTCATGTAGATAAATAAATTCTTTTGAGTCTGAGAACCTATCAACTAATTTGTACACTTCATATATAATATTGTCTTTCCATTTTTTTACTTTAACTGGAAAATTTTCTGCTAAAGAGAAGCTTGAGTTTTTATCTATGTATAGTTGAATAGTTTTTTCTATAGACCTTTCAGGCGTTGTTACGCTTTCGTCTTCATTTCTTCTGTTTTTCAAAAAATCTTTTCTATACTCTTCAAACTCATACTTCAATCCTTCTATTTCAGAAATATTAGCAGTTCTTATTTCATCTGATTTTTGACCTTTTCTGACTAAAACAACTCCTTCATCCAATGATCTGGTTTTAGTCTGTAATTCTTTTTTTGTTTCAGTTATAAACATTGGGGAGGGTATACCAAAAACTAATAGTTCAACATCATTGTATTTTACTTTATTTATACTAAAATTTATAAATGCTGGCTGTGTACACCTTTCTAGTCTTTGAACTAAGTCTTTCTTAAAACTGTCGATATTTCTAAGTTGTTTTATCTTAGAGAAATCTATGTTGTATGATTTTTTTTCGCTTTCACAAAATCCAAATATTAGATATCTACTTTGACCCACATAACTATGATAAGCGTTGGCAAGTGAAATTATATCTTTTAGGAACTCTCCCCATTTAACAGCCATATCTTCACTAGGCGTACTATCATCCCAATACCACTGCCTTTTAAATTCTAATATGGGCGACTCTTCTTTCGCTAGAATTAGTTCAATATCGTCTTGCATTTTGCTTTCCATGAAGTTTAGTAAATATGTCGCATCTTATCATTAATATAACATTTGTTTATAATAGTATTTAATATCAATATGATTATTAAACTTCAAACATTTGCTTCATCAGTTGTTAGAATGCACCTTCATATCACCTTTCTTACCATCTGGCACAATCACAATAGGTAACACCAACCCTTTCGCAAAGTCATCAGACAGCACGTAATCATAGCTACTGGCAGCGATATCAGGCGTAGTATGAATGATGAGTTTCATCTCATTGCCATCGGTTAGCTCATGCGAGACATAGCTTTCACTCAGCTGATCCAAGGCTTTCGATAGTGCCTCATTACTTGCCATGCTTACCGTTAGATTATGCTGAGCCGTCGCATTATCTACCTTGAAATATTCTGCGTAGTCGCGCACATTTTGGCTATCGAGCGCAAACGGATATTGATAATTGGCAGGGTCAGCGGGCTTTTCACCGCTATCCATGACAGCCCAGTCGATAGTCTTAGTGGCTGTCGTTGACGAGTCTGCGGTCGCCACCGCTGGCTCAGAAGCTTGAGCGGCAGTTTCAGCATTGTTGTTGCAGCCTGCCAGTGCCCACATGCTGGCAGTAGCGATGATCATCATATTCATTAGGCGCTTAGCCATCGACGTATCCTTAGTATTATTAATCATAAACAATATCTTATCAGTGCTATTTTGACAGGTTTCTTGATGCTTCTCTAGACAAAAGCAACAAACCGTTTATTCTAATCAACGCTTTACCTAAATCTAGGGTTTTAATGTCAGTTTTTATACAGGTATTCAGCGCCATTATTGCTCAATCAAAACGCAAAAAAACAGCCATCTTATGATGACTGTTTTTTATAAGTAGCTAGTTTTTTAAAACTGGCAGACCGTTTATAGCTAGCTAATTAGATTTGGCAGTTTACTTGATATTCTTTACCGTTTGCCCATTTGATGGCAAAAATACCTTTGTCGCCTTTCATGTGCCATGCATAGACAGCTTCTGGGTTTGACTCATTAACGTAGCTTGCAGTATCACCTTGTACATCACCATTTAAGATGATTGGTTGCTCAGCCCATTTTACTTTAGGCAAGGTCGCATTGAGCATCACTTGTTTTTTATTGATAGATTGTTTAGCCATGATGGTGCTGTCGTCAGTACAGGTATAAGGTGCTGGTGCCATACGATCATAAGCGGCATCGGTGACGCTTTCTGATGCAGGCGTGTTTGATGCATTTGGCGTAGTAGGAGCCGTGGTTGCACAAGCACTTAATAGGGCAAGGGTAGGTAGGGCAACAGCAAATTTAGTTAGGGTGTTCATGGCATTCTCCAAAGATATAAAAATCATAATGTATTTATTTTTAATAATGCGTTAAGCATATAGCGCATATGGTAACGAAAACAGCGCTTGAAGAATGTTAGAAATTGTTTGTTACGTGTTCATTAAGTTACTTAATCACTGACTAATGTAACGCATCATTTGGTGCGTTTTGGTCGGTATTTAAGCTTTGATTATGGATTTATTAAAAATAAGCCGCTTCAAAGGAAAAAAGCGCCTATCGATCTTTTGAACGATAGACGCTTTTTTGATGAGCTTAAATAAGTGTTCGTCACTCATTTAAGCATCTGCATTTAGCAATGATATACAGAGCTTTAGCTACTTGGTTTTACGCGGTGGCAGACCCGTATGCTGGGTTTGGAAATTGCCTTTGCTCACGCGCTTTTTGGTATTTTTGCTGACCGTGATTTGACCCGCAGCGCCTTTAGCGGATGCGCCATTGGTTGACGAATTATTATTACGCTTCACCGAGTCATTACCGAGGCGGCTGTTCTTTTTACGCGCTGATTGATAGCTATCTTGTGCCGCATCGCGCCCTTCTAAACTGGCGTTGAACGGCGGGATTAAGCAGCCACGATTTTTACCAATCAAATCGCCACGACCCATATCTTGTAGCGCTTTACGCAGCAGTACCCAGTTTTTTGGATCATGATAGCGCAAGAACGCTTTGTGTAATTTGCGCTGCTTACCAGATTTGACGATATCCATGTCACCTTCATCACGGCTGATCTTATGTAGCGGATCTTTATGCGTGTGATACATGGTGGTCGCTGTCGCCATTGGGCTTGGATAAAATGCCTGTACTTGGTCAGCACGGTAGCCATGGCTTTTTAGCCACAGCGCAAGGTTCATCATATCCTCATCTTTCGTGCCCGGATGCGCGGCGATAAAGTAAGGAATCAGATATTGCTCTTTGCCAGCTTCTTGGCTGTACTGCTCAAACATGGCTTTGAATTTATCATAGCTGCCCATGCCCGGCTTCATCATTTTCGATAAGACGTTTTCTTCAGAATGTTCAGGCGCAATTTTTAGATAACCACCGACATGATGGCTGACCAATTCTTTGACGTATTCTGGATCTTTTACCGCCAAGTCATAGCGCAAGCCAGAGGCGATAAGAATCTTTTTCACACCTTTGATATCACGGGCTTTGCGATATAGTTTGGTCAAATTACTGTGATCGGTAATTAGGTTTTCGCAGACGTCAGGATAGACACAAGACGGCTTACGGCAATTCTTTTCAATGGTCTCGTCTTTACAGCTCAGACGATACATATTGGCTGTTGGCCCGCCAAGGTCAGAGATAACGCCAGTGTAGTTAGGTGCGGTATCACGAATGGCTTCGACTTCTCGTAGGATAGATTCTTCCGAGCGGTTTTGGATAATGCGTCCTTCGTGCTCAGTGATAGAACAAAAAGTACAACCACCAAAGCAGCCGCGCATGATATTGACCGAAAATTTAATCATGTCATAAGCAGGGATACGCGCATCGCCATAGCTTGGGTGCGGCAGGCGTGCATACGGCAAGTCAAACACATAATCCATCTCTTCTGTCGAGAGTGGCACTGGTGGCGGATTGAGCCAAACGTCGATAGAGGTATGCGAGTTACCAGCACCGCTACTATGACGTTGCACGAGCGCACGGGCGTTACCTGGATTGGTCTCTAAATGCAGAATACGACTTGCATGAGCATAAAGCACAGGGTCCGATTTGACATGCTCATAGTCAGGCAGACGAATGACGGTTTTTTCACGTGGTGGCATTTTTAGCTTATGCTTACGTGCGGTCATTGGCTTATCAAAACCGCGCATTTGCACCACTTGCGTCTCTTCATCGACTTGTTCAGCGTTGATAACTTTATTGGCAACTGGCTCAGCGACAAAACCCTGATATTGCGATGACATAGATGAAGGCATGGCTTGGCCAACAGGCGAGTCCGATGGTTTGTTCTGCTCAATTGAACAGCTATCAACGTCTTCGGTCATCACATAAGGGTTGATAATTGGATCGACACGACCGACAGTATCGACATCGTTACTCGCAACCTCAGTCATGTCTTCTTGCCAATGACGACGAGTCGGAGTCAATAAATAAGCCGTACCGCGCAATTTACTCATTTGCTCGAAGCTATAGCCTTTCGACAGACCATGTACCACATCGACGATCGCACGTTCAGCATTACCATATAGTAAGACATCAGCACGCGCATCCAGCAAGATACTACGGCGCACTTTGTCTGACCAATAATCATAATGAGCGATACGGCGTAAGCTACCTTCGATACCGCCTAAGATAATTGGCACATCAGGATAAGCTTCACGGCAGCGCTGGCTATAGACGATAGCGGCGCGGTCAGGGCGTTTATTTGCCACGTTGCCCGGCGAGTACGCATCATCGCTACGAATCTTGCGATCGGCGGTATAGCGGTTGATCATGCTGTCCATGTTGCCTGCGGTCACGCCGTAAGCATAGACAGGTTTGCCCAATTCCATAAACGCATCTTTGCTCTTCCAATCGGGCTGAGCAATGATACCCACACGAAAGCCTTGTGACTCTAGTAGACGACCGATAATCGCCATACCAAAGCTTGGATGATCGACATAAGCATCGCCTGAAATAATGATGACATCACAGGCATCCCAGCCCAAATCGTCCATCTCTTTGCGGCTCATTGGCAAATAAGGCGCAGGTTCGTAACAGCTTGCCCAATGTTTGTCGTAGTCGTAAAGTGGTTTGGTGCCTTGTTTAAAGGCGGTGCGGGCGATGGTATCGGCAGACATGAGCGGACCTGTTAATTAGAAAAATGGCACTAAAAAAAGCCGTTATTCATTAAAAATATTAACGGCTCATTTAAAAGCGCTCATTTTAACATGAATTGTCTTCATGATGTCATAAACGATGATAAAGGATTGACGATAAGTTATTGATAGTTTAAGTAATCTATGAATAAAAAGGCTTCTAGGAACTAAGCGCATCTTTATTTCAAATCATCGTTTATAGTAAGGATTTGCTACTCTAATAACTGAAATGGGAAAGTGACAACGTCAAAAGCTAAGGCAAAAGGCAATAAAACCAGCTTCTGAGCTGTATTTGCGCCACTACGAGACACTTGATTTTGCTGACTTTGGGTATAAAAGCTCACCGTATAAGGCTTAGTTAAAGGGCGATAATTGGATTGGATTAAGCTGAGGTTACTTACTTGCGGATAGATAGCACCTTTGACAGGAACGCTAAAGCAAAAGCGCTGAGCATTGATACGCTGGTCACTGGCTGAGGTACATTCTTTGCCGTTGTTTTGCAAAAAGAACTGATAGTCAGAACGTTTAAATTCATCTTTTAGTTTGGCATAAGACAGCTTCATCTCACCCTGAAAATACCCATCGTTATTGGGCACATAAAAGTTCATCTCATTATCGACTTGGATATTTTTTGGTGTCAAATTGGTCAGTAAATTCACCATCTCTGTCCCACCTTGGGTCAGCACATAGCTGTTTTTTTCACCGACGATCACCATGGTCGCGTTGGGCATTTTTGGCAATGCCTGTGCAGGGCGACCAAAAGCCACAATTTGATCTTCTGACAACACACTTTTAGTTGTCGTTGTGTTGACTCGATTGTCACTGTCTAATAATGAACTGGTTGCACAGCCAGAGCTGGCGAGCAATGCCGCAAGCGATGCACTGGCCATCACTGTTTTAAAGCTTAATGCTTTTAGTACTGGATTATTACTTTCTTCTTTTCTAATGGTACGGGTGTTTTTAGTCATGGTAAGGCTTCCTTGTCTACTAGGCGATGGGCTACTGGTGCGGCATCTATTATTTACTGCCAAACTTTCGTTGATATCGTACCTTGTTTGACCGCGACTTATCTACTTTTAATTAAACAGCCAAGCAGTTTTTATAACCAAATTAATCGAGCAAAATCTTTGTGCCACTTTTAGTAAAGTTCATCACAAATTGGCTTTTAAAGTTGCGCACATTATTCTCATAGGTGAGCAAACCAGTCGTGAATCGATGGTAATCACTCATATTTTTGGCATTGACCATCAACATAAAATCCGCATCACCTGATACCTCATAACAGCTCATCACCTGTGGCTGCGCATTCATCAAGCGCTCAAACCGATGTTGCATCGAGGTATTCGAGCGCGCCATCTCTATCATTACCACAGCAGTAAGTCCGTAGCCCACCTTGTTTGGGTCAACGATAGCGACTTGCTTGGTAATGACGCCATTGCTGATTAATGCTTGAATACGGCGCTGGGCAGTAGCAATAGATACATACACTTGTTCTGCTACGGTTTTTAATGGCAAGGTCGCATCGTCTTGTAATAAATTTAAAATCGCTTTATCGATATCATCTAAAACTTGGCTCATGGTGTACTCTCTTTTAGAAAGTGTTTCATTCACTGGATTTTTTACAATTATTATCACTATAAATCAAAATATAAGAAAATATTTATTTTCAAAGCCTATAAAAGAAAAATTTATTCATAAATAAATTTTTATAGCAATAATATATCACCGACACTCAGTAAAATAGACGCTATTAATCAAGGTTTAACAACCAAAACTTAGCAACTAAAACCTAGCAACCAAAGCTTAACCCTAACAAGTAAAAGCTCACAGCTGGTTTTCTAATATCTATGTAAACTTACGGTGCTTTTATGTCTACTTCAATGCTTTCTACTGTCTTTGTAAATACGCTAGCAACGACTGTCTCGCGCTTGCCATTGCCAGCGATTTGGACGGCGGGTAGCGCACAGCAACGCACATTAATATTGGGCGTCATACTAGCCATCTTGTCGAATTTATTATTTGGCGTACTTTATGCTTACAGCAGCTTTTTGGCGCCATTGTCAGGTACGCAAGTTTTTATATGGCGTATGCTAGCGATGTGGGCAGCATTGATAGGATATTTACTGATTAGTGGGCGCTTAGGTTTTCACATTGATAAACTCAAAGCGCTAGGCACAGTTAAGCAGTGGGCGTGGTTGCTATTGCCGACACCGATATTCTTAAGCCAGTTTTGGTTATTTATGTGGGCACCGGTCAATGGGCAGGGCGTACAAACCGCGATGGGTTATTTCTTATTTCCACTGATGATGGTAGTGTTTGGTTGCGTACTATTTGGTGAAAAATTAAGCCGTTTGCAATGGTTGGCTGTTGGCTTTGCCGCATTAGGAGTCGGCAGTGAAATTATCCGTACACAAAGTGTCTCTTGGGCAACGCTTTGGGTCTGCGGCACGTATCCGCTGTATTATATTTTGCGTCGTCTGCAAGGGATTGGCGCGGTGACTGGACTCTTGGTTGATTTGACGATATTCGCACCATTTGCTGTGGCTTATTTGTTTTTATTCGCGCCGAGCAGTTTAAGCTTAGTGAGCGGTTCTGGCTTTTTTATCCTGATGCTGGCGGGACTTGGTGTCATGAGCGTGCTTGCGATGAAAACCAATGTGGATGCTAGCCAAATGCTGCCAGTGAATGTCTATGGCATGATGAGCTATTTAGAGCCTGCATTATTATTTATCTTAGCCGTAACTGTACTGGGCAATCCGTTTGAATCAGCGATGATTTATAGCTATGGTTTGATTTGGCTCGGTATTGTCTGTCTGATTATGCACGGTATACGTCAATTACGCAGTGCTCATAAACAATCGCAAACGACAAAGATTGCGCCAGTTGTTTGAGGGTTGATAAGTAACCTTGATTGAACAAATAAAAATGGACGATTCAACACTATGCTGAATCGTCCATTTTTTAAGATTAACACCAATCTGTTGAAAGATGACTTTAATCTAAATCCTTCTTAAAACCACGCTGCTTATCACGTTCCCAATCACGGTCTTTAAGCGTTTTACGTTTGTCGTGTTGTTTTTTACCCAATGCCAAGCCAATTTGACATTTTACCAACGAGTTTTTCCAATAGCAGGATAATGGCACGCAGGCATAGCCTTTTTGGTTGACTGCACCCATTAACTTTTCGATTTCGCGGCGATTGAGCAGCAGTTTACGGGTACGGATACTATCAGGACTGACATGCGTCGAGCTGGATAGTAGCGGCTGGATATGCGCGCCAAATAAGAATGCCTCATTATTACGAAAGATAATATAAGCTTCGGTAATGGTCATTTTGCCCGCACGAATGGCTTTTACTTCCCAACCTTGTAACGACAGACCTGCCTCAAACGTTTCTTCAATAAAATACTCGTGTCGAGCTTTTTTATTGGCACAAATTTGATTTTCTGGTTTTTTTGATTTTTTTGACATAATTTCTCCATAAGGACTGCCTACAAATACAAAGTCCTTATCTGACTAGTCCTACTGATTCCTCATCCTAACTCAATAAATGGCATTGTCTTTTATTTGGTTTATAAAATGGATGAGTCGAACCGCCTATTGTAGCAAAGCCTCTAACAAAAATGTAAGTCGACTATTAGGACAAATGTAGCCAATATAGTCGCAGTCATTTAAGGTGGGTACACAGCAATCGGGCGCAAACAGAAGACTGAGTACATTAAGTGAGTTTAAGGCGGTAACTATTTACAAATGCATCGACGATAAGTATTAAGTTTGAGCAAAATTTGCTAGCATATAGCCTATTATTACTGACCCTATTAGCCACGCTATGAGCCACTCTACTTCTGCTAACTCCTCAAAGCTGCACACCAGAATTTTATATCCTGGTACCTTTGATCCTATTACCAATGGTCATGTGGACTTGGTCACACGCGCCACCAAACTATTTGATGAGGTCGTTATTGCGGTTGCCTCAGGACATCACAAAAAGCCTTTATTTAACTTTGAGGAGCGCGTCGCCTTAGTCGAGACAGTATTTGCTGACTTGCCGCAAGTATCGGTGGTGGGTTTTGAAGGTCTACTCGTTGACTTTATGCGTGAAAAAAATGCCACTGCTGTCTTACGAGGTCTGCGGGCGATGTCAGATTTTGAATATGAATTTCAGCTGGCCAATATGAATCGTGAGCTTGATGAAAACTTTGAAGCGGTGTTTTTGACGCCATCGCAGAATTACTCATTCATCTCCTCGACGATGATTCGAGAAATCGCCAAACTCGGTGGTGATGTGACTAAATTTGTCCCGCCATGTGTCTCACAAGCTTTTGCTGAAAAACTCAATCTTAAATAGCAAAATACCTGCTGACAATGAAGATGTGTCGAACATTTAAACGCATCGAAATCGTCAAAGCCAACGATACAAGTGTTATAAGAAAAATATAAGGAGCAGTCTATGGCGTTATTAATTACTGATGAATGCATCAACTGTGATGTGTGCGAGCCTGCCTGCCCAAACGAAGCCATCTCAGAAGGCGATGATATTTATGTGATTGACCCTGATCTATGCACCGAATGTGTCGGGCACTTCGATGAGCCGCAATGCGTGGTCATTTGCCCTGTCGATTGTATTCCTCATGATCCCAATCATGTCGAGACTGAAAGCGATTTGTTGTCAAAATATAAACGTATTACTGGTCAATAGAACATGATGATATCAAACCCTTCAACGAACGACTTTGACCAGCAACATCTCTGGCATCCGTATGCCAGTCTACCACCGACATATCCCAATATTGTGATTGATCACGCTGATGGTATTTATATCGTCACGCAAGATGGCACGCGTCTGATCGATGGTATGTCATCGTGGTGGGCGAGTGCACATGGCTATAATCATCCAAAGCTAAACGCGGCAATTATTGAGCAATTGGGTAAAATGGCACACGTCATGTTTGGGGGTTTAACCCATCAGCCAGCGATAGATTTGGGCAAAAAGTTGCTTGCTATCGTTCCTGCTGGACTTGATGCCATATTTTATGCCGATAGTGGCAGTATCGCGGTAGAAGTGGCATTAAAGATGGCATTGCAGTATCAAATTGCCGCTAAGCGTCCGCAAAAGTGCCAATTTGCCTCGACCCATTCAGGTTATTATGGTGATACGTGGCATGCGATGAGTGTCTGCGACCCTATCAATGGCATGCACAGTCTCTATGGTAAACAGTTACCGATGCAGCATTTTGTGCCAGCTCCGCCACTGGGCTTTGAACGTGATATTAGCCAGTCTGAGTATGATGAATTAACGGATTTCTTTGATAAAAATAGCGATAAGTTGGCTGGATTTATTATCGAGCCGATTATTCAAGGCGCAGGCGGGATGCGCTTTTATAGTCCTGAATATCTGCAACTACTGCGTCAGCTGTGTAATGAGCACAATGTGCTATTGATTGCGGATGAAATTGCTACGGGTTTTGGTCGTAGCGGTAAGTTATTTGCATGTGAGCATGCTGATATCAGCCCTGATATCATGACCATTGGTAAGGCGTTGACAGGAGGTTATATGACTTTTGCGGCGACTTTATGTACGCGTAACATTGCCGATACCATTAGCCAAAGTGATTATCCAGCACTGATGCACGGTCCGACCTTTATGGGCAATCCGCTAGCTTGTGCCGTCGCTTGTGCCTCAATTGATTTAATACTGTCCTATGGTATTGAAGCGCGTACAGCAAATATCCGAATAATAATGGAACAACAACTTGCTGTAGCAGCAAAGCTAGACGGTGTTAGGGAAGTACGCTGTCTGGGCGCAGTTGCCGTCATTGAGCTAAATGAAGCGATTGATATGCCGACCTTTCAAACCTTGCTGATTGAAAACGGTATTTGGGTCAGACCATTTGGTAAATTGGTTTATATCATGCCGCCTTATGTGATTACAGATGACGAACTTGCTACCCTTTGCCAAGCATTATTAAAAGTAGTAAGTATTTATTTAACGCAAAAAGGTCAATAATGAGCGTTCTCTTTATCTCCGGTATCGATACCGACATCGGCAAAACTTATGCGACGGGTATGATTGCCAAAGCGCTTATGCAGCAAGGTATTGATGTTATTACCCAAAAGCTGGTGCAAACTGGTGTCGCAATAAATCCAGATAGTGGCGAGATAGGAATTGCTGATGATATTATTATCCATCGTCAGCTGATGAACCTTCCGTTGCAACCTTGCGACCTTAATTTCACCACTTGTCCATATCGTTATGAGAAGCCTGCATCACCGCACTTAGCGACTCGGTTATCAGGGGAAGTGCTAGATCCTGAACTGATCACTAGTGCCACCAAACGATTGCAAGCTGAGTATGACTTGGTATTACTAGAAGGTGCTGGTGGGTTGCTCGTGCCAATAACGGAGCAGTTATTAATTTTAGATTATATTGCTGCTCAAGGTTATCCGATTGTTTTGGTTACTTCTGGTCGTTTGGGCAGTATCAACCACACATTACTGAGTTTAGAGGCAATAAAAGCACGTGGGTTATCGGTACATAGCATCATTTATAATCATATCCATGACGATGCTGATCAGACAGATGAAGAGATATCCACTAGTACAATAGAATTTTTGCAAAGCTATCTCAAAAGCAATTATCCAAATACACATTGGCTACAGCTACCCGATTTGAAAAATGCAATATTTGCCACTGATAGCCTGTTAAAAGATCACCATTTAAGCTTACCAATAGACTTTATTTAACCTATTTGTGCTGATGCTAAAAATAAATCCAAAAGACGTTCGCACTCTGCCATAAGTTTGTTATACTAGCGCGCTTGGTAGACTAGACAATCGCCGCTGCACACTGGCAACAGAGATGCAGGGGAGGAAAGTCCGGGCTACATAGGGCAGCGTGCCAGCTAACGGCTGGGCAGGGTAACTTGACGACCAGTGCAGCAGAGAGTAGACCGCCTTTGGCTTATATGAGTATCGCAAGATATTCATGTCATCGGTAAGGGTGAAAGGGTGCGGTAAGAGCGCACCGCGTGGCTGGCAACAGTTCACGGCATGGTAAACTCCACGCGTAGCAAGACCAAATAGGCATCGGCATGGCGCGGCCCGCGTTCGATGCGGGTAGGTTGCTTGAGCGTACGAGCGATTGTGCGCCTAGAGGAATGATTGTCCACGACAGAACCCGGCTTATCGGTTTACCAAACCTTTTTTATTGTTCGTGATAAAAATGCAGAAAATTTGATAAAATTCATATTTTCTGCAAAAAAGCCCTTATAGGGGTTGACGACAGTCAACAGCTTGGGTAAAATGTGCATCCTAAAATGGCGATGTAGCTCAGCTGGTTAGAGCGCATGACTCATAATCGTGAGGTCAAGAGTTCAAGTCTCTTCATCGCCACCATTTTTATTTTAGCAATACCTGCAATATTAAAAATGCCAATCATTATTTGATTGGTTTTTTTTTGCCTGAAATAAATTATTTAAGAATATGGTGAATGGCTCAAGTCGCACCATAAAACATTATAATTACCTACTGATTTCTTGCTAAATCATAGCTTTATCTGTTTAGGTACAGATTAATTGTTGTAACTTATGTCCCGCTTACTTATCATAGGGGCTGTTTTCGGTAAAGTCCTGTAACGCCATGTCTGTACAACTACCTCCTTATCGTCCTATTAAGCACCGCAGTGGTCTAAAAGTCATGGGTGCCGCATTTCATGCTTTGCTGATGCGTGAGCTGCAAACGCGCTTTGGTGGTTATCGCTTGGGCTATCTGTGGGCGCCATTAGAAATAATTTTTCAAATGCTTATATTTCTAGTGATTTTTGGCGTGATTATTGAACGTGCATTACCAGGGATGAGCTTTCCATTGTTTTTAGTTGCTGGAATGGTTCCTTTTCGCATGTTTCAGACCATTGCGACTAGAGCACTAGGAGCTGTTGAGGCAAATCAGGGACTTTTGATGTACCGTTCAATACGGCATATTGACGTCATTATTGCTAGATCAGCTTTAGAGCTTATTATTTATTTTTTAACATTTATTATATTGTTGGTTGGCTTGGCTTTCTTTAATGATTACGCCAGTTTGGGAAATTTGCATATTGTACTTTTCTGCTGGATAACGATGTTTATGTTCAGCTTCGGTGTCGCTCTAATCATGATGATTGTTGGTTATTATGGGGGTGAAATCACCAAGGTAATTACGATTCTCTTTACCATATTGTATTTTGCTTCAGGTATCATTTATCCGATTCATATTATTCCAGAGCCATATTTTAGTTATTTACTTTATAATCCTTTTATCCATAATATTGAATTGATACGACACGCTTTAGCGCCCAATTATCCCGCTTATCATATTGATATAACGTACTTTTTAAAGTGGACGGTTGCAGTAAATTTCTTGGGTCTGCTCATGTATAAAGCGGTAGAAAGAGACTTAATACGTTCTAAATAACGACAGGTAAGTGAATGATTGAAATTAGAAATGTTTCTAAGTCCTTTATGACCAAGCAGGGTCGGCATTATCTATTTAAAGATTTGAATCTGACCATTGGTGATAAAAAAAGTGTGGGTTTACTCGGTCGTAATGGGGCGGGTAAATCGACTTTGCTGCGTATTATTTGCGGATTAGATAAGCCTGATCACGGAGAGATTATTACCGACTCGACGATTTCTTGGCCAGTAGGGGTAGCCGGCGGTTTTCAGGGTAGTTTGACGGGTCGTCAAAACGTCCGCTTTGTTTGCCGTCTTTATTCAAGCGGTCCCTATATTGACGAAAAAATTCGTTTTGTGGAAGAGTTCGCAGATATCGGAAACTATTTCGATATGCCGGTAAAAAGTTATTCATCGGGGATGAAAGCACGCTTAACGTTTGGCTTAAGCTTGGCCTTCGATTTTGATTATTATATGCTTGATGAAGCAGGCGCTGTGGGTGATGCGGCTTTTCGTAAGCGTAGTGAAGAGATATTGGCCGCGCGCCGTGAACAAGCAGGGTTTTTGATCGTATCGCATAACATCGGTGATATTAAGCGTAATTGTGATATTGGTATTGTGTTAATGGATCAAACAGCACACGTCTTTGAAGACACAACAGAAGCGATTGAGGTATATGAAGAGCATGTCCACAAAGCGAAAAAATAAGATAATTGACTTCTCGCTGTTTATTGGCTTGGTGGTCCTCCCTTGGGCGTTGGTGATATTTTATGTCATGACCATTGCTCATCCGCGGTTTATTTCGACGGCTGATGTGGTGGTCAAACAAGTCAGTGATACCAGTGTGCCTTCTGGCGGTGGACTGTCGGCCTTGTTGGGTGTGAACAGTACCAGTAAAGAAGATGCGACTTATCTGACCGAGTATATTCTATCCAATGATATGGTGAAGCGCCTTGATAATAAGTTCAAGTTCCGCGAAGCGTATCATGTCGATGGCTCAGATCCGCTCAATGAAATTGAGCCTGATGCCACACAAGAAGAGTTACTTGAGTACTTCAAAAAGCGTGTACACATCAATCTGGACGAGCAAAGCTATGTGCTGTCAGTATCGACGGAAGCCTTTGATCCAAAGTATGCTTTTGAGCTGAATAAAACGATCCTCAATGAGTCTGAGCAGTTCGTCAACCGTATTTCACAAGAGGTGGCTCGTGATCAGTTGTTATTTGCAGAGACGCAATTGGATGAATCACAAGATCGCTTGAATGATGCCAAAGAGAAATTGTTAAACTATCAGAACGAAAATGAGATTTACGATCCACAATCCAATGCTCAAATTGTGAATCAGGTGATTGGTAGTTTGCAAGCGCAATTAAGTTCATTACGTACCGAAGAGCGTCAATTACTCAGCTATCTGAACCCAGACGCACCGCAAGTAGTGTCACTAAGAAGCCAGATCAAAGCAGTCGAAGAGCAAATTCTTCAAGAGCAAACCAAACTGACCTCGCCAAATACTACTAAGCTAAATCGACAAGCAGTACAGTTTGAAACCATCAAAGCTGATGTCGATTTCGCCACTGAGCTGTATAAGCTTTCTTTATCTTCGCTTGAAAAGTCACGTTTAGAAGCTTTTAAAAAGATGAAGAATTTGATTGTTATCTCAACACCATATCAGGCTGAAGAAGCAACTTATCCACGCCGCGCCTATATTATTTGGACGTCGCTAGCATTACTTTTGATGCTTTATGGATTTGTGCGCCTAGTGATGGCAGTTGTTCGTGATCATCGTAGCTAGTTTTAACACACCAGATATCAGTAATGATCGATAGATCAGCAAAGGAATACCACTCATGAATATGAAACCACGTCCTATTGTGACCGTGATAAAAGTGTTAAGTTTGGCCATGGCAGCCAGCAGTGTATCAGCACTAGCAGCAGGCAGTTATGCTGATCAAATCTCAGGATCTAGCTTTGGCACCAGCAATAACAGCATGAGTCAAGACCAAAACAGCAATAACATCAATGTCTCAACACAGGCATTTGCAGGTGGTGTATCAGGACAGGCGACCGCGCAAGAAGCGGTTAATGCCTCAAGCTTGCCAAGTCAGTCAGTCATCAATACCACGCGCCCCTATCAAGAAATCAACACGCAAGACATGATGTTTGGTGAGCAGCTGTTTCGTGGAGCATTTTCGACTACTTCTGGCTCTACCTTTAATGACAGTTACGTGATCAACCCGGGTGATAACGTCCAAGTACGGATGTGGGGCGCTTATCAATATGCGGCTACCATGACCGTCGACCCACAAGGCAATATTTTCTTGCCAAATATCGGTCCAGTACGTGTCTCAGGTGTGCAAAATGGCAGTCTACAAAATGTGGTAAAAAGTGCTGTCAGTCGTATTTATCGCTCGAATGTTGGCGTTTATGCCTCATTAGAGCAAGCACAGCCAGTGAAGGTGTTTGTAACAGGTTTCGTTAAACAACCAGGTTATTACGGCGGTTTAGCAGCAGATTCCGTATTGTCTTATTTGGATAGAGCGGGCGGTGTTGATCCGACTCGTGGTAGTTATATTGATATTCAAATCAAACGTAATGGGCAAATGCTACAGCAAGTCAACCTGTATGATTTTTTACTGGCGGGTAAATTACAAGCATTCTCTTTTCGTGATGGCGATGTGATTACGGTCGCGCCGCAGAAAAAAACCTTTGAAGTAGGCGGTCAAGTCCAAAACGAATATACCTTTGAATTTGATGTGAACGATCTGACCATTGGTGATGTATTGCAAGTGGCCAATCCAGCAGCAAATGCGACCAACGTTAGTATCACTCGTAGTGCAGGACGCGCGCAGACGGCAGAATATTACTCGTTAGCAGAAGCTCAAAACGTGCCTGTTTATAATGGTGATCAGATGGTAGTTACCTCCGATCGCTATGCGGGCACAATTGCGGTGCAAGTAAAAGGTGCGCATACGGGTAATGGTGCCATGGTTGTACCATATGGTGCTCGCTTAAAGGACATCGTGCCACAGCTACAGCCAAGCCCACTCGCTAAACTGACTCATCTGACCATTTATCGTGAGTCTGTTGCTGAGCAACAAAAACGCATGATTAATGAGTCGCTCGATCGTCTAGAAGAGCTGACGCTTGCCACGCAGTCAACCACTCGTGAAGAAGCAGCACTGCGTCAAGACGATGCAGCGTTGGTTAAGCAGTTTGTTGCCAAAGCGCGTAATGTTAAAACAACGGGTCAAATTGTTGTCGTCCCGAATTCGTGGCAGGATATTATTCTGCAGCAAGGTGATATCATTGAGATACCTGCGCAAACGTCTGTCATTACCGTTAATGGTCAAGTACGAGCACAAGGCGCGCTGACCTTTAATCCAGATTATACCGTTGGTGATTATGTTGCCAATTCAGGCGGTTTCTCTGACAATGCTGATGTTAAAGAAATCTTGATTATCCATCAAAATGGCGCCAGTGAGGTGGTCAATACCGCTTACCGTATCCAGCAAGGCGATGAGATTATGGTATTACCGAAAGTCAAAACCAAGCGCGTAGAAATTGCTCGTGGCTTATCGCAAATTGTTTATCAGTTGGCCATTGCTGCTAAAGTGGTTCTCGATTTATAACCATTATTGAAAAGTTGTATAACAAGAGAACAAGTCATCTACATAGATAGATGCAAAAGTAATGAATAAGGGTGTTAGAAATGGCAAAAAGCGCGGCAGATGATGTCAATGTGGCAGTGACCTCTCACTCTGATAATGCCTTGCTTTTGCCATCATCCGCATACCAATTGCCACAGCATTTGGCGGTCATTGGTAAGGGTATGCGTCAAAACAATGTACTTTTGTCTCAGGTATTGCAGGCAGATATTCAGCGCTGGTATCCGTGGTCAGGTATACAGCAACGTATCAATGCAGGTAAAACGCATTTACTGTCTGCATTGCCATTACCTAATGTTGTAAAAAATCAGATAACTCATTTGTCCAGCTCCTCTCTCTCTTTTCAGCAACCCGATGCCTTTATCGGTTGGGGTCGTAAAAAAAGCTATCAACGAGCTAATAAAGTGGCTAAGCGGCAAAAGCTTAAGACATTGAGTGTCGAAGATGGCTTTTTGCGCTCATTAGATTCTGGTATTGGTAGCCGTCATGGCCTCAGTGTTGTCGTCGATGACCTTGGTATTTATTTTGATACGACGCATGACTCACGCCTTGAGCGGCTGATTATTGAGCGTACTAAAAATGCTACTACGCCCAATAATTACGAAATAGATGACGCGCACGCGCGGCAATTGATGGCACGTATTTGTAATGAGCAGCTCAGTAAATATAATGCAGTGATCGATTGTCCATCCTTGAATGAATTGACGAGTGAAGACGGCGTTAATACAACGGCAGATTCCTTGAAATCGCATGTTTTATTGATTGACCAAGTGGTTGGTGATGCTTCTATCACCGGTGCTGGTGCTGATAAACGTCAGTTTAAGAAGATGTTAAAATCTGCGTGTCGTAATCATCCTCATGCCCATATTTGGATAAAGGCACATCCTGCGTCAAAATCAGGATACTTGACCAGTCTTAAACTACCTAAGCAGGTTCGGCTATTAACTCAAGCACTCAATCCTATCCAGCTATTAGAGCAAGTTGACCATGTTTATACGGTCAGCTCCCATATGGGCTTTGAAGCATTGATGTTAGGTAAAGCAGTACATTGCTTCGGGGTCAACTGGTATAGTGGCTGGGGTCTAACTGATGACAGCGGCGCACCCAAAAAGCTGCTTAAAGCGGTCGAAAAACGTCGTCAAAAACTTGTCAGCAAACTGTTAGAGGATCGGGAACATTCAAATCCTGCGTTGTTTCCTACCTCATTTGCTAAAAAAACATCTGCGACGTTAGAAACGTTATTTTATAGCGCCTATATAGATTATAGTCGTTATGTAGATCCAGCCACCAAGCAAGCCTGTGATATTGATACAGCGATAGAATGGCTAGTGACTAATCGATATTGGCAAGCGCGCCTTGAAGGGGATCTCACGATATATGAATTTAGTCGCTGGAAATTACCATTTGTAAAAGCTTTTACGAATCTACCGCGTACGACATTATTTATCAAACCCAAGCCACGTCTCAAGAATCTCCTGCATCCTGATCATTTTCGTGTTGATTATCAGCAGCCTCTATTAGTGTGGGGTTTAGCCAAACGCCAGCAAGTACAAAATAAATTACAGCGTAAGCTTGAGAAACAGCCGCATTTGTCCATACCGTTTATATACTGTATGGAAGATGGATTTATCCGCTCAAATGGTTTGGGCGCGACGTTGTTAGCACCGTTGTCAGTCGTCATAGATAAGCAAGGTATTTATTATGATGCAACCCAGCCTTCAGATTTAGAGACGTTGCTACATCATTGTCAGGCATTGAACCCACAGCAAAGTGTCCGTGTACAACAGCTGCAAGATAAATTGCTGAATCAACGGGTGAGTAAATACAATGTTGGGGCTGAGGTCGACAGTGCTAATAACCAGCATACTTCGTGGATGCATGAGGCTAGGGTATCTGGCAAGCGCCGTCTGCTTATTATCGGTCAAGTCGAAGATGATTTATCGGTGCAGTACTGCGGCTCAACGATCAAAACCAACAGCGGCTTGATTGAGCGTGTATGCCAAGACAATCCTGAGGCTTATCTTATTTATAAGCCGCATCCTGACGTTGAAGCAGGGCTAAGGGCTGGTAAGGTTAGCGCAGAGTTTTTACAACAGGTCAGTGCCGTCGCCTATGATACTGCGATGCCTGATTGCTTAGAATGTGTTGATGAAGTACATACGATTAGCTCATTAACTGGCTTTGAGGCGTTGCTGCGCGGTTTAGACGTTACTTGCTACGGCTTACCGTTTTATGCTGGTTGGGGGTTAACGGCAGATATTGATGCCCAGTTATCACCGAAAGCTGACTATTTAGAGAGACGAAAACGCGACACTGCATTAACGCTTGAACAATTATTATATTGTGCGCTTATTCGCTATCCTTTATATCGTTTGCCTAATGGCTATGGGCTTGCACAAGTAGAGCAAGTGATTGACTATTTATATCCTCCTAAAAGCGCTCCTTTGCTTAAAGATATTCATAATACAGAGTCTCAAGCGCAAATATCTAGCCCTATAAATAGCTCGATTAACTATGAGAATTCAGTTTTATCCACGCTACCTGAAAATTTTAAACGCCAATCGACGACTCGTTTTATGCAGCAGCGTCATCAATGGCAGCAGCGCCTGCGTAAATTATCTCGTTAGTTTGTTCTAAACTTGTGACGCAAATCCATTGCGACAAGTAGGGGCTTTTTCGGTATAATCAGTGATGATTAGTGTGTATTTACACGGCTTAATATTCAAGTTATTTAATAAATACTCTCGATTTTATCCTTCATCTTCTCATTAATGGTAATTCAATACTATGGCAGCTTCGATGTCTCACTTGCTTACTCATCGACACGTCTTGCTGTTACAAGGAAAGATGGGCGGATTCTTCAACCGTTTTTCGACATTTCTGCAAACTCAAAATATTAAGGTTAGTAAGATCAACTTTAATGCAGGTGATGCATTTTTTTATCATCATGATAATACCTATGAATATACCGATACGTTAGCGCAGTTCTCTTCTTGGTTGCAGGTTTTCATTGAAGAAAATAGCATTGATGCGATTGTCTGTTTTGGTGATTGTCGTCCGCATCACACCCAAGCTGCTTATATCAGTGAGCAGTTGGGCACCTCTTTTTTTGTATTTGAAGAAGGCTACTTGCGTCCCGATTACATTACATTGCAAGAATATGGCATTAATGGCTATTCGCGCTTAAATACGGCAGATATTAAAGCGCTCAAAAAAGCCAATGATAAACCATTGTATACTCACAATCGTTTTTATCGTTTGAGTATCGCTGCGATTGTCTATTATATTATCGTTTGGATATACAAAAGTCGCTATCCGCATTATTCGCACTATCGCGGTATGACAGCGTGGCAAGAAGCAATCGCTTGGCTCAAAGCACCATGGCGTAAATTGCGAGGGTATTTACCTGATAAGCGATTGCAAAATAAGCTGACCAAAGAACAAAGTAATAATTATTTTTTGATTAGTTTACAAGTGCATAATGACTCGCAGATTACCCATCATAGTGACTACCGTGATGTGGTGCAGTTTATTGATGAGTCTATTGCCAGCTTTGCAGAGTATGCTGATAAGCAGCAATTACTGGTATTCAAGCATCATCCGTTAGATCGTGGTCATCGAGATTATCGCGAACTGGTATCTAGCTTGGCTAGACGCTATCAAGTGGCGGAACGTGTGTTTTATGGTTGCGACATGCACCTGCCAACCTTGATGAAACACAGTATTGGGATGGTGACCATCAATAGCACGACAGGGTTGCAATCGGTATATCACAAAAAACCTACCAAAATCATGGGTCGCGCGATTTATGATACGCCGAAACTGATAGATCAAAAACCACTGAATGAGTTTTGGCAACAACCTAACCGCCCAGATAATGAGTTTTATCTTAGATTCCGTGAATACTTGATAGAGCAAACTCAGATCAACGGGGCTTTTTACGGTAAGTCACCATGGATGTATAAATATCTGCATAGCGCAGGATGTGAACCCATAGAGAGCGATCTGTCCAAAACCAATACCCCTCAGTAGATTATTGATTGTTCATATTCAGTTAGCATGAGTCTTGTCGAAGTGAATAAGGTGCTATCAAGCCGCTCGCTTTCTATCTGTATAGTTATCCGCTCGTAACTTCACTTGTAAATCATCCCTCTGCTAATAAAATCGCCTTACTTTATGGTAGAAAACTGCTAGAATACTCTTTCATGCCTGCGCATAAGAGTTGACGTCCTGAGCGGTTGATTGGAGATGATAGTATTGGCAAATAAGCTGATTCTAATTATTTTCTCTTCCTATTTCCCCCTTAACGATGGACAGCTATTTTAGCGGTTGCGCCTGACAGCATTTATTTCTTAATTTTATTATTCTATCACCCTTAATTTAGTAGGCGCTTTGTGACTGCATTAGCAAATATTCGTAACTTTTCAATCATTGCCCACATTGATCATGGCAAGTCGACGCTTGCTGATCGTTTTATTCAAATGTGCGGTGCCTTGCAAGATCGCGAGATGCAGGCGCAAGTACTTGACTCCATGGATATTGAGCGTGAGCGCGGTATCACCATTAAAGCGCAGTCGGTAACCTTATTCTACGATCATCCTAATGGTGAGCGCTATCAGCTCAACTTTATCGATACTCCAGGACACGTTGACTTCTCATACGAGGTGTCGCGTTCACTAGCCGCTTGTGAAGGGGCGCTATTGGTCGTTGATGCCGCGCAAGGGGTGGAAGCTCAGTCCGTGGCCAACTGCTATACTGCCGTTGATCAGGGTCTAGAAGTCATGGCGGTACTAAATAAAATTGATTTGCCACAAGTCGAGCCTGAGCGTGTCATTCAAGAGATTGAAGACATCATTGGGATTGACGCAGTTGATGCGCCACGAGTTTCTGCTAAATCGGGTTTGGGCGTTGATAAACTGCTAGAAGCATTGGTTGAATTTATCCCTGCACCGACTGGTGATCGTGAGGCGCCATTACAAGCATTGATTATTGACTCTTGGTTTGATAACTATCTAGGCGTTGTGTCATTGGTTCGGGTACGTGAAGGTACTATCCGAAAAGGTGATAAACTTTATATCAAATCAACCAAAGAAGCGCATTTAGTCGGCTCGATCGGTGTCTTTACGCCCAAGCCTGTCGATACGGGTATCTTGGAGGCGGGTGAAGTCGGTTTTATTATTGCTGGTATCAAAGATATCGCTGGCGCGCCAGTGGGTGATACGATTACTCATTCTAAAACGCCAGACGTTGAGCGTATTCCAGGTTTTAAACAGATTACTCCGCAAGTCTATGCCGGTATGTTCCCTGTTGAATCTACAGATTTTGAAAAATTCCGTGAAGCGCTGCAAAAGCTGCAAATCAACGATGCCTCATTGTTCTTTGAGCCTGATACCTCCGATGCGCTAGGTTTTGGTTTCCGTTGTGGTTTCCTTGGCATGCTGCACATGGAGATTATCCAAGAGCGTTTAGAGCGCGAATATGACTTGGACTTGATTACCACTGCGCCGTCAGTTATCTATGAGATTGTAAAAAAAGATGGCAGTATTATCTACGTTGATAATCCATCAAGATTGCCTGAACCCAATAATATCGAAGAGTTCCGTGAGCCAATTGCCCGTTGTCAGATTTTAGTACCGCAAGATTACTTGGGCAATGTGATGACGCTTTGTATTGAGCGTCGCGGCGTACAAGTTGATATGCGCTTTATGGGTCGTCAAGTACAGCTGATCTTTGATATTCCAATGGGCGAAGTAGTCATGGACTTCTTTGACCGTCTAAAATCGGTATCACGCGGATTTGCCTCGCTTGATTATAATTTTGAGCGTTATCAAGTTGATAAATTGGTTAAGGTAGACGTACTGATTAATGGTGATAAAGTCGATGCGCTCGCCATGATTGTGCATGAAACCCAATCACGCTATCGTGGTAATGCGTTGGTGACTAAGATGAAAGAGTTGATTCCGCGTCAGATGTTTGATGTGGCAATTCAGGCCGCGATTGGTAGCCAAATTATTGGGCGTAGTACGGTGAAAGCCATGCGTAAAGACGTCTTGGCTAAGTGTTATGGCGGTGATGTGTCGCGTAAGAAAAAGCTATTGTCTAAGCAAAAAGCGGGTAAAAAACGTATGAAGCAAGTCGGTAATGTGGAGATTCCACAAGAAGCCTTCTTAGCGGTATTGCAGGTTGAGTAAGTCATTACTAATTGACTGGTCAACGATAGTTTTTTTGGTGTAATTAGTGGCGCAGTTGATAGTATAGATAGCCAGATAAGTCGCTCGTTAATAGGCAATTGAGTATGGATTTTGATTTTAATTTAATTTTAGTACCATTAACCATTGGTTTGGGTATTATTTGGCTATTAGATAAGCTTACCCTCAAGCAGCGTAAAACTCGCGGGCGTGGTCAAGAAAGTCTCTTGGTACGCTGGGCTTATGATTTTTTCCCTGTATTGGCAGTGGTGTTAATAGTACGCTCGTTTTTGATTGAGCCTTTTAATATCCCTTCATCTTCTATGGTGCCGACATTATATACGGGCGATTTTATTGCGGTTAATAAGTATGCCTACGGGGTGCGCCTACCGCTGACGTATAACAAAGTGCTGGATACGGGCGCGCCTGAGCATGGTGATGTTGCGGTATTCCGCTATCCTGAAAACCCAAGTATTTATTATATCAAGCGTGTCATTGGTTTGCCTGGTGATACTGTTAGTTATGATCAAGGGACACTTTCTATCAATGATGTCCCAGTTGATACCAAGCCTGTCGATTTTGCGGCAAACCCTGAGTTGACCTCACAGCTTTATTTACCAGGGCAAATCGGTCCAGGGCAAGTACTGACCGAAGACAGTGCGGCAGCGATGGGTGAGCAAGAAGAGGGTGAGGCGCAATATTTTCAGGAAACACAAGGTGACAACAAGCATCTTGTTCGTTACTTGAATGGTATGAATAGTTCCCAATATGCACCATTTTTGCAGCAGCAATCGCCAGAGGTGGTTAGCTCAGCAGGTACCAAATGGCGTATTAGCGTTCCAGAAGGTCAGTATTTTGTGATGGGCGATAACCGTGATCGTAGTGCTGATGGTCGGTTTTGGGGATTTGTTCCTGATGAGAATTTAGCGGGTAAAGCGGTTTATATCTGGATGCATAAGCCACCCGGACTTAATTTACCAACCTTTGAACGCAATGGTACTATTGATTAAGATTATGTCATTAAGATTATGAGACGCTCTATTGGTTGATTTATCGATAATAGTTTTATGCTAATATTGTTGCTATCTAATAAACGGCTACCTAGTATTTTGGTAGCTCCTAAAAATAGTTGTTTACCAGTAGAGGGATATCATAGTGCAGCAATTATCTGGAATCGCCACACAGCGTGGTGCTAGCGTAACGAGTATCGTTTTAATTATTCTTGTGTTAGGAGTTGCTGCCAAATTGATGGTTGCTATCATACCTGCTCAGATTGGTGATTATCAATTGACCAAGACCTTAAGCGCACAGCTTAAGGAGGCAAATAATAATAATGAGACGGCCAAGCAGTTTGTCGAGCGTGTCAATAGACAGCTATCTATTAATGCTGATTATGATACTCAGGCGGAAGACGTATTTACTTTTATTGATAAAAAGACGGGACAATTGGCTATTCGTAAAGAATATGCAGTCACCAACAATTTCTTTGGTAATGTTGATATCGTCAATCGCTTCGAAGGTGATATCGATATGACAACAGCAGAGTAACTAAAAAGAGTGTTAGATCACTCTTAAACTTTTTAATATCTGAATGTCTTTATAATATTCATTAATCCATACTATTACTAACCAAATCAGTAAAACAGAAGGGATAACCACAAGCCACGCATGAAACCAACTTTGCAGCATTCCCAAGCGATTCCTACTCCTCAACAAAATAGCACGTCTGTCGACACGCTGATTGTTAGCTCAGAATTTATTCAGCAATTAGCCGTATTAACACGCAAGTTAGGCTATGTGTTTAAGGACTTGAGTCTCCCCAAACTTGCGTTGACACACCGCTCGTTTGATAGCAAAAAAAATTATGAGCGTTTAGAGTTTTTAGGAGACGCTCTGTTAGGAATGATTGTGGGTGAGGCCTTATATCATCGCTATCCTAGCCAAAATGAGGGTCGATTGACTCGTATGCGTGCCACCTTGGTACGTCAAGAATCATTGGTCATCATTGCGCAAAATTTAGAGCTCTCTAATCATCTGATATTAGGGATAGGTGAGCGTAAAGGTGGTGGGCGCAATCGCGCTTCTATATTGGCTGATGCCGTGGAGTCTTTGATTGGTGCTATTTATTTAGACAGCCAAGATTTGGATATTACTCGCGATTGTGTTCTCTCATGGTATGGTGATTTGATTGACAACGTTAATGACCAAAAAGCGTTAAAAGATGCCAAGAGTCGATTGCAAGAGTGGCTACAATCTAAGCAGTTTGATCTGCCACATTATGAGCTGATGGAAACACGTGGTAACGCGCCGCATCAAATTTTTGTTGTACGTTGCCATGTTAATATCAATAACTGTGTTGATATTACTGAATCTGGTGAGAGCCGCCGTATCGCTGAACAAAAAGCAGCAGAACTAATGATTAACCAGTTGCATAAACTGCCGAGCTCAGCTAAAAAGCGATCCTAACTAGGATTAACCTATGGATCGCACATACCACTTTTTTTGACAATATATGTTAAGTGACGTTTTAAGAATCGTTTATTTGAATTAGCGTAAACGTCACACATTTCAAAAATTTAAATATTTCCCAGCCGATGATGGTTTTGCTTTTTTAGTGCTGATACAGCCAATACATCATTAAGCACCATTTGACTGGGTATAAATTCTATAGGATTAACCTATGAGCAATCGTACTGACTTGCCATCCAATGATGAAGATAATGCCAAAAATATGACCGAAAACACAGAATTGAATCAAAACCAAGATAATATCGATATTACTAATGATGGCATCAATCAAGCAGAAGATACTACTGTAGACAATGATATGGCAATTGAAGAATTCTTTGCCCCTAGTAGTCATGCAGGTATTGCTGATGACTTTAAAGCGGGTTATGTCGCGATCGTTGGACGTCCAAACGTTGGTAAATCGACTTTGATGAATCACCTATTGGGTCAAAAGTTATCTATTACATCACGTAAGCCACAAACGACTCGTCACCGTATCCACGGTATTTTGTCAAATCATGAGATGCAGGCAGTATTCGTTGACACGCCGGGTATTCATCGCAATGAAGTACGTGCTATTAATGAGCGTATGAATAAAGCTGCGGTATCTGCATTAGTAGATGTTGATTTGGTATTATTCGTTGTTGATTCAGATCAATGGCGTGATGATGATTTGTTGGTTTTACAAAAGCTTGGCGATACCAATTTACATGTAGTATTGGTTATTAATAAATCTGATACCTTAAAAGATAAAGGCAGCGTGTTGCCGCTGATTGAGACGTTTAATGACAGTTTTGATTTTGCCGATATCGTACCAGTATCTGCCTTAAAAAACCAAAACCTAGATCGTCTACAAGAAGTGATTGCTTCGCATCTTCCTATTGCTGCCCCTATCTATGATACCGAGCAAATTACTGACCGCTCAGAACGATTTTTGGCCAGTGAAATTATCCGCGAAAAAATCATGCGTAGCGCTGGTGACGAAGTGCCATATGACTTAACTGTACAGATTGATGGGTTCAAAGATGAGCCTGCGCACACTGATCCAAAGACAGGGCGTCCACGTAAGGCTTGTACTTTCATCGATGCGACTATTTATGTTGAACGTAGTGGTCAAAAAGCCATTGTGATTGGTGATAAAGGTCAGCGTATTAAGCAAGTGGGTATGGATGCTCGTAAAGATATGGAGCAGCTGTTTGATAAAAAGATTATGCTGACACTGTGGGTGAAAGTGAAACGTGGCTGGTCTGATGACGAACGTGCATTGACTAGCTTAGGATATTGATTGAAGAATAGCGCTTTAATCACTTTTCTATATGCTCGATGCTGAGGTAATAAGAAATGCGCAATGAAGCGTTAGTCGGTTATTTATTGCATCAGCGTCCTTATCAAGAAAAGCGCGCCTTATATTATCTGTTTTCTCAGCAACATGGCGTGATCCATGGTATTGGGAAAAAAGGCGCGCCATTGTTCATGCCATTGCAGCTCTTTTCCACTGGTAAACGCGATTTAAAAACGTTTAGTCAGATCGATATTGCATCGCAAAACACAACTCAAACAGTCATAGCAAAAGATGATGGCATTGCCACTGTTTTAGAAGCACTACCCTACGAAAATATTACAGGTCAACATCAATATGCGGCGTTGTATTTAAACGAAATACTATGGCGATTGTTGTCGACTGAAGATCCAATGCCAGTATTATGGCTACATTATCAGGACAGTCTGTCTCAGCTTAGGCGACCTTTGAGCGCCAACGAATTACGGTTGTGCTTGCGCCAATTTGAGCAGCATTTATTCAATGAGTTGGGTTTTATCTTAATGTTGACTCACGATAGTGTTGAAAACATCATTCAGCCTGACGATTCTTATCGCTTTTTACCTGATGTTGGTTTAGTGCCTGTCTTGCAGAATGATATACATACTGAGCATTTAGACAATACTATGGGGCAATTTTTTTTCAAAGGTACTGATATTATCGCAATGACGCAGTTAGGTATTACTGACAAAACCTTAAATAATTGGTCAAAAATCCATCGACAGCTTATTGATCATTTACTGGATTATCAACCATTGCAAAGCCGCCTACTATGGCAGCAGCAACAGCGTTACCAATAAATAATAGTACTATCCTCAAAGTGCTATAACCAATCCGATTGCTACTGAGACGGTCTAAAGTTTCATATTCTTGTACCGTTGATCAGTCAATTGGTTTTCGTTATCAAAAAATCTCTTATGACCACTGCTTCATTACCTTCATTTAACAACCCTTTGCAAAAACCTTTATTAAGTATAAACATTGATCACGTAGCAACTCTGCGTTAAGCGCGTGGGGTTAGTTATAAGCCCTTTAGCCGCCGCTCTTTGGTGCGAGAAGGCGGGAGCAGATAGTATTGAGTTACATACAGGCGCTTATGCTGAGGCAAGCTTGGTAGCCGATATGAACATGCAAAATGCTGAGCTGAAACGAATTAAGCAAACTGTTGCTACTGCTTGACGCAGTGATAATAAGCTCTTAATTAACGCAGGTCATGGTCTGACACGTGATAATGTGAACGCTATCGCACAAATTGAGGGTGTTTATGAGTTGAATATTGGCCATGCACTCACTGCAGGCGCTGTACTTGTAGGACTCGAGCAGGCCATCATTATGATGAAAGAAGCAATGTATAATGTATATAGAGCTATCAAAAAATGTGAGTGGTAACTTATGTCATTAGTAATTTCTTATTCGTCACATTCAGTGGGATGATCCTCATTAAGTTTTTGTTTAATAATACCTCCTTGGTTAAATGATATTAGATACATTGCTTCATTATAAGCAACGATGGGACAGTATTTTATATGACCAAAATGTCCTCGTGGTTTGCCACTATCACCCCAAAATTTGGTATAGTGGCGTCGACTTCCAACTCGTAAACTTAGCTTACTGTATTTAGGATTTAAAGACTGCTGAACGACTAATGAATCTACCTGAGCATCAAAGTGATTATTGTCATTTTTATCTATGAATAACAAAAGTGTCTTATCGCTGTCTCTATGGCAGCGCCCTCCAGTATCAGACAAGCAAACAATGATATTCTGTCTTCTGATGTAACTCTCAGCCTTGGCTAAGGCAAGAGAATTCTCTAACTGACTTTGAATCCGTTTGGCTTCCATACGTGCTAATTGCGTTCGTATGACTGGGGCTGCGATCGTCACTATAATTGCTAATACACATACAGTGACGATAAGTTCGACCAGCGTAAAACCCTTGTTATTTCTATTAACAGTGCTTGGGTCTGTTCTAGTGTTTGTATTAGGTGCTCTTTTATAGAGAGATACTATATATCTGTGATACACATAAAGAATCAATCGGCTTTGAGCTAGCCTGTGCTTATTTGAAGTAAAAACCCATAACATAAATGCTGAGAGCTCTTTGTAACTTGATAATGTTTTATGCAGCAATGCCATGAGGCTTGTTACCTATAATAAGTAGTTTAGTTCAATAAAACAATCTCGCTTCTTTAGATGTTATTCAATCCAATCATTGCGTAAAATCGAGCCAATATGCGCGCGAAATTTTGGAGTAATGATCAGATTTATGATGTATGAAATAATGTTGAGTGCTATAATATAAACAGAATATATGTCTACTGTCAAAAAATGTTTCAATTAGTGAATGACTGGTTTTAATAATAGAGAAAAAATACTAACTGTACTAAAATACGCCCAGACAATAGATACTGTTAGGTTTACTATCTATTGTGAACTGACATACAAAAGATAAAAAGCGTAAGGTGTGTTAGTTCTAGGTAACTTAAGCTGGTTATTGTGTTTTAGTTACGACATTATCGTGTAATAATGTGTAGCTCGTTAACGAAAAAAGTTGTAAACTGAATTGATAATCGCTAAGCTACTCCTTAATTGGTTTTGCTTTGTCACTTAAAATTCGTAAAAGATGTCTATTTTAGAGCATCTTGAGAAGCGGTTTTGCTTAATGCATCACTCAAATTATCCTTTGGAGGAAGTCCATGAAATTGAATAAAATTGCTCTAGCTCTGGTTGCTGTAGCAGCTGCACCTTTAGCAGCTAATGCTGGCGTAACTATTAGCCCATTGTTACTAGGTTATCATTACACTGGCGAAGCTCATGACGAGCAACGCGAAATCCTTACAACTGGTAAAAACTTGTACGTAAATGCTGATGGTAATAACATCGACGACGGTACTCCTTTTACTGGCGCTAATGGTCATCCTAATAATGGCGGCGTAGCTAAAGAAAGCAGCTTATACACTGGTGCTGCACTAGGTATTGAACTAACTCCTTCTACTCAGTTCCAAGTAGAGTACGGCGTGTCAAGTGCAAACGGCGAAGCTTCTGAAGATTCTGCTGATGCTGGCGTTAACCGTTTTGACGTAGAACAAACCATGCTTTCTGGTAACTTCTTAATCGGTACTGAAGAGTTCACAGGTTATACTGATAGCGCATTCAAGCCATATGTATTGGTTGGTGCTGGTCAATCTAAGATCAAAGTAGAAAACCAAGAGACCTATAATACAAAAGAAGGGTCATCTGTAGGTCTTGTTAATGCGGGTACTGAAGTTGCAGAGTCTAAAGATACTATTGGTAACCTAGGTTTAGGTGCTATGTATCGTATCAACGACGCTTTAAGCCTACGTGGTGAAGCTCGTGCGATTCATAACTTTGATAACAACTGGTGGGAAGGCATGGCTTTGGCCGGTCTAGAAGTTGTACTTGGTGGCCATTTAGCACCTACAGTAGCAGTACCACCAATGCAAGAGCCAGTTATCGATACTACTCCAGTAGTCGTAATTGAATCTGATCTTGATTCTGATGGCGATGGCGTACCTGATAGCATCGATGCATGCCCAGGCACTCCTATGAATGTCGTAGTAGATGAGCGCGGTTGCCCAGTACCAGTAGATATTACTGATGAGCTGAAAATGGAACTACGTGTATTCTTTGATAACGATAAATCAACGATCAAATCTCAGTATCAACCTGAAATCGCTAAAGTAGCAGAGAAGATGCGCGAGTATCCCAACTCTACAGCACGTATCGAAGGTCATGCTTCTAAAACTGGTCCTTCAGCACGTTATAACCAACGTTTATCTGAAGCCCGTGCCGTTGCTGTTAAATCTATGTTGACTAACGAATTCGGTATTGCTCCAAACCGTATATCAACAGTTGGCTATGGTTATGACCAACCAATCGCTCCAAACGACACTGAAGAAGGTCGTGCTATGAACCGTCGTGTTTATGCCATCATCACTGGTGACAAAACAATGACTGTTGAACAAACTAAAGATATGGTTGTTCAGTAAATAGTATTGGATCAATTGTTTTACTAAATATATAGTTACAAAAAAAGTCACCTAATGGGTGGCTTTTTTTTATTTATGGATTGAGAAAAGCAAGTTATTACATAAATTTGTGAAGCAATAATGTTATACTAGCTGCCCAAACATTCTGTAAATTGACAGAATGTACATTAGCATAGCTATCTGTATGATGAATTTATCAGTGTAGATACTTGATTATATTGAAATTATTTGATTAACCGCATCTATTGTGCAGTCTTCTAAAAGTAAGTACTCAATATCTATCTGGTTGATGATAAAAGTTTATCCAGCGGCGCTTATTGCTACTGCATTTTTTTAAGACGAAACGAGCATTTTATATGGCGAACGATATCAAACACCTGCGTAACATTGCAATTATTGCCCACGTTGACCACGGTAAAACAACTTTGGTTGATAAGTTATTACATCAGTCTGGTACTTTTGGCGACCGTGCAAACATTGCTGAACGTGCAATGGATTCAGGCGATATTGAGCAAGAACGTGGTATTACCATTTTGGCTAAAAATACAGCCATCCGCTGGACAGATAAGACTGATGATACTGAATATCGTATCAACATTGTTGACACCCCAGGTCACGCCGACTTTGGTGGTGAAGTTGAGCGTGTAATGTCTATGGTTGACTGCGTGCTTCTAGTCGTTGATGCGGTTGATGGCCCAATGCCACAGACCCGTTTTGTGACGCAAAAAGCGTTCGAGCAAGGTCTAAAACCTATCGTTGTCATCAATAAAATTGACCGTCCTGGCTCACGCCCTGACTGGGTAATGGATCAAATCTTTGATCTTTTTGATAACTTGGGTGCAACTGATGAACAGCTTGATTTCCCAGTTGTTTATGCCTCAGCATTGAATGGTATTGCAGGTTTGCAAGCTGACGATTTGGCTGATGACATGACACCGCTTTTCAAAACAATTGTTGATGTGGTTCAGCCTCCTCAAGTTGATGCTGACGCACCGTTCCGTATGCAAATCTCAAGCCTTGATTACAACAGTTTTGTTGGCGTTATCGGTATTGGTCGTATTCAGCGTGGTAAAGTTAAAACCAATACTCAAGTAACTGTAATCGACAAAAACGGCAATACCCGTAATGGCCGTATTTTAAAAATTATGGGTTATCATGGTCTTGATCGTATTGATGTAGAAGATGCACAAGCTGGTGACATCGTTTGTATTACTGGTATTGATTCGCTTAATATCTCAGATACGATTTGTGATCCTAGTGCTGTCGAAGCATTACCAGCATTAACGGTTGATGAACCTACTGTTTCTATGAACTTCCAAGTAAATAACTCACCTTTTGCTGGTCGTGATGGCAAGTTTGTGACCTCGCGTAATATCCGTGAGCGTCTTGAGCGTGAATTGATTCATAACGTAGCATTACGTGTAGAAGATACAGAATCTCCTGATAAATTCAAAGTATCAGGTCGCGGTGAGCTGCATCTGTCTGTATTGATTGAAAACATGCGCCGTGAAGGTTTTGAGATGGGTGTTTCAGGCCCAGAAGTTATCGTCAAAGAAGTGGATGGTAAATTACAAGAGCCGTATGAAAACGTTGTTTTTGATATTGAAGATGAGCATCAAGGTTCTATCATGGAGCAGGTTGGCTTGCGTAAAGGCGAGATGACCAATATGGAACTTGATGGTAAAGGTCGTATGCGTATCGAAGCGACGATGCCTGCCCGTGGTTTGATCGGTTTCCGTTCTGAGTTCTTAACGTTGACCTCAGGAACTGGTATCATGACGTCAAGCTTCTCACATTACGGTCCACAAAAGATCGGTGATGTTGGTGGTCGCTCGAATGGTGTCTTAGTTTCTATGGCAAAAGGTGTTTGCTTAGGTTTCGCGCTATTTAACCTGCAAAAACGTGGTAAATTGTTTGCTGAGCCACAGCTTGAAGTTTACGAAGGTATGATCGTTGGTCTTAACTCACGTAACGATGATATGGCTGTTAACCCAACGACTGCTAAGCAGTTAACCAACGTTCGTGCGAGTGGTACTGATGAAGCATTGACGTTGACTCCAGCAGTCAAGTTCACACTTGAGCAAGCGCTTGAATTCATTCAAGATGATGAATTGGTTGAAGTAACACCTAAGGCGATTCGTCTGCGTAAGCGTTATTTGACTGAAAGTGAGCGTAAGCGTCACGGCCGTGGTAAAAAAGGTGCTTAATATTGAGCCATGAATTACTGAGTAATTTATTGGACTGATATTTTATAGAAGCATTTGATGCTGTTGTTATTTAATAATGGGCATCAAGATAACTAAAAAATTAGCAGTATAGAGTGAACTAAATATGGTTCATTCTATGCTGCTTTTTTTTGTTGTAATTTCCATAGAATATAGACAGAATAACTGACAGTAGTAGTGTTTCTTACTATTACTCTTAAGGCTCAAGATTGGGTCGACTGTTGAGATACTTATTCGATTATAGATTGGTATTTTGAGGAGAAAATAATGAGTATGGTTTCTGAGTTTAAAGAATTCGCTCTAAAAGGTAATGTGATGGACTTAGCGGTCGGTGTCATTATCGGTGGAGCATTTGCTACTATCACAACGTCCTTAGTTGAAGACATTATTATGCCAATAGTGGCCTTCATAGCAGGCGGCGAGATCAATTTCAAAAACATGTTCTTAGTGTTGGGTGATGCGCCTGAAGGTGTTGCCATGACCTATGATGCCCTCAAAGCGGCTGGCGTTCCTGTATTAGCCTACGGCAGTTTCATTACCGTACTGATTAATTTCTTAATTTTAGCATTTATTATTTTTATGATGGTTAGAATGGTTAACAAAATGCGTCGTAAAGAAGAAGTACAAGAATTGGTAAAACAACCTTCAGAAGAGGTGCAATTGCTTCGTGAAATTAGTGCTAAATTAGGTAATACCGCTGTTTCAAAATAAAATATGATGATTTGATTAAAAACACAAAAAAGGCTAACGTCGTGTTAGCCTTTTTTATGGATAATTTATAAATGCATTGTCTTTAGCGCAGTTGTATCATTTAACCAGCTGTTAATATAAAGACTATGGCGTAACTACGACATAATCGTTGGTATTAATCAAAATCTCAGATGGTTGATCAACGACAATACGGACAACATTATCATTAGTCACTTGTGATTTGTAATAGTTGTCTTCAGCCACAGTACAACCTAAGCAACGTCCCATCGCATCCCAAGGTTCAACAAAAAGTTTCTGCTGCGCCTGATCCGCATTACCACCGATAAGCGAGAAGGGTAGACTAACTAGGTAGGCGGCAGTACCAGCAACGGCACTGACCAGTTGTAGAGGTTTACCCACTACAGTATCAACCACCATTGTCTCATAAGAGGGCCCAAAGTCTGTCTCATCAATTTCTATGGCTGCCAAGGCAGGCTGCATAGTAGCAGCCATTAAACTTAAGCTTGCGGCTATAGTAATGGCTTTTTGCTTAACTGTGCGTTGGTTTTTGGCTTTAACAGTCATAACGATGTCCTAAAATTCATAGTTGGTATGATTATTAGCTGCTGCTATTTCCACACAGAGACAATTTCCCTATATAAACAATGCGCAACGATAAGTAAGCTAAATATATTACAGATGTATAAACATTATGCACTATTTATGTAAGTGCTCATACTATTAAAGCAAGATGTGTGTCAATCAGCAACAAAAATGGCGTGCGATATAATAATCTTAGTGCAAAATAATAGGACACTTAGTCAAGAGTATTGTGCTGCTATATTATACGATTTGATACCTAAGTTATTTTGGTACTTAAGGCTAAACAGATAGTGATAGTTTCAGATAATATTTAAAGGATTGGCTGACAGTTGGGACAGAATACACTGGCGCGACCATTAATTTTGATATTCTCAAGCACGGCATCACAATGCGGACAAGTTTCCCCTTGTCTACCATAGACATTTAATGTCTGCTGGAAGTAACCGGTTTGACCATCTGCTACGGTGAAGTCTCGCAGTGTCGAACCACCAAGCGCTATCGCCTTTTGTAGAATAACTTTAATATGATCGACCAAAATAATCATCTGAGCATGGGACAGTTGGTGAGCGGGGGTGGCTGGATGAATAGCTGATAAATATAGGCTTTCAGTTGCATAGATATTACCGACACCCACGACGACCTGTTGTTCCATGATGACTGATTTTATAGCGCGAGCAATGGGCTGCTTCTTTGATTTGGCTTTGCCAATTGCTACAGTATCAGCACTGTGATCAAGCAAGTTTGACCGTTGAATCAATTGATACAGGTAGTCTGCAGTAAATTCATCTGATAATGGCTCAGGACCTAAATGATCTAATAGCTTAGCACTATAATCTTTGTGCCATAGCACTGACCCAAAACGTCTTGGGTCATAGTAATGTAGTTGGGATTTTGTATTATTAACGCCCTTAAAAACAATGATGAGATGATCATGCTTGCGCTTTTCAGTACCGTAGCTCTGCTGTTGCAGGCTGCCCGACATGCCTAAATGAACCAAAAGTTGACGCGGTACTAACGTAGCAGTTTGAGCCGCAGCGCTATCATCATTGGGTAATAAAGGTAAAAAGTTAAGAATTAAATATTTTGCGCGGCGCTCAACGCTATCTAGCATGTAATCAATCAAGCTATCTAAATCATCTGGCATCGCCCAACGCAGCTTTGGCTGGAAAACTTTTATATCGATAATGCGTTGCCCTAATAACGGTGCAAGGCTGGTTTTGGTTGTTTCTACTTCAGGCAGTTCAGGCATGATATTTTTATAATAACCTTATGATTCAGCGGACGTATTTTGTGATTTTATATCTAAGCGACGGCGCGGCGAGCATGCAAGATACCATGCTGTTGCTCTAGTTTCGCTAAAAGCTTAGATAGGTGTGCCAATCCTGAGACTTCAATATGAAATTTCAAAAAGGCAATGTTATCATCATTACTAAGCGTTTCAACTTGACGAATATTGACATTTTCTTTATCAATAATTTGCGTCAAGTCACGCAACAGTCCGCGTCTATCATAGGCTTCTACGTGAATATCAACGGGTTGATAACGACCAGCTTGTACCCGCCACGAAGCTTCTATTTCGCGCTCAGGATCGCGTTCAATCAAGCGTGAATATTCAGGGCAACCACGATTATGGACACTGACACCTCGTGATAAGGTAATGTAACCAGCAATTGGCTCGCCATGCACAGGGTGGCAACAGCCTGCTAAATTGATTTCTATATTATCCAGCCCATCGATACGAATTTTATAAGCATCGATTTTGCCTGCCTCTCTAGCATCTATACTTGGCGCAAAATTTTCTGGCGGTCTTTCAGGTTCTAGATGTAGCTGACGAGAGATGTGGCTGGTGAGTTGGTTGAGACCAATGTCGCCTGTGACCAATCCAACGATAATATCATCAGTCGTATTGACATGGAAATGCTGAATATAGTCGTTTAAATCGATGCTATTGGGATGTACCGATAGTCGTTCAAGCTCTTTACTGAGCATTTGACGACCAATTTCAATGTTTTTATCACGGTCTTGCTTATTGAACCATTGACGCAATTTTGAACGTGCACGGTTGGTATGAATGTATCCAAGTGAAGCAACTAGCCAATCACGGTTGGGCTCACGTGATGCTTTGGTGATAATTTCAACTTGTTCACCCGTTTTGAGTTGATAGGTTAATGGTACATAGCGCTGATTGACTCGCGCAGCTTGGGCACGATTACCGACTTGTGTATGTACATAATAAGCAAAATCAAGAACGGTCGCCCCTTTTGGTAGTTCAGTAATGTCACCATCACGGCTAAAGATATAGATGCGTTCGAGCTCGTCAAAGTCAACGAGTTGCTCTTCTTCGTCAAACTCCATGCCCTCTATTTCTTCACCTGTTAGTAAAGATGAGCGCGGTTGGTTACGGGTTTCATTATTGATCGATAACAGCTGACGCAGCGAGCTGATTCTTTGATTAAGATAATTGTCTTTTTTATTCTTTAGACCTTCTTTATAGTTAACATGAGCACACATACCAAGCTCAGCTTCGAAGTGCATTTCATGAGTACGAATTTGTACTTCCAGTGATTTGTTTTCAGCAATGACTGCCGTATGTAGTGAGCGATAACCATTGGACTTGGGGTTGGTAATATAGTCATCGAATTGTTCAGGGATATATCGCCACAAGCCATGTACCAATCCAAGCACGTGGTAACAGTCTGATGGGTTGGTGACCAATACTCGCAGCGCACGAATGTCATAAAGCTGATCAAACGATAAGCCTTTGAGCTTCATTTTTCGGTAGATAGAGTAGATATGCTTAACACGTCCAGAGACTTCACCTTCGATATTAGCCTCTGCTAGTGCTTCATTAAGCTTGTCTTGTACACGCTGAATATAGGACTCACGTTCGCTGCGTTTTTCGGAGAGCAGTTTGGCAATCTCTTTATAGCGTTCAGGCGCAAGGTAGCGAAAGGCTAAATCTTCTAGCTCCCATTTAAGTTGCGCGATGCCCAAGCGATGCGCCAATGGGGCATAAATGGTCATGACTTCACGCGCCACACGATTCTGTCGCTCTTCATTAGAAAAGGTCAATTCGCGCATGGCGAAAGTACGCTCAGCCAATTTGATAAGCACGACGCGTACATCATTGGTGACGGAAATTAGCATGCTATAAATATTAGATAGCTGGTCGCGCTGATTGTTTACGAAGTGATCTTCTAGACGCTTATTGCTTTCAATAATCTCAGACAGCTTACCCATTGCCAAGGTATCTTTGACTAAAGTCGATATGTCTACACCGAATTTTTTCTCGATCTCAGCGAGGCTTATGATTGATTTTCGTGCACTACGATAGAGCATTGCAGCCACAAGAGCATCTTCATCTTGGTAGAGATAGGTCAATATATCTGTCATGCCAATACCCGTGACATAAGCACCTGAACGCTCAGATTCGCTGGTATTCATATGACTGCGAATAAATTCACAAGCAGCACTCAAGTGAGGTACAGACTCTTGTCCGATACGTTTGGCGACGTTGTCTAACCAAGTGGGAACATCAATATTGACTTGATCTAAATCAATCGCTTCGAGCTCTTTATCTGAGAGAGCATTATTTTTATCTAAAAGCGGGTTATCAGAATATTCGTTTTCAAGCTTTGGATCATGACTATGAAAGGCATGTAGTGCTGAGCGATCAAAAGTGGTGTGTAGCTTATGAGTGGACAGCTGGTATTTGATATCGAGGGGGATTTGGGCATAGCTATTGGCAGACTGGTGCGAGCGTTGGCTCGCGACCAGTTGAGCGGCAAGTGCTGCACTATCGGCTTGGGTGGTCTGTCCATCCACCAGCGGTAATCCTTCACGAATTTTTACCATAGCCGACTCCTCTTAGCTATTTTGAATTGATTATAACCTCATCTACTATGCACACACGTTGAACTTACGATTCATAAAGTATCAGCTATAAACCAATACAACTGCTAAAAAATCTGTTTTTTAGCAGTCATAAAATGCGCGTAAAATATATAAAGCTATGAGTGCAAACGTTCACAAGAATGGAAAAAACCAGCCTAGGAATATTGTTTACTATTATCTCACTTTAAAGAGACAAATCAAGCGAGGCTATGTAATGTCTGCGGTTAATCAGGATAAATAACCATCATTTTCTTGCCACCGCTTGACTCAAATTTTGAATCAAGCTCAGTGACATGCAATATGGCTATTTAATGTTCTGAACCGCTCACTTAACCGTAAATTGAATTACACCGCTACTTTTTCAAAACGAGCGATAGACTCAACATGACCGGTATGACAGAACATGTCCATCACGCCAGCATGAGTCAGACGATAGCCTTGCTCTAATAATGCTTTTGTATCACGGGCGAGGGTTGCAGGGTTGCAAGAAACATAAACGATTCTCTCAGCGTTAAATTTCGGCAAGTACTGCATAATTTCCCAAGCACCAGAACGCGGCGGATCGATCAATAGCGCATCAAAGCCCTGATTCGCCCAAGGTTTATCAGTACAGTCTTGCGTCAAATCTTGGCTATAAAATTCTGTATTATTGATGCCGTTACGACGTGCGTTATCGGCTGCACGTGCGGTCATCGCTTCGCTACCTTCAACACCAACTACAGAACCTGTCTCACCAACGAGGCGCGCGAGTGGCAAGCTAAAGTTGCCTAGACCACTGAATAAATCAAGTACGCGTTCACCTGCTTTTAAGTCTAACAAATCGCAAGCAAGCTTCGTCATTTGACGATTAACGGACAGGTTCACTTGGGTAAAATCTGTCGGGATAAACTCGAAAGTCAAATCGTATTCTGGCAATTGGTAATACAAACGACCAAATTGCTGGCTCATGTCATCATCTTCAGTCAATGCAATACGCTGGATACTGTCCGCACCTTTAGACTGCAAATATAGCTGCCAGTTGCGTGCGGCAAAAAACACTTTTAGCTTTTCTATATCAGCGTCTGATAACGGCTCTAAGTTGCGTACGATAAGGGCAACGGGCTGATTGCCATCTGGCAGCTCAGGCATTTCCTCACCCATGGCCAACTCAAGCTGAGCAATCTTGTTACGGCTCTCTAGCGTACTAATCAGTGTTTTTAAGTTTTCAATCTCAAAACCAATTCTTGGATCTAAAATATGACACTCATTTAATTCTGCCAAAAAGTTACTTGAGCGCTCACGAAAGCCGACAAGCGCGGTTTCTTTTTTGGTGACATAACGCACACCCAATCGTGCTTTGGTACGATAACCAAGACGATCACCAACCACTGGAGCAAGCCAGTTATCAGGCGTGACATGGGCTTGGTGTATCAGCATTTCAGCCAGTACAGATTGCTTAAAGTTGATTTGACCGTCTGGCTGCCAGTGTTGCAAATTACAGCCACCACACACCCCAAAATGTGGGCAGGGCGGTACGGCACGTTCAGAATTTGGATTGGCAGTAATACTGACAGCCTCGCCTTCTTCAAAGCTGGCACGGCTATTGGTTATTTTGACCAAGGCACTTTCACCCGGCAATGCAAAGCTTACAAAGATTTTTTTGCCATGTTTGTCTTCGACATGACCATCGTCTATACCAAAACCATTACCATAAACGGCAACGCCGCGACCATCATGCGACAAACCATCAATGGTGAAGGGCAGAGGTTCTGCATCCTTTAGACGGCGGCGTGTCTTTGATGAGGGTTTAGATTTTTTCTTATTAGGCGGAATAGTAATCGTTTGGGTCTCGCTCGTTGGTGGCGTAACATCAGAGGTTGTAGACGTTTTTGAATCGGTGGGTTGCATAAACCTGCCTTAATAATAAATGATAAATAACTAAAAAAATGAGGATAAACGCGATGTCTTATAACGCGCCTTCATATAACTTCATTTGTTATGATGTGGGCGCAGATGACCAATCAGCGATGAAGTCTTGATGGCGGGCATGACCATCCGCTTGGGTATATTTTACTAAATAGTCATAGCTCTGCTGCTGCCAAGCGTCAAAATCTTGTGAGGATAATTGTCCAGTTAAACGCAACCAGCGCAAATAGATTAGCCATGTATTCATGACGTCAGACTCGCAATAAATAGACAGCGTTTGCCAGTCATTAGTGCTGACAAGCTCACCAACCATACTACCGTCGACAGCTGTTTTACCCGGTAGACCATATAAGCTTGCGACAATATCCATGGCTTCGCGGCGGCTGGCACCATACTGGCTAAATCTGTCCATCAAATCAAGGTGACGCGTGTGGAAGCGATTGACGTAATTATCAAAGCGCATATTTTTGATGCGCTCGCCTTCTTCAAATAACCATGGCGCTGATAAGTCGTATTGCATAGCCCGATATATCAGTACAGGAATATCGAAACCTGAGCCATTCCAACTAATAAGCTGTGGCAGCTTTTCAAGGTCACTAAATGCCCGAAAAAATTTGGCAAGAATATCTTTTTCACTGAATTTATCAGCGGTCAATGAGAACAACGACAACTTGCTATCTTTGATATATAGCGCTGAAATACAGACGATACGCTGCAGTGGCAAGCGCATAAAATCATGCCCAGCTTCTTGTATTCGAAGCGCTGTGAGTGCACTCAATGCATCTGCATCATTCAACTCTGCCAATTGCGGATAGATACGGCGCGCCGCATCGGTATCAGCGACAGTTTCGATATCAAAGACCAATATAGGGTCGGATGGTAGAGCTTGTAACATAAGAAATCCTGATTGAATCAACTAAACTGAGCAGCGTTGTCTGTACGTTAATTAATTTATGTGCGGTTATCGACATTGCTGTCGTCAATATTGTCGTCATTAATATTGTATAAACCCGTCGACAAATAACGATCGCCGCGATCACAGACAATAAAGGCGATGACGGCATCAGGGTTTTCTTTAGCGACTTGTACGGCAGCCCATGCTGCAGCACCTGATGAAACGCCCGCGAAAATACCTTCGGTTTTGGCCAGTTTGCGCATATAAACTTCTGCGATACGCTGATCCACATCCATGATTTCATCAATCAAATCTGCGTTAAAGATACCCGGCATGTAAGCTGCAGGCCAGCGGCGAATACCAGCAATCGAAGCTTCTTCATCAGGCTGTAGTCCGATGATTTTGATATCTGGATTTTGTTCTTTGAGGTATTGCGATACACCAGTAATGGTACCAGTGGTGCCCATTGAGCTAATAAAATGAGTGATTTTCCCTGCCGTTTGCGCCCACAGTTCAGGCCCTGTGGTCAGGTAATGGGCTTGACTGTTGTCAGGGTTATTAAACTGATCCAATACGATGCCTTTGCCATCTGCTTGCATTTGCAGCGCTAAATCGCGTGCGGCTTCCATGCCTTCATCCACCTCGATTAACGTCGCACCATACGCAATCATGGCATCTTTGCGCTCTTGAGTTGAATTGGTTGGCATCAGTAGCGTTATCGGATAGCCACGCATCGCGGCGACCATGGCTAAAGCGATACCCGTATTGCCACTCGTGGCTTCAATCAGCATGTCGCCCGCTTTGATGTCACCGCGCTGTTCTGCTTGATAAATCATATTAAACGCAGGACGATCTTTAACAGACCCCGCTGGATTGTTACCTTCAAGCTTGGCCAGTAACGCAGCACCATTGGTCAGCTGCTCTTGCTCAGGTAAGCGCTGCAATTTAACCAATGGCGTCTGACCGACGCAATCAGCAAGTTTGGTGACTTGAGTAATGAAATTAGGGTTGGAGATAGCCGTTGCGGACATAAAGTATCCTTGTTAATTTTTAAAATTGATTTTTAATTACCGTTTATTTTTTAATTATCATTTTGATTTTTGAATAAATATCTTGATACGGCTGCTATTGAGTAAAGTAAGTGATTTGATCGTTAATGATATTTCTACCGCTTTAACGAAATAGCAATGAATGAAAAGTTGCGTCATTATATCATTTTGTTTTTGGCTACGCTGAAGGCATCAAGAGATTTTGGTAAATGAGTGGTGTTTAAAAAGGGCTGGACAGTTAAAATGCCTTTGCGGCATAGCCACTCACCATGATCGATGAAATGCGTTATAGTTATGGCAATATATAGGTACGGCAAGAACAAGAACCATTAAATTTTATCATGGGTAGGCAGTTATCATTTTTGAAATGACGATAGCTTTGAAATGAGAATAGCTTTGAAATGAGCACAGCCCCTAAAAAAATTATGATTGGCTAACACCGCTTACCGCCGCTATTGATTCATAGTGCAATTTTCTGTAGAGAGTAAAGCTAGCATGGCATACAAAAAACGTTTTGATACTAGCAGTGCGTATGGTCAGTTGATTATATTGGTGTTTTTACCCATTTGTATCTTGGCAGCGGTGGGCGGTATTTTGGTCTTTTATGAGACCATGCGCGCCAGCAATTCCGAACAAGAAGTATTGGCGGAGGCGGTGCTGATTCGTTATACCCCAGCGATTGCAGAGCTAATCCCTGAGCTGTTAGCGCAAGAGCGCCAGCAAGCAGACGGCGAACCCAATTCTGATGGCGAAGTCAGAGCAAATGATGCCACTCAAACGACCATCACGAAGCTTGAGGAAATACAAGATAAGCTGGGTCGTATGCAGTCCGAGCAACATGTACAGCGTATTGCGATCATCAATGAAAGCAATCAAGTGCTCGCCGCAGTCGGCTATGGACTGAACGAAGCATGGCCTGCAATAGACACAACAAAGAATTTTTTATCGCAGCAACCAACACCTATTGGAACCGCTTATGGCAGTATATTAGGGGAGTTTGAAGGACAAAAACTCTGGTTGCTCGTCGATATGGACAACGAACCGCTTTATATTGCACGTTATCGTATTGCCATGGCACTAGTGATTACTGGCTTGTTCACTATTTTAATTTTATTGTTGAGTTTAAATATTTATTCAAAGCGCTGGATAGCACCAATTTATGAGCTGCGTTTGCAGTTGCAGCGTACCCATGTCGACAATCTGTATCAGCCTATTCCTGTTGAGTCAGATGGTGAGCTGAACTTATTGCAGCAAGACTTGGTCAAAACGCTACGCCGCCTGCATAGAAGCTTTCAGGAGTTAAAAGACCATGCCGAGCAAACCGAGGATGATTTGCGCCTCGCGTTTGATGAGATGGAAATGCAGAATATCTCTATTCGTAATGCACGTGATGCGGCAATTTCAACCAGCCAAGCAAAATCGGCGTTTTTGGCGAATATTAGCCACGAGCTGCGCACGCCATTAAACAGTATCGATGGCTTTATCAATTTGCTGGCAAGGCATGGCGAACTAAATCCTGAACAAGATTTGTACGTGCAAACCATACGTAAGTCATCAGCACACTTGCTCGCCTTGGTTAACGATGTTTTGGATTTCTCTAAGATTGAGGCAGGCAAGTTAGTACTTGACCGTCATGAGTTTGACCTTTATGACACCATTTATGACGTAGTCGATATGCTTTCGCCTGTATCCGCAGAAAAAGGTCTGCGCATGGCGGTGCTGTTTTATAATGATGTACCGATGCGCATCAATGGCGACGCCCTACGCCTCAAGCAAGTATTGACCAATATCGTCGGCAATGCTATTAAATTTACCGACAGTGGCGATGTGGTAGTGCGCGTCAGCTTAGATGACCATCGTGATAATTATCTTATGATCAGTGTGCAAGACAGCGGTAAGGGCATCTCTTTAGCTGATCAAAAGATGCTGTTCCAAAGCTTTAGCCAAGGCGACCCTTCAATCACTCGTCAGTATGGCGGTACAGGGTTGGGGCTCGTTATTTCCAAGCAATTGACGCGGCTGATGGGCGGTGATATTGGCTTTCATGATAATGCTCAAGAGAATATTGCCAATCAGGGCGCAACGTTTTGGTTTCGGATGCCAGCACATGTCGATGTGTTGGAAGCTGCTACTGGTCAGACGATTGAGCTTCCAGTCTTGGCTCCGCTGGCGAGTGAGACCGATGAGTTTAATGTATTGGTATGGATCAATCATACCGCTTCTATACAAGTGCTCAAAGCCAGCTTGCAATATTTGCCGATTAAATTGACCCAAGCCAACTCCTTACCAGGCGTACTTGAGTCATTAAAAGAGCATGGTAATTATTGGGATTGGGTCATCGTCGATGATGATACCCAAGACGATATGATGGCATTACTCAAACAAATTCGTCTGCATTACCAAGGTAAGCTTGCGGTATTTGGCTATCAAGTTGCTGCCGATCAAGCATTATTAAATCGTTATCATGCCAATATTTTGTATGAGCCTTTAGACAAAAGACAGCTCTATGCTATGCTCGACACCCAAAATCGCAGTACCAAAAAAAGCGTGCAAGAACCGCGCTGGACAGGGGTGACGGTACTGGCAGTCGACGATCATCTGCCCAATTTGTTGGTGCTCGATGCATTGCTCAGTGAGATTGGCATCCAAGTCATCACAGCGAGTAGTGGTTTTGACGCCATAGAAATTATCAGTAAACAACAAACCAAAAATATCAAAACCACGAAAAATGATAAGCAAAGTCTGTCGAATAAAACGCAAATCTCTAAAGCTGAAACGCGCGATGAAGTAAACAAGAAATCAAATATTACGCTTTATGAAGAGGTGAATACCGACGATAAAGTTGCTACTCAGGATAAAGGTCATATTGATCTAATATTCATGGACATCCAAATGCCGCGTATGTCAGGGCATGAAGCTGCAAGACAAATTCGCAATATTGAAAATGATGATAGCCGTATCCCGATTATTGCGTTGACTGCGCATGGTTTGGCTGATGAGCGAGACAAACTGATCGCTAGTGGCATTAATGACTATGTGGGTAAGCCCATTAGCCAGCCTCAGTTGTTACAAGTGCTGCAAAAATGGCTTGGACGTACAACGACAATGCCGCAGTTAAAAGCGTTGCCTGATACCAATCTGCACAGTACTGATGTGCAGACCTTCGATTTATCAAAAGAGAACTCACACTCTAACGACTCACAAAATAGGGAGGCTGAAACGTATTCAACGTGGCCATCAGACTCTACAACCATTGCTTATCCTATGGTGAAAGGTGATGAAAATAACCGTCATAGCGGTTCTAATACAATCAATCAGCCAAAAATAACGCGTCCTTTATCATTGAAGAAAATTCGTGATAATTACTTGCGAGACAGCCAACCACGCGAGGACTATAGACGCGAAACACCGCGCGACACCCAGCCACGCTATGAGAACTTGCGCTTACATAAACAAGGACAGTCGCCACTATTAAAGCCATCAGAAACACCGATAAATAGTGCTCGCGATGGAGTGGTAACGCCTACAAATTCCCACACATATGAGCAAGAAACAAAGAATTGGGACAGCAGTCACCACCATTTAAGCCATTATTCTTTGGGGGCTAATGAAGGTGATGGGTTTGCTATTTTAGATTGGCAAGACGCGTTGACCCGCTCAGCGAATAAGCCCGACTTGGCAGCCAAGCTTATCATTATGATGCTTGATACTATTAATGATGAAAAGCAAGCGCTAACGCAAGCGTGGGATACCCGTGATCGCAGTATGCTAGCGCAAATTGCCCATCGCATCTTAGGCGGTAGTCGTTATACCGGTGTGCCGCAATTACGTCAGGCCAGTCAAGACCTAGAAGATAAATGCTTGCTGAATGTCCAACACACCACCCCTGCGCAGTTTGCCATGCTTGAGCCATATTATGCCGCATTAATAACAGCGTTAAATAACTTGCAGGCGCTGGATTTATCAGCCTATCCTCAGCTCAATTATCATCGTTTGAGTGAAAATGATATGACGTGGAAAATGATTTAGAAGTGATGGTTTTATGACATTAACGATGAATCGAATCGTTGCAGTCAGTTATTGATGAGGTAGCGTCGTAACAAGGCTGTTAATATTGTTGCCATCAGCTTTAGACGTATCGGCATCATATTTAGATGCCATTTCTATTTTATTCATGAATAAGGATTGTTATGAACGCGATTGCCACTTACCAATATGAAACCTTACAAGTTAGTATGACTGACAATATACTCACGGTAACCTTAAATCGCCCACACAAAAAAAATGCCATGAGCTTTAAAGTGGTGAAAGAATTGATAGCTGTCGCAGAACGCATTGGTAAAGACAAAACGATACGTGCGGTGATTCTAAATGGCGCTGAAGGCACGTTTTGTGCAGGCATCGACTTAGGTGATTTAAATCATCCAAAAAATCAAGCGTTCGCCGTTTGGGAGCTGGTAAAGCCATGGCAGAGCTCGTTCCAGCGTGTTTGTCTGGTATGGCGCGATGTGCCTGTACCGGTCATTGCTGTACTAGAAGGCTATTGTATCGGTGCAGGGCTTCAGCTAGCACTGGCTTGCGATGTGCGTATCAGTCATCCAGATTGCAAACTGTCTATTATGGAAGCTAAGTGGGGTCTGGTACCAGACATGGGTTTGACGCAATCGGCGTTTGGCGTGGTACGTGAAGATGTGCTAAAAGAGCTTGCCATGAGTGCGCGTATCGTGACTGCCAGTGAGGGCAAAGCATTGGGTCTTGTCAGCCATTGCAATGAAGCGCCACTTGAGCAGGCGCAAAAGCTCGCTGCTGAATTTGCAGAGCGCTCTCCTGATGCGGTGTTGGCGAGTAAGCGTGTGGTCAATGCTATGTTCCAGCAGCCAGCCACTACTTTATATAAGGAAAAAGTATGGCAGCTTAAAATGATGCTCGGTCGTAATCGCAAGCTTGCGTTAAGAAAAGCCAAGCAAGCCAGTACGGCATTTGGCAAGCGCCAGTTCCGCTAAATATCTTTTACTAATTATGCCGCTATGCTAACGCTCAGACCTATTTTGACAAATTATTGTGATTGTTTTTAGTTGTTATTGTTTGTTTTATTCACGTCATACCTCTATTGAAATGTGAGCGGATAGTACGATATAACACTGTCCACTTGCGCCACTGCATGCAAATGTGCACTAATGGTGGCAATGACCCTTGTTTTCAGTATTGAGTAAAGACTGAATATTAAAGACAATGGAAGCCTGAATACTACAATAACAATCACTAGAGTGTATTGAACCTTTATAACGACTCAATACACTCTATACACTCTATATAAAATGGTCTGAATATGTCTGCTCCAAAATCCTCTCTACCCAATCGACCCATTGCTTCTGAGCGCGTACGCTCTGCTGATTTGCCTGTTGCATGGATTATGATGCTTGGACTTATCGTGGCAGTGGGGCCATTGTCTATTGATATGTATCTGCCTGCATTACCATCGATGGCAGATGACTTTGGTGTCTCCACAGCCTTTATGGCCAACTCTGTTCCTGCCTATTTTTTAGGCTTGGTATTTGGCCAGTTATTTTATGGACCATTTAGTGATCGTGTTGGTCGCGTTAAGCCTTTATATATCGGTATGACGCTATATGTCATCGCTTCCATTGTTTGTGCGACTACTAATAACGAGTATGTATTGTTTGTTGGACGGACGATGCAAGCACTTGGTGCCTGTGTCGGCGCGGTGGTCACTCGTGCCGCGATTCGCGATCGATTGACTGCTAAGCAAACCGCAAAAGCCTTTTCTATTATGATTTTGGTGATGGGTTTAGCGCCGATATTAGCCCCATCGCTTGGTGCGCTATTTCTACAGTTTTTTAGCTGGCACTCTATTTTTTGGTTTTTGGCTGCTTTTGGCACGTTAAATTTATTGCTCACAAAGTTTTTCTTCTTTGAAACGTTGACGGAAGAAAATCGTAATGTACGTCCTGCAAGAGAAGTACTGAGTCAATACTGGGACTTATTAAAAGACCCGACGTTCAATTATCCAGCGATTGGTGGCGGCCTGCTGATGGGGGCGATGTTTGTTTATATCAGTTCAGCCTCTGAGCTGATTATGGATACCTATGGGGTATCCGCAACCCACTTCGCTTGGTTATTTGGGATGAATGCTGCTGGTTTTGTGGGTTTGACTCAGCTGAATCAGTGGCTTACCAATCGCTTTCGTATTTTGAGTATTTTGCGCTTTGGTGCGATGATGCAGGTTATTTCTGCAGGCGTGCTATTTATCATAGGTCTATTTTTGGGTACTGATGCTTGGCTTCCACTGGTACTGGCTTGTATTTTCTTCTGTATCGCAGGCTTAGGTCTGACTCAGCCAAATGCTTCTGCTATTGCGCTGGCCTTTCAAAAACGCCGAGCGGGCATGGCAAGTGCGCTACAAGGCTCGCTCATGTTCTCAGTCGGTATCTTTGGTGGATTATTATTAAACCTATTTCCAGTTAATCCTGTACTCAAAATTGGTATTGCGATGTTCGCTTTGATGAGTCTTGGCTGTTTTTTGATTTGGCAGATAGATCGTAATTTAAATCTGGACGATGCGGAGTAAGCCAGAGACTTTATAGTTTTTGCACTAGAATCTTAAAAGGCGTTCTTAAAAGGCATTCTTATATTGATTATGTAGGGATGCTTTTTTTTGTACTTTTTATTTTATTTTCTGCCTAAAACTGTGCATAAAACAAGACTATATTACAAGTTTTTAGTCATATAAATAGACTTAAGTACGCCCTTAATATTCTTTATTTGCCATATATAACAAATTGTACGTAATAACTAAACATAATTATTGCAATCATAAAGTTAGGCAAGTATTATCAAACGTAACTTTCTGTAAGTAAGTATTGTGAAGATATTACCTAACCTTGCTAGATTGTCATTAATTAATATGTGCAACCACGTGAAGCTTTAAGGGTAAATTATGATGCAGTTATATCGAGTGTTACCAATTGTATTGAGTGTTGGCCTGTTTGGCTGCGGTAACTCTTCCACTCAAGAAAATGCCAATTCTACTGGTACGCCAGTAACAGAAAATAAAGATAATTTTGTCAGTAATTTGCCTGATACGGCACCAACATTAAAGGTCGCTATGACAGGTGATTTACCCCCTTTCTCGTTTCAAGATGACTATGGCAATATGCAGGGTACGGACGTTGATTCCATTAGAGCTATCGGCGAGGAGCAAGGCTTTAAAGTCGAGTTTTATAAAGAAACTTGGCAAGACATGTTCGATAGTGTGGAGTCAGGAAAACGTGATTTAGCTATTTCTGGTATCTCTTATAAAGATGATCGCGCGGTAAGATATGGTCTATCAACGCCTTACTTTTTTAACCCAGCTACCATCATGTACTTGGAAGGTAAGTTTGATATCAAAGGCTTAAACGATATAAAGGGTCTAAAAACTGGTACGTTGGCAGGTTCTAAAGAAGAAGATACTCTGAAACAGATGGGTAGCTCGGTTGAATTGGTTTCAAGATCTACTGCATTTTTGGCTTATCAGGACTTAGTGCAAGGTAAGACTGATGTTTTCTTATACGACATGCCAGTGCTGCAGTACATCATAAAAGGTTATCCAGAACATAAAGTGAAGATTGTACCTTATGAAGCGGCAGACGCACCTTCAGCGCAACAAGTCGTATTAATGGCAAAAGAAAATACTCAGTTGATTAATACGGTTAATGAGGGTATTGCTAAACTGAAAGAAAAAGGGACATTTAAAGAAATTGAAGAGCGCTGGTTAGGTGAGGCTGTACCTGCATCTGCTGATAAGAGCAATTCTGATACTAATACTACGCAATTGAACTAAGGAATTCTGAAGATGGCAACCACTCCCAATGTTGACAATAAGCGCTATCAAGGTCTGATCATTTCAATTGCACTATTTTTATCGCTCATCGGTGCTTTGTTAGCCTTTACGTTCTATACCTCAAACTTATTAGAAAGAAATACCGCGTTAATTGACCAAACCAACCAAGTCGCTAATAGCGCGCAGGCGGTAATTAAAGATTTATTTGACTTAGATAATAGCTATGGAGAAGATACTAACTCTCCGCATATTCAGCGCGTTTTGGAGCGTTTGGAGGAAAACACGGCGTTGATTACCAGCTCTATTGCTGCTATTGAGCAAGGTGCAACGATCACTGACGTTGATGGCAAAACTTATGATCTGCCAAAGATTGACAGTAACGCACAAGTAAACATTACCGCAGCTAATGAGCAGTGGAAAGCGTTAGAGCCTAAGATTCAAGCATATCTCAAAGATGCTGATAATATTATGGTTTCCTCTGAAGATGATCTGACCCAAGCCGTTGAACAAGCCAAGACGTCAAGTCTATTGATTAACGATTCGTTAGACAATTTGACCAAAGATGTTTTTAATAGTGCTGAACGCCAAGCGACGACCATTCGTCTGATTCAGGTGCTTGGTGTTGCCGCCATCTTTACCTACTTTCTAATCTTTGTATTCTTCTTTGTACGTCGTTTACGTGAAACCGATGCTGAAGCGTTCGCTGCTCGTCGCGAGACGCAAGAGATTATGGAAACGGTAAATACGGGTCTATTCTTACTTGATAAAGACTTGAATATTGGTCAGCAGCATTCTCGCGCACTGAATGATATTATCGGTGAGGACAGATTGTCAGGAGAGAACTTTACCAACGTTTTACGTGGGCGTATTTCTGATAAAGATCTGAAAACCACACAGCAATTTATTGAGCAGCTTTACAATCCACGCGTTAAAGAAAAATTGGTAGATTCTCTGAATCCACTGCACAAAGTCATGCTACACAACAACGCTGGTGATAAAGCACAGAATAATCGCTTCTTAGACTTCAAGTTCTCACGTGTTTATGACAACAAAGACATTGCCCGTATTTTGGTCAACGTCAACGATGTATCAGATGCCGTATATTTAGAGCAGCGTCTAGAAAAAGAGCGTTCGCAAAATGATATGCAGATTGAAATGCTCACCACTATTCTAAATGTAAATCCAAAGATTATTAATGAGTTTATCGATAATACGCAGATGCACATTGAGAAGATGAACAATATCTTGAAAAATCCTGGTAGCTCACAATATGAGCTTGAGGGCAAACTAAAAGCCATCTATCGCGAAATGCATAGCTTAAAAGGTGAAGCTTCTGCGCTAAAACTGCATAGCTTTACCAAGATTGCCTCAGATGCGGAAGACAAACTGCACGCATTGCAAAACCAAGGTCAATTATCTGGTAACGATTTCTTGCCATTGGCCGTACATTTGGATGACTTATTAAGCCTATCAAATACCATCGCGACTTTGGGCGAGCGTATTAACCGTTCAGCACCAGCGACTGCACCAACTGCAAATGGGTTAGATGACAATATTGCTCAAAACAGTATGTCAAAAACGGTGGCGACTGACAGTCAGACATCAAATCCTTCAACCAGTATCATAGATACTGATATCGGTCAGGATATTGACCTAGGTAATGAAGCAACTGATGATCATCTGTCTTTTTATAAAGCATTTGCAAAAGATATTGCCGCAAGACAAGGTAAGCAAGTAGAGCTAAAGAGTAATACACTGATGCAAGCGGACATACCAGCGCATCTGGTAAAGCCGATTAAAGAGATTAGCATTCAGCTACTACGTAATGCCGTGGTGCATGGCATTGAAGCGCCAAGTGTTCGTCATTCGATTGGTAAGACTGCGGTTGGGACGATTGATTTAGAACTAAAAGACAACGGCTCAGATTTCATGCTGATGGTGCAAGATGATGGTCAAGGTATTGATTATGACAGCATTCGTGCCAAGTTAAGCAGTGATGGTCGTTTTAGTACAGAAGAAGCCAGTCAGCTCAGTCAAAGCGAGCTGCTCAAACAACTGTTTTCTTCGGGTTTCTCTACCAAAGAACACGCAGATGAAGATGGCGGACGCGGTGTCGGTCTCGATATCATTAAAGCAAAAGTAAAAGATTATGATGGCAAGCTTAACGTAAACAGCGAATTTGGTCAGATGACACGGTTTGTTATTACTTTACCAAAAGCTTAATTAGAAACAGCAGGTATATTGTCAAGGATGACAAGCACTTCATTAAAGGTAATAGATCAGTTATGCATAAGTTAATGATTGTTGATGATTCAAATATTATTAGAAATCGTATTCAACGCGCGTACGATTCAGGGCAGTTTATGCTGGTTGCGACGGCAACCAGTGGTGTTCAAGCCATTGAAAAGTTCAATGTCCATCGTCCTGATGTAATCACTATGGACTTGACCATGCCACAAATGGACGGGCTTGAATGCATTGAGAAAATCATTGCGATTGACCCTGAAGTACGAATTTTAGTGGTGTCAGCACTGTCTGATAAAGCCACTGGCATTGAAGCATTGTCGTTGGGTGCCAGCGGATTTTTGTGCAAGCCTTTTTCAGAAGAAGAGCTTGTAGAGTCTTTGTATGAGCTAATGCAAGACTAAACCATTCAACGACTTAAGTAGATGTCATTATGAAAGAACAAAAGCTACAGATTTTTTTAAGTATTATTAGTAATTATTTTAATCAGTTTGGGGGCGAGGAGCTTGTCGCTGACACCCCATATCTGTTAGAGAACAAACAGCCAAAAGTCCATGATTATACGGGTGTGATCGGTATATCGGGTGGACAAAAAGGCGTGGTGTATTTTTCGGCAACCCGTCAGTTATTGTCCGCTATACTGGATAGCATGGGTGAAACGGATAAAAGCGATGAGAATTATATCGATTTGGCTGGTGAAGTGGCCAATACCATCGCTGGTAATGCGCGTAAAGAGTTTGGCTCAGAGTTCCATATTTCTGTGCCGTTTGTATTTAAAGGCTCTCCACAAAGTATTGTGTTGCCGAATGATGAGCGTTCTTTTATCATTCCCATCACTTGGAACTCGCAGATAGGCGAGATTGTGGTCTGTTTGCAGGATTAACGTTGCTGCCACCGCGTCATAAAGATGGATATTAATATATTATGGTTAAAGTAGAAAAATTGGGTGTGTTTCTGAGCTCAATCAATGCATTTTTTGCACAAATTGATGGCTCGGAAGTGTCCATTGATACCCCTTATTTAAATCATAACAAGAGTGCTGTTGGTTATGATTATAGCGGCGTTATCGAGATATCAGGGCCTCTGGAAGGCTGTGTGTATGTGAGTGCACCAAGCGTGATGTTGCGAGAGGTCATAAAAGTGATGGGCGAGCCTGACTCATCGATCACGATGATGAAAGATCTGCTCGGTGAGATGGCCAACACTATCTCTGGTAATGCTCGTACTGAGTTCGGCTCAGAGTTTATTATCTCGCCACCGCATATTGTTGAGAGCGCACCAAGCGTATCTTATTTGCCAAAAGATCGCCAAAGTTACGTCACGCCATTTACGTGGCGTGGGTATAAAGCGGTCATTGGTATCTGTATTGCTTAATCTACAGCTGCTCATTTATTCAGTATAAAGAACGACGTTAATGCGTCGTTTTTTTATGCGTTATCATCCACTTAAACAGCATAATAGCGCTAGCAGTCGCTAAGCATTATATGCTAAAATACAGCCCAGCTATTTTTTATCACATCGTATTTTTACGTTCAAATGATAGCTCAATTTTTTAAACCAACCCATCAACCAATGACACACACATCATGGCAAAAAATTGCTGGGTGTTTGGCGACTTGATTAATTTGCAAAAAGTTAGTGCTGCCACAATAAGTATTAACCGTTAGCAGATGCGTGTCGCTAGATAGGCAGTTTTTGTGATGTGGAGGCATAACCCAACCAATAGGAATTTCACATGTCTACAAAGAATCCAACCAAAATCGAAATGCGCGACTTACTACAAGCCGGCGCTCACTTTGGTCACCAAACACGTTTTTGGAATCCAAAAATGGGACCATACATCTTTGGTGCCCGTAACAAGATTCACATCATTAACTTAGAGCACACAGTAAAAGCGTTTAACGAAGCATTGACTTACGTTAACGGCTTAGCTGCTAAGAAAAACAAAGTATTGTTCGTAGGTACTAAACGCGCAGCAAGCGGTATCATCGCTGAGCAAGCAGCACGCGCTGGCATGCCATACGTTGACCATCGCTGGTTAGGTGGTATGTTGACTAACTGGAAAACACTTCGCCAGTCAATCAACCGTCTAAAAGAGCTAGAAAAGCAAGCAGAAGACGGTACTTTCGCCAAGCTTACTAAGCGTGAAGCGTTAGAGCGTACTCGTGATATGGAAAAACTTGAGCGTTCACTAGGCGGTATTAAAGATATGGGCGGCCTACCTGATGCAATCTTCGTTGTAGACGTAGATCATGAAGCGATTGCTATCAAAGAAGCTAAAAATCTAGGTATCCCAGTTATCGGTATCGTTGATACTAACTCTAGCCCAGATAACGTTGATTACATCATCCCAGCAAACGATGATGCTATCCGTGCTGTGACCTTGTATGTGACTTCTATGGCTGATGCGATTATCGCTGGTAAAGAATACGCACAGACTCAAGCGGGCGGCAAAGCTGAGCAAGAAGCACCTGCTACTGAAGAAGCACCAGTTGAAGCCAAAGCAGAAGAAGCGGCGACTCCAGCAGAATAATTGGCTGACCCAAAAGGTTTAACTTTGTAAGGATAGCTTGATAGTCACACTATCTGCATCCATATAAAGTTATTAACAGCGTATAAGCTCACAATAGGCATGATGTAGTTTTACTCGTCATGCCTTATTGTTGATGGAACACTCGTTAATAAGCGAGTATTATCGCTTATATATGCCCTCGTGATGCACAATATCTGTTATTACAATGATGTCTGTTATCACGATCAACCATGAGTGCTTCCATTACTATAAGAGCGATATAGTACCAATAGATAGCAAAGATATATCTCATAGAAATTAAGCACTCCCATACATAATAAAAGGTAACTCTTATGTCAGAAGTAAAAGTATCTGCCAAAATGGTAAAAGAATTGCGTGACCGTACTGGTCTTGGCATGATGGAATGTAAAAAAGCGTTAGAAGAATCAAACGGTGATGTAGAAACTGCCATTGATAACCTACGTAAATCTGGTCAAGCCAAAGCAGCTAAAAAAGCGGGTAACATTGCAGCTGATGGCGCTATTATCATCGCTCAAGGCGACAACAAAGCATTCTTGTTAGAAGTAAACTGCCAAACTGACTTCGTTGCAAAAGACGAAAACTTTACGGCATTTGCAGAAGCAGTAGCGAATATTGCATTAGAAAACAATGTGACTGACGTAGCTGCTATCGCTGAATTGCCATATGGCAATGGTCAGACTGTTGAAGAAGCTCGTGTATCTTTGGTACAAAAAATCGGCGAAAATATCCAAGTACGCCGCGTTGAAGTATTAGAAGGTAGCAACCTTGCTTCATACCGTCATGGTTTACGTATCGGTGTTGTGGTATCTTTTGAAGGCGGCAACGCAGATACTGGCAAAAACCTTGCCATGCATATCGCAGCATTCAACCCAGTTGCGGTTGATGACGAAAGTGTAGATGCTGATTTATTAGCACGCGAAAAAGACATCATCGAAGCAAAAGCTCGTGAGTCTGGCAAGCCTGATAACATCGTTGAAAAAATGATCGAAGGTGGCCTACGTAAGTATCTAGAAGAAGTGACTTTACTACGTCAGCCATATGTTATGGACAACGAGAAGAAAGTTGGTGATGTACTAAAAGCTGAAGGCGTAAAAGTACTTGCTTTCAAACGTCTAGAAGTTGGTGAAGGCATCGAGAAAAAGCAAGAAGACTTTGCTGCTGAAGTTGCTGCAACACAAGCACTGGCTAACAAGTAATTTTTAAATTTTGCTAAGAAGAAAGGTGAGTGCTAAGCTTTCTGGTTTGGTACTCACAGATCAGCTTTATTGTTAATCTTGTATCGAACTCAAAAAATATGACAAGATAGATTATGAATGAATAGATAAAGCCTCTTAGCACAAAAAAGCCCGTTAATTATATTAACGGGCTTTTTTACGTTTGGATTCAACGGTTCATGTAGTCTTCATTTTAGCGTAGCGCATCATATGCTGAGTTGGCATAGCTGGCACTATTGCTATTACTGCTGGTGCCATAGCTGACGTTTTGTAAGCCGCTACTGAGACTAGGATTGGCGATTTGATTGCTAGCGTTCATGGTACCGCCTGATAGCCCTGAATCGTTTTTATACAAGCTATGGTAACGGCTCATGACATTTTTGACATAGTTACGGGTTTCCTTAAAAGGCGGGATGCCGTTATATTTATCAACGTTACCTTCACCCGCATTATAGCCCGCAACCGCAAATTCTACGTTGTTATTAAACCGCTTCATCAACCATGCAATATATTTAGCAGAGCCTTCGATATTATCTGCAGGGTTCCAAGGATTGCTGACTTTGAAGCGTCGCGCAGTCGCTGGCATTAGCTGCATGAGACCTTGCGCACCGACAGGTGAGCGTGCATTTGGGTTAAATGCGGATTCGCTATGCATCATTGCTTTTATAAGCCCAGGATCTACGCCATGACGCTGAGCTGAGGCGCGAATATAACTGTCGTATGAGTTGCGGCTTCCGCTACTGCTGGCAGAGCTACTACCGTAATTACTGCTGCTATTGTCACTACTACCGTCATACATTTTAGAATCTTTGTAGTAGGTGACTTTTACCTTTTTGGTGAATTTGTCAAAATTACCACTTGGATTGACGTTAGTGAGTAAGACTTGTCCGCCTTTGTCTTTGTAAATATACATATTACCTGCTTTAGCAGCAACAGATAGAGATAGGCTGGATAGGGCGACAGCGGTCAATAAAACAGGAGACAAGCAGCGAGTCACTAAGGTTGTAACATTTATCATAGGGTTATCACTTTTCATCGAGTAATAGCAAATTGCTTTGCCTATAGGCGCGTCGTTTTGCGCATTTAAGCGGTTATCGTGCTGGTAGGATTTTATCGCTGTAAACGATATAGCACCCTAGCAAAAACCACGTCTAACTAGAAACCACTCGCATTGGATACAAAAAATAATAGTTGCTTACTATAACATATAATAACTTTTCGACGCATACGATTATCAGCACAAAGTATAAAAGTCATTTTTAATTTGTAAAAAAATCAACACACTACCGTTTTTGAGTACGTTGATGGAGTATCGGCTTTATTGTTTTTAGGCGTATGTGGTACGTGAATATTCTGGCTGTGGCAATGAATGAATCATGAGAAATAAAAGCTGTTTGGAGCACTGGGAAGTGCTTTGAACAGGGTTATATAGAAAGTGCACTGATAAAAATAGGCACCCAAACGGCGGTGACCAGCCCGTTTACTGCCAGTCCAAATGCCGCATAACGCCCAGCAGTGTGGCTAATTTGCCATGCTTCGACGGTACCAAAAGCATGCGCTGCCAATCCAAGTGCTAAGCCCTTGGCACGATCATCATCGATACCGCGAAATAAAAAGCGCGCCAAAGTACCACCGATAAGCCCTGAGACAATAATAATTAAGTTCGCCATGGCTAGTGGTGCTTTGATTAAATCTGCGACACTCAGACCGATTGGGGTGGTCACTGAACGCGTTGCGAAAGCGAGTATGGTGTCGTGACTTAATGAAAATAAATAAGCCAATGACATCGGTAGCAATGCACCAACCACACTTGCAAGGATAACTATGAGAGTAAGCTTTTTGACTGGCAGACCTTTAAAGTTCATTGCTGCTAATGGTACTGCCAACAGTACGGTGACATATCCCAATAAGTGATCAAATACAGGCTTGGCAACATCGTAATAATCGTTGTAATCCCATTGTAGGATAAACAAAAATAAGAGAACAAGCGCCAACGCCGTAATCACCATCGGCAGCCATGAGAGCTTACGTGCCAATACACGAGCAGTCACATGAGCGATTAGCGTTAATAATATCGCCGCAAAGGTTGCCACAAACACGTTATCAAAAATCATTGCATTTCCTTGTTCATGCAGCTCATAGCTGTCCTTTGTGCTCTTCAACGGTGGTGCTATCGATGCTAACATCGTGATTGAGCGAACGGTTGGCAAGTATGGCAAGTCCCCAAAGCGGTATGAGTGTGCTAATAATGATCGTCAGCATAACGCCCCAAAGCTCATCACCTAAAGCAAATAGCAGTAAGCCTGCACCTGCAGACACGGGCAAAAAAGCAAAACCGCTATCCACCAATAAAGTGTTACTGGCTTGGGTGAGCCAACTGGGCAGCCCTTTAAGTAATCGCCATGCCATCAAAATAAAGAACATGGCGACCAATCCAACGATGTTGGCAGCCTTTTCTATTCCTGCTAATTGACAGATGATAACGGCTGATTCACGAACCACGATGACCATCGTGAGTGTCAGGATTAAGGCAAGCCATAGCGGCAAATGGGCGGAATGAGTAGATTTCATAAGAAATACTGGCCGATTTAGAAATAGATAGGATGGGAGCCACAAAATAGGTAACCGCACTCTAATGAGTGTGTTCTATCTATCAATGATATGAATATTGGTTGAACCTATAGCCGATGATTATATAGAGAGTAGGCAAACTAATAAAGCTTATAGCATATCGTCAGTGCGATTATAAATAGCAACAGTGTTAAGCTCGCTTACTATAATGAATGTATCATTTGCGCCAGGCTACCTTGTGCTCACTTTGAACGACATAGGCTATGGTAGCGCGTTTTGGTGATCGGAAAGCCCCAAATTTAATGCTATGTGCCAAAAAAAAGGATGATATCAATGGATATCATCCTTTTGTCTTTTATAAAGCTATTTTACAGATTCAGTCATTTATATCTTTGAGTCAGGAGTTTCCACTTCTACTGCTAATTCCTCTGACTTAGCGGCTTCAGAATTCAGCGCATCAAACTCATCAAACGCTTTTTCTTCTGCCTTGGTCATCGTCGGCTCTTCAACCTCGTCAGGCTTTTCGAAGTCTTCAAGTACTGGCATCAATAATGTGGCTTGTGCTAATGGCAGTACATCTAAAGGTTCTAAATTGGCCTGACCTAGTAGTTGTCTTAGCGTATCGCTTGGCAAGCGAATCGTTAAACATTCATGCCCGCTGTCATCGTAGCTCTCTTCCTGAATAACACCCAGCTCATATAAGGCGTTTTTTAACTGACCTGCATGATAAGGTAAGGTCAACTCAAAGGTGGTGAGTGTACCAGTCAGTAACTGCTGGACGGCTAACGACAACGCTTCCATACCTAGATTTTCTCTAGAAGAAACATAGACGCGATTGGGTTGTCCTTCGCTAGCATAACCAATATGTGCAGGCTCATCTGTCAAATCAATTTTGTTGTAGACATTGAGCACTGGTACATCATTATCAATCTCCGCTAATACGTCTTTGACCGCCTGAATTTGCTCATGCATATCTTCACTAGAAGAATCGATGACGTGTAGCAATAAATCTGCTTCCAAGGTTTCTTCTAATGTCGCATGAAAGGATTCGACCAACTCATGCGGCAGATGACGGACAAAACCTACCGTATCGACTAAAACAACACGACCAACGCCCTGCCAGTCTAAACGGCGTAAAGTAGGATCAAGCGTGGCAAATAGTTTATCCGCTGCATAGATATTCTCGTCGACCAAGCGGTTAAATAGCGTCGATTTACCAGCGTTGGTATAACCGACAAGCGAAATCGTCGGCACATCTGATTTTTGGCGGCGGGCTCGACCTTGCGCACGTGTCTGTCTGACTTTCTCGATTCTGCTTTTAAGCTGATTCACGCGCACTTGTAGCAAGCGACGATCGGTCTCAAGCTGGGTCTCACCGGGTCCACGTAGACCAATACCGCCTTTTTGACGCTCCAAATGCGTCCAACCTCGTACCAGACGCGTCGATAAATGGTTGAGCTGCGCCAGCTCTACTTGTAGCTTACCTTCATAAGTACGGGCACGCTGCGCGAAAATATCCAATATCAAACCCGTACGATCCAGTACGCGACATTTGACCAAGGCTTCAATATTACGCTCTTGTGATGGCGATAAGCTATGGTTAAATAAGACGATATCCGCATCATGTTCGCGTACCAATTCTGCTATTTCTTCTGCTTTGCCGCTACCAACGAAGTATCTGGCGTCGGGTCTTTGGCGTGAGCCTGTGACTAAAGCCAAACGATCAGCCCCTGCTGAGTCTGCTAACAGCTCAAATTCACCTAAATCATCAGGATCTTGAATTTGACGGATGTCTAAATGTACTATAATGGCGCGCTCGCCACCTTCGTGTCTTTCAAAATAATCCAAAGAGTATCACCTATTTAATAAAGTAAATATATCGCTATTATCCATTCAGTAAACGTCGATATAGCGTTCATATGACCATATATATGTGGTCTCATCAGTTAATATTAAAGCGTTATAGCACAATTAACGAGGGTTTTATGTTACAGCGTAAATGAAAGCCATAGGCAAATCAGTGAACGCAGCAGAACTGGTTGAATAAACAGCAACTCAGTGAACAAATCGTCACTGACTGAATAAATTTTGTTATACTCATGGCGCTTGTTTACGATATATAATCATATGTTTTTAACCACGAGGGACACAGATGAGCCAATCTAAGTCAGGCTTCTCACTCAGACAACAGTTGGGGCGCGGCAAACAAATTGCTGGCATGACCACTACTATCGCTGGTGGATTGCGCGCCGCCCAACGTATTGGCGCATTTAAACAGCCACCACGCGAAAAATTGCCACGCTATATTCAAGCCTTTTGCCGCAAAATGGCAGGCTCTTTTGGCGTCAAGGTTGTGGCAGTCGAGCGGGTAGAGCAGCACCACGGATTATGGGTATCCAATCATGTGTCATGGATGGATATCCCTGTGGTGGGGACACTGAGTCCTGCTTTTTTCTTATCCAAAGCTGAAATCGGTGAATGGCCTGTATTTGGTAAGCTGGCTCATGCAGCAGGCACGGTATTTATCGAGCGTGGTTCCGGTGATGCAGGGTCGGTCGCCGCCCAAATTGCCAGTTTTTTGACCAAAGGTTTCTCGGTCATATTCTTCCCTGAGGCGACCACCACCGATGGTAAGAAAATCAAGCGTATTCATGGCACGTTGCTACAAGCTGCCATAGATGCTGACGTGCCCGTACGCCCGCTGGTAATTGCTTACGTCAATAAAGACGGCACGTTAAGTGAAGAGTTGCCTTATTATGGCAAGCTTACGATGAAAGAGAGCATAAAAAAGGTGCTCGATACGAAAGATGTGACCGCCTATGTATTGCCACTTGAGCCAATAGATCCTAAAGGGTTGAGCAAAAGTGAATTGACGGATTTGTTACAAGCCCGTATGCAAGAAGGTTTGGCGGAACTGCATTCGCGAGTCTTAACGAAAGTCGCTAAAGTTTAAGCGGTGACAGCTTAATAGTTTCGAATATTTAACACGCTCTAATAAAAAAGGCGCAAATCGCTCAGTTTATAACTGCGATTTGCGCCTTTTTTGTCGATTAAAAATACAGCAGCCTCAATGCGTCAAAGTCTGGTTTGCATCAGACCATGGTGTCACCTCAAGCTAAAATTAGGGTGATGGATTGGGATGCTGTGTATGCACGGCTTCAATCGCTTCCAATACTTCTGAGCTTAAGGTTAAATGGATACTATCGATGTTGGATTTTAGCTGCTCGATCGTAGTAGCGCCAATAATATTACTGGTAACAAATGAGCGTGAGTTAACGAAAGCCAATGCCATCTGTACCATATCTAAATCTGCATCCGCTGCAATTTTGGCGTATTGAGCAGTGGCTAATAGCGCTTGTTCATTGGTATAGCGCGCAAAACGATCATACATCGTGAGTCGCGCACCCGCTGGACGTTTGCCATCGAGATATTTACCAGATAAGACACCAAAGCCAAGCGGTGAATAAGCCAATAGACCTACATTTTCACGGTGCGTAATCTCTGCCATAGCGACTTCATATAAGCGATTTAGCAAACTATAAGGATTTTGCACCGTGATAGGAGCGATCAAACCATTTTTATCCGCCTCCCATAGATAGCGCATCAGTCCCCAAGCGGTATCGTTCGATAGTCCATAAGCGCGAATACGCCCTTTTTTAATCTCATCATTTAACGCTTGAATGGTCTCTAGAAATGGCGTCAAATCATCTAATGGTTGCGATGCCATCTCTTTGGTATAGCCAAGCTGACTAAAAAAATTTGCTTGGCGTTCAGGCCAATGGAGCTGGTAAATATCAATATAATCGGTCTGCAAACGCTGAAGATTGCCATCGATGGCGCTGCTAATATGTTCGGCATTAAAACGCGTTTGCCCATCACGCAAAAAATCCATCGGCGATATTTTGCTAGCAAGAATGACTTTATCCCGCTGTTGGGTTTTATTAAACCACGTGCCCATGAAACGTTCTGTATCACCTTGCTTGTCTTTATCTGGCGGCGATGGATACATCTCCGCCGTATCCCAAAAATTCACCCCTTCGCTTAGCGCCATGTCCATTTGCTCATGTGCTTGGGTCTCGGTATTTTGCTGTCCCCATGTCATCGTGCCTAAACAAATCTTAGAAACTTTTTCATTGAGTTGTGGCAACATTTGATATTGCATATGAATGTCCTTTGTAAATGTATTTTTATAGCTGACAGTTTTTTAAGCGATTACATGAGCTTTATGCCAGTGACACCAGGCGGGGTAACTTTAAAGATTTTTACTTTAAATAACAGGGATTGTCCGGCAAGGGGATGGTTAAAATCCACTTCGACTTGATCGTCATCGAGTGCACTAATCGTACCCGGCAGCGTGTTTTTGCCTTTGTCTTCGAATTCTACCATCATGCCGATTTCTGGATTATCAGCGATTAACGCAAACTGAGTACGGCTGAAATGTTGGATGTTGTCAGGATTCCAATCGCCAAATGCCTGCTCCGCTTCAAGGTGGGCAGAGCGCGTGTCACCTGCGCGCAGGTTCATTAATACCTGCTCAAAGCCAGGTAATAAACTTTCATCACCAATGGTGAGCGTCACAGGCGCATCACGGCTAAAGGTAGAATCAATCATCGTACCGTTCTCTAGTGATACTTCAAAGTGCAGCTTTACAAGGCTACCAAAAGTGATACGGGTGTCTTCATTGGGATTGATAAATTGTGAGTCGGTCATAGTCAACAGCCATTTATTACGGGATTAGGAATTGGTTTGGCAAATAATATAAGGAATGATAAGCCATCTTGGAGAGTATGTAAGCGTAAATAGTGTAACGCAAATAGTGTAATATATTTGGCAATTCTAAGAGCAGGCAGGGGTTTTATGGTAAATAAACAACAAGGTCACATTAAAAAGTGGCAAGATGACAAAGGCTTTGGTTTTATCGAAACGCAGAATGGTGATTCAATATTCTTTCATATCAATGAGTTTAAAGCGCGTCGTCGCCCTGAGGTCGGTGAGCCCGTTGTTTTTACATTTGGGCAGGACAATCAAGGGCGTATGCAAGCAAAAGATGTACAAGAGCTGAGCTTTGTGCAGCAAAAAATGGCGCAAAAAAATCAGAAAATCCGTCAGCGTAATCACAAACGTAGCATGCAAGCAGACTTTGAAGCGGGACAAAAGAAACGTTTGTTCCTTGGTGTGGGCTTTTATGGCGTATTAATCTTGTTGGCTGCCATGAACAAGCTCAGCTGGCTGGTTGTGGGTTGGTATGTGGCTTTGGGTCTCATTACTTATATGATGTATGCCAAAGACAAAGCCGCTGCTCAGAATAATGATTGGCGCACACCTGAATCAACCTTGCATCTGCTAAGTGCGCTGGGCGGTTGGGTGGGCGCGATGGTTGCGCAGACGTATCTACGCCACAAGTCGCAAAAGCCTGAATTTCGAGTGGCGTATTATTTGACTGTTCTCATCAATATGGCGGGGTTGTTGTTTATATTGACAGGAGGAAGCTTGAAATTTTTGCAAGGATTACTTGATTCTTTGGTATAAAAGCACTTGTTTATTTATCATAGTGAGCGGTGTAGTTTTGATGTTTAATGCTTAAGTCTAAAATAAACGGCTGATGAAACATCAAAGTTTTATATCTTGAGTGGCTGGTTGCCGTGCATTGGTATTTTGTGCGAGTATGATGAATTGTACGCAATAAGCACGATTTTTCAGGATAAACCTTAAATGGATTTAATTAATAATAAAAGGCGAACGCAAGTGATTACTTTATACAAATACACCCATCCAAGTCGCGCTGAAACGGTCATTTGGGCATTGCAGGAGGTGGGCTTAGAATATGAGACCAAAGAAATAGATGGCAAAAAAGGAGAGCAGCGAAGCCCTGAGTTTCTAGCCGTTAATCCCTTTGGTAAAATCCCTACCATCACACATGAAGGCAAACACTTTACTGAGTCGTTGGCTATTATTGAATATCTCAATGAGTTACACCCTGACAAACCTTTGACACCAAACACAGCAGATAAGAACTTCGCTGAGAAAAACTATAAACTTCGCCAAGTGATTTCATTTGGCATGATCGAGATTGAGAGTTATCTATGGATACTCACCAAAATCAAGGTATTAGACAATTATGAAAACTGGCCTGAGGGTACCGCTAACAACTGCATGAAGTGTATCCAAAAAGCCCTACCGATTGCTTATGCTTGGGTAGATGAGCAGGAGTATATAGCGGGGGACAGCTTTACGCTGGCAGACATTTATTATCAGCATTTGTTTTCATGGTTGAAGATGCTGGGCGTTGCCTTGCCTGAGCAGGTTCAAGATTATCTTAAAAAATTATCGAAGCGAGAGAAATTTCCTAAGAAATAATCAATCATGACTTTCAGCTGTTAAGAGTGGCGTATAGGCGCAATACTCTATGCTAACTAATAGCCTTTATCAGAAAAAATGATGAATAAAAAAGGTGGGTTACGACTGAGTAATCCACCTTTTTTATTTATAAATTGAATTAATATCTCTAGCTGTAGACGGTTACGACCGTGGCATTTCACGCTTTTTTTCCAAAAACAGCATGTCAATGACAATCAACGCCACACCGATACTAATGCCCATATCCGCAATATTAAAGATAGGGTAATGCCAGACATCAGCGTTGTGTACATGGATGAAGTCGATGACGTGACCATGTAGCAAGCGGTCAATGAGATTGCCAACCGCACCGCCGAGCACTAGCGCTAGACCTGTCGATAGTAGCTTGGCTTGGCGCGGGGCTTTTATTAGGTAGCCAATTAAGAACAATGACATCAATAATGCCAATCCCGAAAAAAACCACTTCTGCCAACCACCAGCATCTGCCAAAAAGCTAAATGCCGCGCCATAGTTGTATGCCAATGTCCAATTCAGAAAAGGCTCAATCACAGGCACTGGCTCATGAAAAGTCAGCTTAGTTTCAGCCAGCCACTTCGTCCATTGATCGATGATTAGCACGACCAACGATAGGAGATACCACGTAAACGCACGACGGCCATTTGCAATCATTTTTGGCGTCTTATTCAAACGACTTTTCGGTGTCGTTGAGCTGCCTGTGGTTGCATGAGCTGGCTCAGGTGATTTATCGACTTCACCATATGGCAGCTTGTTGTCTGATGATTCTGTTGAGTTAGGCGTATGGTTAGGCATAGTGGCGCACCTCACCATCACCGCTGACGTTAGTCACGCAGCGCGCGCAGAGTTCTGGATGTGCACTATCCGTACCGATATCATCACGGATATGCCAGCAGCGTACGCACTTGGTGCCAGCTGCGGCGCTCACATTGACCACTAAGTCTGCTGATTCATCCGTGCTGCCGTCAGTTTGCTCATCTGTGCTTGTTTTATCGGCAGGAGCGTCGCTCATTGGTTTCAAAGTTGCGCTACTAGTGATTAGTACAAAGCGCAGCTCTTCACCCAGCTTGGCTAAGCTTTCATGCATTGCACCGTCAGCATATAGATTAACATCGGCAGACAAGTTAGCGTTGATGATTTTTTCACCACGTGCGGTTTCGATATGTTTATTGACCATATCCTTTGCCAACATGATACGTTGCCAGTCATCGTTGCTGATCGCGCTTAGCTCAAATTCTGGAAATTTATACCATTCTTCAGTAAATACGTAACTGTCAGCGCCATGCAATACTTCCCACGCTTCTTGTGCGGTGAATGACAAAATCGGCGTAATCCAGCGAATGAGTGCCTGAACGATATGGTAAATCGCCGTTTGCGCAGAGCGACGCGGCTGTCCATCAGTCTGAGTCGTATATTGACGATCTTTGATAATATCTAAATAGAAGCTACCCAAATCTTGCGAACAGAACGCAGTAATATGCTGGGTGACTTGGTGAAAATCCATCGCATCATAAGCACTGATGATTTGTGCTTGCACGGTTTGCGCGCGCTCAATGATGAATTTATCAAGGCTGACCAGCTCATTGATATCGACGCTGTTGGTCGCAGGATCAAAGTCGTCGGTATTGGCAAGTAAGAAACGCAGGGTGTTACGGATACGGCGATACATATCGATTGCACCTTTAAAGACCGTTTTACCTGCGCTCATCTCATAGCGATAGTCGCTTGAGGCAATCCACAAACGCAGCATGTCCGCGCCTGTTTTGTTGATCTCTTCCTGCGGCGTGATGATATTGCCAAGTGATTTACTCATCTTGCGACCGTTTTCATCAACCACAAAACCATGCGTCAGTACTTGCTTAAATGGTGGGCGACCGTACATGGCTTCTGAAGTCAATAATGACGTCTGGAACCAACCGCGATGTTGGTCAGAGCCTTCCAAGTAGATATCTGCTGGGTTGGTCAATTCATCGCGTTGTTCAAGTACGGCAAAATGCGTCGTGCCAGAGTCAAACCAAACGTCTAAGGTGTCGGTTGCTTTGTCATAGTCCGCGGCTTCCGCCCCTAAGAAATCTTCACAGCTGGCATCAAACCAAGCTTCCACACCGCCCGCATCGATTTTTTGTGCAGCGACTTCCATCAGCTCAAGCGTGTTTGGATGCAGCTCGCCTGTTTCTTTATGGGTAAAGAAAGTAATCGGCACGCCCCATGTACGCTGACGTGAGATACACCAGTCTGGGCGACCCGTCATCATGGCTTCAATACGGTTTTGTCCCCATGCTGGTGTCCAGCTTACTGCTGGAATATCAGCAAGGGCACGCTCACGCAGACCTTTGGTTTCCATATTAATAAACCACTGCGGCGTTGCGCGGAAAATAATCGGTGACTTATGACGCCAGCAATGTGGATAGCTATGCTCAATCTTGGTATGACTGATTAGATGTCCATTGTCGTGCAGTGCGGCGATGATTTTTGGATTGGCCTTATAAATGTGTTCGCCCGCAAATACCGCTGCGCTGTCTAGGTAGACGCCCGTACCACTGACTGGGTTTTCAACAGGTAAGTTATATTTAAGACCGACGATATAATCGTCAAGACCATGACCGGGTGCCGTGTGCACGAGTCCAGTACCACTATCTGTGGTTACGTGATCGCCTAGGATTAATGGCACTTGACGGTCTGCAATCAGTGGATGCTGGGCACGCAAGCCTTCAAGCTCGCGCCCAGATACGGTCGCTAGGATACCGTTATTTTCTAGTTTGAGTTCCGTTAGTGCTGTTTCAACCAAATCCGCGGCTAATAGCAAATTACCTTTTTCAGTCGCCACCACACTATAGTTATGCTCAGGATGTACAGAGATGGCTTGGTTAGCAGGTAGCGTCCAAGGTGTCGTCGTCCAAATAACAGCGGCGATATTACCCACTACGTCAGCCAACGCCGCAACCTTATCGGTATCCAAAACATCGAAGCTCACATAGATAGCATCAGATACTTTATCTTGGTATTCCACTTCCGCCTCAGCCAGCGCAGAGCTACAGTCTAAGCACCAGTTGACTGGCTTCATACCGCGAGTGACATGACCATTGTCATAAATTTTGGCAAGGGCGCGTACGATGTTGGCTTCTTGATGGAAGTTCATCGTTAGATAAGGGTTGTCCCAATCGCCAAATACGCCTAGACGCTTAAAATCTGCCTTTTGCAATTCAATCTGGGTGCTCGCATACTCGCGGCATAGACCGCGGAACTCAGTCGCCGATACTTTTTGACCGACTTTGCCGACTTTGGCTTCGACCTTTTGCTCGATAGGCAAACCATGACAGTCCCAACCGGGGACATAAGGCGCGTCAAAACCGGATAGCGTTTTTGACTTCACGATAATGTCTTTGAGTACTTTATTAACCGCGTGACCCAAGTGAATCTGACCGTTGGCGTAAGGAGGGCCATCGTGCAAAATGTATTTGGTCGCCCCAGCACGTGCCTGACGAATTTTGCCGTACACATCATCCGCTTCCCAAGCAGCAAGCCAATCTGGCTCGCGCTTGGCAAGGTTGGCACGCATCGCAAATGGCGTATCGGCAAGGTTTAGCGTGTCTTTATAATCCTGGCTTGGCGTATCAGTACTTTTATCAGTCATAGAAGGTGTCTTTTTAGAAAATGGATTAAAAATCGATGTAAAGTCAGATGTGACATTTAGGGTAATGCTTAGCTGGCTGCTTAACCGTTGATGATCGCTTTCTCACTTATAATATATCGCTGTGCATCAACGTCATAAATATGCTCACGTCAATAATAAATGCTATCGAGACGAATGCAACATAAAATATGCTTATGGATAATAAAATACCGTGATAGCAATAAACTAAAAAGAGGCAATGAGATTGGCGGCTATTATATGACAAAAAGGCTAGGGTAAAAAGAGCTGGTCAGTATTGTCCTTATTTTAGCCAAAACCAATTATCTATATCAGTGATGCATCACCTATTGAATCATACGGATGGCAAGTGCCATTGTCTACCGACTGAACTCTAAATAATTGGACTCTAAACAGCAGGCTAAGCATTAAAAAACTGATGATAACCATAAGCGCAATTTGAGCGACCATAAGGGTTGAATGCCCGTCAAACCTTGAGTCATCTCGCCATTCTTTAAGATGACATACGAAGGCGTCACTTGCCCTTGCCAATCAGCGAAGATGCTGCCTTCTTGATCGTTTATTGTCGTAAAGCGATAGCTGTTTTCATTAAGGTAGCGATGCAGCTCTTGGTCAGTGCCTGATTTAATGGCAATCGTAACGACCGGATAATCATTTGCGGCGGCAAGTTTGTCTATGGTCGGCGAGGTGATACTACAAATGGGACACCACGTGCCCCAAAAATACACCAGCGTTGGTTGTTCATTGCTCAGCGCCGCTAAGTCAACGACTTGCCCTTGATAATCGGTCAGTTGCAATTGCGGGTTGGCTGGCATGATAGGTTGTCGCCACCAATTGATAGCGGTATAAATAACAGCAAATACCAAGCCATATATGAGTAGATTTTTAGCGATAGACAACCCCTTTTGCTTGGGTGTTTTCTTTGGCTTTTTAATGGGTTTTTCAGTATCAGTATCAGTCGTCATAATGGCTGCTTTTTTGCTATAGGTATTGTATAAATGGCTTTGATAAGTGGTTGTTGATAGATAAAAATAAACGGCTGAAATGTCAGCCGTATTATTCATAAATTTTATTAAACCGTGTTCAGTGTTGGTATTTTAAAGTGACTGATTAAGGTTTTTGCGCACGGTTTTGTAGTGGGTCACCGAGCAGGACACTACCAGAGTTTTCGAGGCGCTCATCATCGCTTAGCTTACTGGCTGATACTTTAGATTTTCTCTTCCATTTCAAACTATACAAGTCATCACGGCGATCAAGCAGATTATGTACCGAGCCTTCGTTACGGACATGAATAAGCTTGTCTAAGTTCACATCTGAGAAAAATACCATCTCAGTGTTGGCGGTGGTTTCTGCCATGATCGCATCATGCGGGAAAGCAAAATCTGATGGCGAGAAGATAGAAGACTGCGCATATTGAATATCGAGACTTTCAACTTGTGGTAAGTTACCAACCGAACCACAAATCATCACATAGCATTCGTTTTCAATTGCACGTGCTTGGGCGCAGTGGCGCACGCGTAGATAGCCGTTTTGCGTATCGGTCCAAAATGGGACGAACAAGATGTCCATGTCATCAAGTGCCATGAGGCGGGCAAGCTCAGGAAATTCAACATCATAACAGACCAAAATACCAATACGACCAGCATCGGTATCAAACACCTTGACCTCGTCACCGCCTTCGATGACCCAAGCGCTACGTTCATGCGGGGTAATATGGATTTTGCGCTGCTCTTCGACCGTACCATCGCGGCGGCACAAGTAGCTGACATTATATAATGTATCGTCCTCGTCCAAGTACGGCATAGAGCCTGTAATGACGTTGACGTTGTAGCTGACCGCTAAATGCGATATCTCATTTTTAAACCATTCTGTATAACCGGCTAAAAATCGAATAGCGACGTTTTGATCCGTCGATTCACACAGCCCCATCAATGGTGCGTTAAAGAATTCTGGTAAACAAGCAAAGTCAGAGTTGTAATCAGCCATAATATCGACAAAGAATTCGACTTGCTGCAGCAGCTCTTCAGGTGACTCGACTTCACGCATTTGCCATTGGATGCCACCAATACGCACCTCAGACTTACGAGTGTTTGGCTTATAGTCCTGCGGCTCATAATAAATATTTGCCCACTCAAGTAGAGTAGCAAAACCTTTAGATTGTTTATCGTCAGGCAAATAAGCTGTTAAGATACGCTTGACGATAAAGCCATTTGAGAGTTGGAAAGACAACGCAGAATCATGAATTTCACGAGCCGCAACGGCTTCAATATATTCACCAGGTGTGAGATCTTGATGGTTATGATAGTTCGGGATACGACCACCAGCCAAAATAGCTCGGAAGTTTAACTGGCGACACAGCTCTTTACGGGCATCGTATAATCGACGTCCTAGGCGGTAACCACGGTATTCAGGGTCGATCAGCGCATCTAAACCGTAAATAGCATCGCCTTCAGGGTTGTCTCTGATAATTTCTTTATGACCAATCAAGTCGTCGTAGGTGTGCGGGTTAGAAAACGTGGCATAATCAACACGCATAGATAACACGATACCAATCAATTGATCATGGTCAAATAAAGCGATCTGACCTTCAGGGAAGGCATCAATTAAGGTGTTAATAGTGTTCTTTGACCATGCACCGCCCAAGTTGACATAGACACGATCCATCAGTGCTTTTAATTGTGGATAGTCTTTTTTCTTGATTTCAGCGATGGTTAGATGAAAGTCGTCTAGTTTTTCTATTTTGCTCATAATGTTCCTGTTTTGGATCTTTATTAATTTTAGTGATATCAAATAGCATGCGTTGCCACAATTCAGTTGGCAATTTTTTGTGTAAAAAAAGTGATAAAAATATTCCAATCATAAAATATTATCGTTACAATCAATTATCACTGTATTTACAATAGGTTATGAAGATAATTTATCTTATAACTTCTGTCAGCTTTGGCGTTACTGACGTGTTTTTTGAATCTCATATCATTTTAAAGTAGCTACAAATTAGAGTGCCTGTAAATGAGAGTAGCTATGAATTAAAGTGACTATAAAATTTTCCACAATGTTCACAAACAGTCGTTGGGGTTAATACAAGCCAAGTGTTTGGTACAGCTTCTAACCTGAGGGTGTCAGTACAGATATTTTGTTAGCTTAACATTATTTTTAAATAGCATATCTTAGAGCGCTTCGTTTTGATCTATTTGTTTTGCTGGTTATCATAACAAGCTACTCAAGTAATGACAGTTTAACGTGGTAACTATTTGCTACGTTTTTGTGAGTCGCTGTCTTTTTTATTGGGGCGTTGTTGTGTTTGTTTTGTTTAGCCTTATTTAATCGGTTTTTTAGGATTTTTTTATTATGCCCTCAAGTCACAACAATAGAGTCAGTAGCTGGGATGAGATAGAAGACTCAGCGCTGGTTCAATTGGTGTATGTTAGTAGTTTGACGCTTGTCTCACGTTTAAGCGCCTCTATATTTGATGAAGTAGAATGTCATGCGCGTAACTATAATCAACAGCATGGCATTACAGGTACTCTATGTTATGGTAGTGGTCATTTTTTGCAATGCATCGAAGGTGAGAAAGCGCACGTATTTGCCTTAAAGCAACGCATATTTGCGGATAATCGTCATAAGAATACTGAAATATTGCTGTTGCAGACGATAGAACATCGCCGTTTTGCGGATTGGCGTATGCGCTTATTATTTTTAGAGCGTTGGTTATGGTCACCAGCGAGCAAAAAGCAAGCCGCACAATTATCGCCATATTTGCCATTTGCGCCGCATAATTGGTCACCTGATCGTACCGAGAATTTTTTACAAATCATCAAAACCTTTGATACGCCGCCACATATCAAAGCGGCTGGTATTACCTATAATGCACTGGGCAACATGTTTCGTCATATCGCCGCCCCGCACCAAGCATTTTTAATCGTTCAAGGTTTTTTAAGTGTGTTATTAGTGGTAGCGCTAGTGTTGTTATTTTTATAAATAATCGCTTTGATAAGCCAAAAAAAGACGCTAAACCATCACGTTTAGCGTCTTTTTCATACTCGCTTATTTATTACTTTAATTATTAAATAAGCAATTACATATCAAAAATTTTGCCACGGTTCATAATGTTATTTGGATCAAAGACTTTTTTTACCTCTCGTAAGTACTCAATCTCAGTCTCACTGCGGCTATATTGTAAATAAGGCTTTTTAGTCATACCGACGCCATGTTCAGCCGAAACCGAACCGCCATACTTCTGTACCGTCTCAAACACGTGTTTGTTGACGATTTGACACTCGGCGAAGAAATCATCTTTGCTCATGTTTTCAGGCTTTAGAATATTAAGATGCAAGTTGCCATCGCCGATATGACCGAACCAGCAAACCTCAAAGTCAGGGTAGTTGCTGCTGACGATGTGATCAATCTCGGTGATAAACTCAGGGACATAGCTTATCAGTACGGATACATCGTTCTTATAAGGGGTAAATACTGAAATGGTTTCAGAAATGTATTCGCGCAATTTCCACAGCTCTTCAGCCTGTGCCAAGCTCTGGCTCATGACACCATCGACGACCCAGCCTTGCTCCATACAATGCTCAAATATCGCCATGGCTTTATCCATGATCGGCTCGTACGGCGCTTCGAACTCTAATAGCGTATAGAACTTGGTACGCGACTCAAATGGCTCTTGTACTTGACCGTGTGCCATCAACTTATCAATCGCCACATCATCAAAGAATTCAAACGCGGTCAAGTCAATCTTCGCTTGAAAGGCTGATAGCACATTCATCACATCATTAAAGCTGTCCATACCAAGTACCATGACATTTAAGTCTTGTGGCTGACGCTCAAGCTTGATTTGCGCATGGGTGACAAGCCCAAGTGTGCCTTCGCTACCGATAAACAATTGACGCAAGTCATAACCCGTGGCGTTCTTGACCATACCGCGATTGAGCTGCAAGATATCGCCTTTACCAGTGACCACTGTCAGCCCCATGATCCATTGACGAGTCATGCCATAGCGTATGACTTTGATACCGCCTGCATTGGTGCCAATATTGCCACCTATTTGACTTGAGCCAGCTGAGGCAAAGTCGACAGGGTAGTACAAGTTTTTAGACTCTGCGAATGCTTGCAACTGCTGCGTGATAACACCTGCTTCGACTTCAACTATTCGATCGGCTTGATAGAATTGTCCGATACGGTTCATTTTATCCATACTGACGACAATCTCGCCATTGGCGGCGACGGCGCCAGCTGACAAACCGGTACGACCGCCACTTGGCGTTAGCACCACATTGTGCTCATTGGCAAGCAGTACGATGGCTTGTACTTGCTCAGTGGTCTTTGGGAAGACGATGGCAGCAGCAGCAGGCGCAAAATGCTTGGTCCAGTCCTTGCCCCAATGCTCTAAGCTCTCAGGGTCGGTTTTGATTTGGCTGGCGTCAAACTGATGAACATCCATCAAAGTGCTCAAAATAGTTTGAACAGCAGCTGTATGGGTTGCAGAGGTGCTTTGGCTAGATAAAGAAGTCATGGTCAAATCTCGGTATAAACGTAAGCGCTATGCCTAAAGGGGATTATTATATCGCTAAATGGATATAAACATAGCCACATAGGTATGTTTATATAGTACGTATTTATATGATTATAAGTGAGCCAGTAAAGCAATGATAGAAAGATGTCATGTTGCGTGCTTATATGGCGGTAAATGGCAAAAAATAGTTTAATAAACGTCGAACAGCGTGATTTACTATAGCATAAAAAGTTTTCAGGCTTGATAACCAATAATTCATCTAATCTGCTAACATCGCCGCCCAATTTTGTGTAAGATATCCAGACTGTTTTCGTTTCACCCACCCTATAGTTAAAGCATTGGTAAGTGGTTACGACGTTAACCTCATTTAATGTACTCAGTGTATGGTTTGCGCTTGGTTACTTTGTACCTACTTTAAACGGCTTCGACTACAGATTATCCCTCAGATAATTTTACAAGACAATTATAGGACAGTTCTCATATGGCGTTATCACTACAAAAAGACAAAATCCGGTTTTTATTGCTTGAAGGTCTACATGACAATGCTTTAAAAGTATTGGAAGGAGCTGGTTATCATAATATCGAGAATATCAGTCACGCATTAGATCAAGATGAGCTGATCGAAAAGATTAAAGACGCTCACTTTATCGGTATCCGTTCGCGTACGCAATTGACACGTGAAGTACTTGAGCACGCGCACAAGCTCATCGGTATTGGCTGCTTTTGTATCGGTACTAACCAAGTAGACTTAGACGCCGCTCGTGATTTGGGTATTCCCGTCTTTAACGCGCCATACTCAAATACCCGTTCGGTGGCTGAATTGGTATTGGCCGAAGCCATCATGCTATATCGCGGCATTCCTGAAAAGAACGCGACCGTACATCGTGGCGGTTGGGGCAAGTCTGCGACCAACTCACATGAAGTACGTGGTAAGACGATCGGTATCGTCGGTTACGGCTCTATTGGCTCGCAACTGTCTGTCTTGGCAGAAAGCTTTGGCATGAAAGTCATTTATCATGATGCTGTGACCAAATTGCCACTAGGTAATGCGGTACAAGTAGGTAGCTTAGAAGAGCTACTATCAACGGCTGACATCGTGACTTTGCATGTACCTGATGTACCAAGCACCCGCTACATGATGAAAGCTGAGCAGTTCGCCCATATGAAAGACGGCAGCTACTTCATCAATGCCGCTCGTGGTACTTGCGTAGAGATTGATGATTTAGCCGCTGTGCTTGAATCTGGTAAAATCTTGGGCGCAGCGATCGACGTATTCCCGAAAGAGCCAAAATCAGCTGATGAAGAGTTTGAATCACCACTGCGTAAATTTGATAACGTCATCTTGACGCCGCATATTGGTGGTTCAACGCAAGAAGCGCAGGCCAATATCGGACTTGAAGTCGCTGATAAGTTCGTTAGATACTCTGACCAAGGTGATACGGCAACCGCAGTCAACTTCCCAGAAGTTTCTGTTCCGTTCAAAGAAAACTCACACCGTCTGCTACATATTCATAGAAACGTACCAGGCGTGCTGTCACAGATTAACCGTCTGTTTGCAGAAGCAGGGATTAACATCCTCGCGCAAAGCCTGATGACAGAGGGCGATGTCGGTTATCTAGTGATGGATGTTGATTATAACGATTCAGATGCCGCACTAGATCAACTAAAAGACGTAGAAGAAACGATTCGTGTGCGTATTTTGTTTTAAGTTATAGTGATAACTTATTCATAAAAAAGAGGCTAATAAGCCTCTTTTTTATTTTTAAACTATTATTCAGTAAATGCTTACGATATCATTACTACTCAATTGTTGATTAATTATTCATGGACTACTACAGGAACATATTATGTCAATGGCTTTTGGCTTCTGCACAGCATCTGATGACCAACTAGAAAATATAATTAATGGTAATATCGACCTTCATGAAATGCGTTGGAATACTGACAATCAGTATGAAAATTTCATTCAAGAATCATTCGAGTTTTATTCCATGGAAGTGCTAGAAATTTTGGGAAGTGGTGATTACCCGTTATCCAACTTATTATTTTTAGCAAAGGAAGATAAAGAGTTTTATGAGGCACAGGAAGGTCTTTTATACGATTCTGATGCAGTGACGCAAATTGTATCAGACTTTCAAGAGACAGACTTAAATGAAGTGGTATCAGATATGGGTTATGCAGAAGATCAAGATGTAATTAACCTGTTCCAAAAAGTTCAAAAACTATTTGAGTTCGCAAATGAGAAAGATATTAATGTGATAGGTTTCATAATTTAAAGTAATGTGGCAAGTTTTCTTACAATAAATCTGCCACATTTTTTAATAGACAATATTTACTTGCAATTATTTTTTAGCTTGATTAGCGTCTTCCGCTTGACGACGTGCTTCGATTTTAGCGGCTTTGCGTTTCTCAATCACATCAATCACATCGCTACCAATATGCGCTTCGCCACGTTTCTTTGCCAGCTGCATTTGATGCTCGCGCTCACGGAAACGGGCTTTTTGCTCGTCGGTCGCTTTATCAATGCAGTGTGGGCAAGACTCGCCTTTGATATAAGCAAGGCTTTGCATGTCATCGACAGTAATGGGCATACGGCAGGCGAAGCATTGCTCATAGTTGCCTTTTTCTAAGTTATGATTGACCGACACGCGGTTATCAAAAACGAAGCAATCGCCTTGCCACATAGAGTCGCTGGCTGGAATTTCTTCTAGATACTTTAGAATACCACCTTCTAAATGATACACCTCTTCAAAGCCTTGTTCACGCATATAAGCAGTAGATTTCTCACAGCGTATACCACCAGTACAGAACATCGCGACTTTTTTATGTTTGGCTGGATCCATCTCTTTTGCGACGTATTCTGGGAACTCACGGAACGTCTCTGTATTTGGATTGACGGCATTTTGGAACGTACCGATTTTAACTTCATAATCATTACGGGTGTCGATAAGAATGACGTCAGGGTCTGAGATTAACGCATTCCATTCGCTTGGTTTTACATAGCGACCAACCGATTGCAATGGGTCAATATTCTCAACGCCCATGGTAACGATTTCTTTTTTGAGCTTCACTTTGGTACGATAAAAAGGCTGAGCATCGGTATAAGATTCTTTAAAGGTAAAGCTGCCAATCGCTTCGATACTGCGCAGATACTCAAGGACGTTATCAATACCTTGGCGTGTGCCAGAAATCGTACCATTAATGCCTTCATTAGCAATCAATAACGTGCCTTTGGCATCATTATCGAGCATATTATTTAAAATTGGCTCGCGGTATTGCTCAAAGTCAGCAAAACGCGTGAACTTATATAGAGCGGCAACGACGATGTTATTGGTGACGCTATCGTAGGCTGGGGCTGATTTGTTGTCGGTGACAGTGCTATTTTGGATACTGCTATCTGTATTGTGGTCTTGAATGGTACTCATGTTTTTCTCCTGCTGGCTAGGTCGCAAACCTAGTGCGTTGGGTTTAGGGTGCTTTTTAAAATTAACAGTTGAAATTAATTGGTAAGATTCATAACACTAGCGCGATTGTGGAATTGGCTAATGCGGGCGTAGTGTAGCAAATTTCAAGGAAGTTTTGGAGGTTTTATCATTCTTAAGCCAGATATAGGTGATGATGATAATAGAAATAGACAACAAAAAAGCCCAGTAAAATACTGAGCTTGTTTTGTATTCACTGCGTAAAGCAAAATTAGCGTTTACTTACTCTGGAACCAAGTATCCGCTTTGCTGCGGGCGCTAGCGATATCTGAGCTTGATAAGTTCAATGCCAACTGGCCAATTTTACCGCGTGCTTTGTTACGGACTTTTTCATCAAGCATACCATCACGGGCAGCCAAATCGTACCATTTATAAGCATCAACGAGATTTTTTTGCTTTTCATCTAGCAATGCAAGCGTATAGCTGGCACGGTTATCGCCACGCATAGCGGCTTTTTCTAACCAAACTTTTGCTTGTTGCAAGTTAGGCTGCACACCTTCACCGCGCAAGTACATGATGGCAAGATTCAACTGAGCAGGGGCAACGCCTTGCTGAGCCGCTTTGGTATACCACTGAATAGCTTGCTGGGTATTCTTTGCAATGCCTTCACCTTTCTGTAAGCGCTTGGCTAAATAAAACTGAGCGTGATCGTTACCTTGGGCAGCGCGGTTAGACAGTTCACTAACTGGCATTAGCTCAAAACGTGACGTATCAAGTGGTACGTTTGATATTAACTCAGCGTTTGCTAGACCTGCACAAGAAAATAAGGCAGTAAACAACGCAGCTTTTAATAATTTCATAGCAGCTCCAAAATTAGGTAGTTAATAAGCAAAAAAAGTTGCACCGCTAAAAGAGGTTTAGACGGCGATAACAATTAGGTGAAATCTTGCAATACCAACTTACCCAATCATTAGCAATATAATTAATCGATGTGGTGTGGCAAATTCCTTTAATCGAACCGATAAACGGTCAGAATCAGGGTGCGATTGACACTATTTTGCTAGCTTAACACCCAAACTTACGAAACTCAAATACTAATTACATGATTTAATGCTTATTCATACCTCATTGTCCTCAATAAAATCATAGAGTTACTTAAGCGTAAGAATAAATTAACCAGTCATTAAGGTTGAAATTTGTATTTATGAGCCGTGCTACCGCTTTCAACCAATGCTAGAGCGTGTCCTCAATTCAATCGACTATCCTCTAAATGGGCAAAAAATGGCTAAATTTTACCAAACATCGTCAAATAGCTTAGCAATATCTCGATATTATTTGCGCTACTTTCCTTATTTGACAGCAATTTATCTCATTTTTATCACCATTTTTAAAATGAAGATACGCCCTAAGTAGACAAACCTATTATTCGGGTTTTTGTTTGGTGACACGATAGATAGCGACGTCTGCCAATAGGTTGGGTGCTTGGCGTATCAATGCTTTCATAAGTGGCGTATGACCTTTTTCAGAATCGCTGACGGCAAAGCGGTTGACGATATGAATATCATGCTGTGCACAAAGCTGCTCAAAATCTTTAAACGTACACAGATGAATGTTTGGGGTGTTATACCACTCATAAGGCAATGCCTCTGAGACAGGCATCATCCCTTTAAGTCCTAAATGAATGCGGTTTTGCCAATGAGCAAAATTGGGAAAGGTGATGACGGCTTCGCGAGCAACACGTAGCATGTCAAGTAAGAGCACATCAGGCGATTTCACCGCTTGCAGCGCCCGTGCCATGACGACGGTGTCGAAACTGTTATCAGCGAAACGTGCCAGACCATCATTCAAGTCTTGCTCGATAATAGATAAGCCTTTGGCGATACCATCGTTGATTTTTTCTTCGTCAATCTCAAGTCCGTAGCCGGTGACGCCGCGATTTTGTTGTAAATGCGCGAGTAGCTCACCATTGCCGCAGCCCAAGTCCAGTACATGTGAGTGCGGCGCAATCCAGCGCTCAGCCAATTGATGATCCATTCTCATGAGCGTGCTCCTGATTTTTGCTGGCTGCTTTGATTTGTGCTTTGTGCTGGTTGTTTTGATTTGCTGTCGGTGATAAATGGCGCAGTCAAAAATCCTCGGACGGCACCCATATAACGGGGAATATCAAATAAGAAAGAATCATGACCATGCGGCGCATCGACATTGATATAGTTGACGGGTTTGCCAGTCGCCATCAGTGCATCGACAATCTCTTGTGAGCGCTCCGGCGCAAAGCGCCAATCGGTGGTAAATGAGACCACTAGGTATTGGCATTGCGTATGGGCAAAGGCGGCTTTGAGCGCAGAAAGCTCTAGCTGACGATTCTGTTCACTCTCATCTATCGTTGCCACCGTATCTTCTAACGCAGGTTGCGTGCTTTGTTTACTAGATTCGACTGATGTGGTGATCGAGTCCTTAAGCTGTGTTGCTGATTCTGTCGAATCTGTTGCCATGGCTGATGGATATTCACGTGTTGGATCAAAATAATCTAAGGCTTTTGTCATGAGCAAATAAGTATTGGCATCGAAATTTTCGCTAAAGCGCTCGCCTTGATAGCGTAAATAGCTCTCCACTTGGAACTCAACATCGTAGCCATACATAAATTTGCCAGACTTTAAATCACGACCAAATTTCGCCTTCATCGCATCATCGGTCAAATAGGTGATATGCCCAACCATCCGAGCCAATATTAGCCCGCGACGAGGGTAGGTGCCTGCTTGTAAATAGCGTCCCTCTTTGAAGTCAGGGTCAGACAATATCGACTGCCGCGCCACTTCGTTAAAGGCGATATTCTGTGCTGAGAGCTTTGGCGTGCTGGCAATGACCACGCAGCGTTTGAGTCTATCTGGATAATCGACTGACCATTGCAGCGCCTGCATACCACCCATGGAACCACCAACAATGGCATGCCAAACGTCAATACCGAGACGATCTGACAGCATCGCTTGGGTTTTTACCCAGTCCTTAATAGTGACGAGCGGAAAGTCAGGACCATAAACTTGCAGTTCACTGGCTGGATTGTTTTTGTTTAAACTGTCTTTGTCTAAACTGTTTTTGTTTACATTATTCTGGTCTGAATCGATACTGTCAGGATTAATGGTCGTTGGACCGGTAGAGCCGAAACAGCTGCCGATGTTGTTGACACATACGACATAAAAACGATTGGTATCGATGGCTTTATTAGGGCCAATCATATTGTCCCACCAGCCAGCCTTTTTATCATCAGCACTATGAAAACCTGCCGCGTGATGACTGCCGGATAGGGCGTGGCAAATGAGTACCGCGTTTGATTTATCACTATTTAGCGTGCCATAAGTTTCGATGATTAAATCAAACGATGGCAAAGTACGATTACATTCTAACGTCAACGGCTCAGCGAAATGAAAAATCTGAGGCGTGATAATTCCGACTGAACCGACTGAGTCCACAGGATTAACTAAGCTCGCCGAATGAAGCGTATCTGTCGGGGACTGGTCACTGGTATTATTAGGGCGTGCGTTCAAAGCTACCTCGCAAGACAACAATCATCAATAAAATAAAAAGGGCAAACTGTCGATAGGCAGTGTTGCCAATACTGCTTTGCCGACACTGTTTTCTAAATGTTTTTCTTACAATGTGCTTGCCTATTGTATGGTGATGCGCGTAGGAGTACAACCGTCGAGCGAGTCTTTTGAGCATAGTCTTTTAAGCATGGTTTTTAGGGGCGATGGGTGGTAGGTAGAGAAGGGTTAGGGTGAATCAATGATTGATGACTATCCATAAATAGCAATAAATAGCAATAAATAGCAACTAAGTATCAAATTGTATAAGGGTGCTTTTACCATGCGTTATTAATGGATAAAATGCTACACTAATAAAGCATTTAATCAATCATGACTTAATAATCTTTTATCGCATATTCTTCTTTAATTAACCTAATAATAAAATAGTGCTGCTATGAAACCTGAACTGCCTCCCCGTATTGCCGTCCTATTAGTGAACCTAGGTACGCCAGATGAGCCAACAGCGCCTGCCGTACGTCGTTACTTAAAACAGTTTTTGTCTGACCCCCGAGTAATCGAGATTCCGAAATTCTTGTGGGCGATTATTCTCAATTTGTTTGTATTGCCAAGCCGCCCTAAACGTGTGGCAAAAGCCTATGCCAGTATTTGGGAAGGCGACTCACCGATTCGTAAGATACTAAAGAGCCAAGTGGAGCTATTGGAACCACGGCTTGCAAATAGTGCCGCGCCATTTCGGGTTTCTGTCCATCCGGCGATGAGCTATGGCAATCCTGGTTTGCCAGATGTGATGGATACCTTGCGCGGTGAAGGCGTTGATCACTTTATTATCTTGCCATTATTTCCGCAATATTCGGCTTCCTCTGGTGGCGCTGTTTATGATGCGCTGACGAAGTGGACGCTCAAGCAGCGCAATTTGCCGAACTATACTATTGTCAAAGATTACTTTGCGCATCCGCTGTACATCCAAGCATTGGCTGATTCGATTCGCCGCTTTCAAGCAGAGCATGGCAAGCCTGACAAGCTGATGTTTAGCTTCCACGGTATCCCGCAGCCTTATGCTGATAAAGGTGATCCCTATCCTAAGCGTTGTAAATGTACCGCCGCACAAGTGGCTCACGCGCTTGGTCTAAAGGATGACGAATGGATTATCAGTTTTCAATCACGCTTTGGCAAGCAAGAATGGGTCAAGCCCTATACCGATGTGGTATTAGAAGAGTGGGGCAAGTCAGGTGTGCGCTCGGTACAAGTCATTAGTCCGGCTTTTTCTGCTGATTGTCTGGAAACGCTAGAGGAGCTGGCCATCGAAAATCGTGAAAACTTTCTTCACGCGGGTGGACAAGAATATCACTATATTCCCGCATTGAACTTGGATGAGGCGCACATTGATTTGCTTGAAGCGCTCAGTGCGCCATTGGTCAAAGGCTGGGCGGGAACGCTAGATGGTTGGGCTTAATTGACTGTATTTGTAAGTTATAAAAAAATACCGGACATCATGTTCGGTATTTTTTTGACTAAATGATTTTAATGAATTTGATTAAAATAGAATAAAGTTGGGATTTTTGGTGACTGATATGTAAAACTATGCCAAATAAACTTTTGTGTCATTGTCAATTTTACGTTTGCTTAACTTTATTTTTAAGGATAAACATGTCCAACCCTAATAGTCCATACGCCAATGTGTCATTACAAAAATCAGATGGTCAGCCACCCGTTTTGCCGCCAACCGATGAGTATGGCAGTGCATTACCGCAGTTGCTAACCAGTCCACGTAAGTGTGATGCAGCGGCTGGCATGAGCTGGATTATCAAAGCCTTTGGATTGTTTAAAAATCAGCCGTTATTATGGTTTGGTATCAGTGTGACATTCTTAGTAATTGTTGGTATTGCGTCTTCAGTGCCTCTACTTAACGTCCTTATCATACCCACTATATTTATGTTTATTGCGGGTATTATCAAAGGAGCAGCTGCGCAATCACAAGGAACTGAGCTACGCTTTGATCACTTGTTTTCAGCGTTTAAAAGTCATTGGCAGCCACTACTCATCCTTGGCTTACTATATTTAGTCGGTATCATTATTGCTCTGATTCCGCTATTTATCGCTATGGGTAGTATGATGTTTTCTATGATGTCAGGTGATATGGGCAATAATTATGGGGCGATGAATGACATCTCCTTAGGCGGTATTTTCTTCGGTTACCTGTTGACTATGCTGCTCATGATACCGCTGTATATGGCACTTTGGTTTGCCCCAGCGCTGATTGTTTTGCACAATCTTGAGCCTATCGCTGCCATGAAAAAAAGCTTTGAAGCAGGTAAGGTAAACATCATTCCTATCTTAGTTTATGGCTTAGTTTGTTCGTTGTTATTGCCTATTTTAATCATCTTAACGTTGGGACTGGGTGCATTTTTAGTGCTGCCTGTTATGTTGCTCACTTACTACACCAGTTATCGTGACGTCTGGACTGACCAGCCGTTGTCAGTAATGTAATCAATATTTTATAGTACAAAAAAAGCATGCCCATTATATCGAGCGTGCTTTTTTATTGTGAGAGAGCTTTTTTATCATGAAAGAACTTGGTTAAAAGTCGTCGTCATTACTACGTTCCGCCGCATCTCTATCAGCGATATCAATGATGTCCGGATAATCGCTGTCATCCAAATTATCGTCCACTAATACTTCATCGATTCGCGATTCGTCTATATTTTGATGATGCATAGGGGTTAGCCCTTGAGTCGCATCACTGCCGGCTTGCGAGTTGTCAAATCCTGCGCTATTGTCAATCACATCATCATTATCAAGGGTATGCAACATAGGGTCAGCCAAATCAATTTCTTGGCTGTTATTATTGACGTCCGTATCACCTTCAATGTGATCCATGGCTTCTGGTAATGGGCTTTTTGAATGGTCCATCATGGTTTCCTTATTATTGATAGTTATCATTAGGGAGTTAGCAATCGTTATTGTTGATTTTATTTATTAAGATTCATTTATCAAAGTCAGTGTGACGCGTTATGATGTTCACCGATAGTAGTAAGGTGTCACAGGATGTTAAAAAAATGTAAGACAAGTACAAGATAGACATAAAAATAGGAAATATATGATGGTATCAAGTAGTAGGTTGTTCGTCACAATATCCTTAATCAGTGCCACAATAGGTTTGACGGCTTGTGAAGGTGTACCTTTTTCTGGTAGCAGCGCCCATAGCAGCTTGGATAATGCTGATTTAAAACAGCCGTTAATTATCGATGCCAAACTGCCAAAAGCCACGACAACCATAGACTGCGCACAATTAACACCGAAGCAAATAGTTAAGGTAAAAGGTCACAGCGTACTCAGTGCAAGCTGTGATTTGACAGCCAAGTCGATACGCTTTGAGTTGAATGATTCGCACAGCTCCCTCGACTGTCAGGGCACTCTGCTCAGTACCAGTACTGATGATGCATCAACGGCCAGCGCCATTATAATTAAGCCCAAAACAGATAGCGCTATCGAAGATATTACCGTTGCCAATTGTCATGTGGATGGCTATGGTCATGCGCTACATATTCGACAATATAGCCAGCCCAATCAGCGTTATGCGCGCAGCTTGATAGACCCTGCTGCCAATCGTGCGCTTGCACCAAGCGCTATTCGCGTGATTAATGTGAGTAGTCAAAACAGTATCAATAGTGGCATGTTCGTCGGTGATCATGTGCATGGCGTGAGTTTTGATAAAATACGTATTCAAAACGCAGGCACCGTTGGGTTATATCTGGAATTTGGTAGCCGCGATAATGTGATTCAAAATTCGGTGTTTGTCGGTAATGGCTTCCGTACCTTTAAGCCCAATCGTGAGGCGATAGCGGTTGATTCGTCGAGCAATAACCGTATCGAAAACAATCAATTTATCCATAATGGGGCAGGCAGTATATTGCTGTATCGCAATTGCTTTGAGCATGCTGATGACAGTACGCGGGGCAATCATTTTCAGCGTACCGAGTCGAGCCGTGACAATATCATTCGTGGCAATATTTTTAACGACGAGCCAGTCGGGGTTTGGGTTGCGTCAAGGCAGTCGCGCAATCTCAAAGGTTTTGAATGCGGTGCTTATTTGCTGAAGCAAACGCCATTTGCCAGCTATCATTTAGACAGTGCTAAGGACAATCAAATTATCGATAATCGATTTGAGCAAGTCGAGCAGGGCATTATCGTAGAGGATGACGGCACGCTAATAGCTGGCAATAAGTTTGCAGCGAACGTGCGTTTGCCCATTTATGTCGGTTCTGAAATTCGGGAAGACAGCGTAGCAGGGGCGATAAAAAATACCGTTATTAAAAACAATATTTTTACTGGTAAAAATGCTGAGCAAGCCATAAAAATTCGTGAGGCAAGCAAAACGGCTACTCATATTGAGCAGCCGTAAGTATGGTTTTATATTAAATAAGCGTTACCGGTCAATAACAGTATAACGAATAGGTGATGTTGTTATTAAGCACCAACCTTGGTATTGACCCAGCGGATTACAGAATCTGGCGTGACTTGCGAGACTGCTTGAAAGAGCTTTGCTGGCATGCCCACAGAGTAATGCGTACTTTTAAGTTTACGATTGGGACTGGTCGTCAATTTACACAATGTTTTGGCCACATCGTTGACCGTTAGATGGATGCCCAAGCGATCCATACTGGTCACTTCGATGTCGGCAGTCATGTCAGATTTGACCCACAGCGGCATCACATCGATCACCTTGATACCCAATTTTTCGTATTCAATATTAAGGCCTTCTGTGAGACCTCGCACAAAAAACTTACTGGCCGCATAAGTCGCAACTTCGGGTTGACCATAGATAGCAGAAGCAGAGGACACATTGATAATTTTGCCGTCTTTGCTATCAGCCAGATAAGGTGCCAGTTTATGACAGCCAATCAAAACACCTTTACAGTTGACGTCAATTAAAGCCAATTGCTCATCCAAGTTGGTCGTTGGCAATGCGCCACTGACCAGCACCCCAGCATTATTAATGAGTGCATCAATACCACCGAAATGTTCAATCATTTGCTTGATAGCATGGTCCCACGAGGCAGGCTGGGTGACATCCAGTTGACCTGTAATAATACGCTGTTGTTTGACGGCTTTCTTAAAAGATTTGTCTTTAATGGCGCTTTCAAGGGTCGCGGTATTGGTCGCAAACAACCCAATATGATGGCCTTTTTCCGCCAGCTTTTTCGCTGTTGCCAAACCGATACCACGTGATGCGCCTGTAATCAATATATTCATAATAAGTGACTTAATCGTTATTAATCATGAGTAAATCGAGGTCGTATATTAGGATGCTTATCCCTCGGACTTATTATTATAGCCATTCCACTATAATAATATTACTGCGTTAGCCTCGCTTGAGGTATTAGATATACATCTACACTCGGTTGCCTTGTACTATTTTTAAATTGAACCGACTATAGTATAACAAATTCGTCTAAATGTATTTTGCTAGAGAGTATGACTATTGATGTAGAGCGCAGGGTGAGTAATATAGTAAGTACAAGTATTTATCGCTATCAGCAAAGACATTTTGCATTAACGTGAAGCTGTTTGATAATGCAGCTCGCTTGCCTTTTTTGATTGACAGTCGTAATCGTTTAAGTTCAAGCGCCACAAATAAATCAAGGCAATGCCATAAACAGCAGTTTCTGACAGCTCTTCTATAATAACGCCCAAAGCTTCGGGAATCATAATGGCGTTTTCACCCATATATTCTAATAATACTAAGGCGACGACGGTGAGATACAAAGACACTGGCACCTTTTTTAATATTGCCCAAAGGTAGCGCCATGCATAAGCCAATAAGCCAATGATAAGCAAATAAACGATGGTCAGGACGACGTCTTCCCACCAGTCATAAGAATGGCTGAGCAACATAAAGTCAGTGGGAACCAATAAGTCTGGTAGATAATTTAACTCACGGCGTATCACGGCAAAGAATACCAGCACCGCTGCTAGCCAAAAAGCTCGAATCTGTTTAAAAGTATTTATGGCAGAACTCTGTAGTAAATACTGTAAGCAACGTAGCAGACAGGCGAATAAAATAATGATACCGGGGGCTTCGATGATGCCATCTGAATTCAAAATAAAAACCTCCTGGTTTTTGAAAATAAAAAAATGAGCACAAAGGCTCACTGTAGACCGAACATTATCCAATGACATATAACGCAATAAGCCGCTATTATAACGCCAATGTCAGCGCTATAACGTTATTTAATATAACTAATGAGTCATATGTCATTGTTAATACAAGCAAACAAATGCTCTTTGTTATGCACATTGTTATCGGCTATTTATACCTATGATGATACAACCAATTCAATAGATAGCAGGGTTAAAATAAGGTTTCCATCCGTAATAATGCTGATGGGTAATGGTCCTTATCCGCTGTTTTATCATTATAATAATTTAGCTCTGTTTGTACATAAAGCCACTCTCGCCAGACAGGTTGGCGGTAGCTTATAGCAGGGCCATAGCTATTTAATGTTGATTTATCATCGTCAAAGTAACCGCCCGTAGAGATACCATAAGCCAGCTGTTTTTCGTTGCCAAAATAGTGTACTTGTCTGAGATCGTTACTCCAGTCTGTGCGTTCTTCATCGTCTTGATTGCGATAACGAATGGCGGTGCGGTTATTGATGAACCGCTCAGCATTTATGCCATATTGCAGATTTAGCCCGCCTTTTGCATAGTGCTCACTATCGAGTCCATAACGATAGTAACTATCACTAGTGACAGTCCATTTTTTGTTGTCATACCAGTCTTTATCGACGCTCACTTTTACGTATAAGTCATCGAGCGAGCGAACCCCGACATCGATATCTGTTTTGACCCCTAACTGCTGCTCAACCTCATGACTAAAACGTGACCAACGAAGGGCGATAGAACCATTGTCTTCTCGCGTTTTTCTCCTGTTGACGAGTCCGTCTTGGTTGCTGGTATTTGCTTGGTAAGTATCGCCCGTCACATTCTGTTTTAAGAAGGTATCTTCATCCAAATCCTCATCACCGATAATCAGACTTAATCTTTTTTCTAACATTGGTAATCGTAAGCGGCCGCGAATCCTAGGTTCAACGCTCACGTCACTGCCTGATTGTGGATCGTTGACCCAGCGGGTATCTAGTACAACTCGTAAACTGGCTTTGGCGGGTTTTTTGGGATCCGGTTCGCCGAACCAACCGTCCATTTTGTGTGCCCATTCATGCAGCTGTTCTTGGACCTCTTCACGGCGTTCGTCCGTCCAATTTTTTGCTCCTTGTACTGATGAAGCGGACTGCTCGGCAGATGTTTCGGTAGGTTGAGATCGATAGCCAAATTGATTGAGGTTTTCATCTCGATTAGAGTTAGCGTCATGAGATAACGAAGCTGTGTCAGATTTTAGCGGTTCGACTTTCGGCTCTGTGGTGGGCGTAGTATCCGCCCATGCTTGCGTGCATAAACTTAAACTGGCAAGTGTGTAAAGGGTAATGGTGTTGAGATTTGCTGGTTTAATCATGGAGAGCTTCAATTACTTTGGGTAGCTAAAAAGGACAAACAAAAGTATTATGCCATAGGTCGTTAAGCACATACATATAGAGGCGCTATTATATGAAAGTTTTAATCATTGTAAGCTTGCTTTTGATGGTCTTGCCTTCAGCACATGCTGAAATATCTCTTGATGTCAGGCAAGCTGTTGAAAAAATTATGAGCGTTTATTACAGTTCAAGCTATGATAAGTTGCGTGGTTGTACCTTATATGACGACGGCTCAGAAATCTATTGCCTTGCTCCTAAGCATTATGAATTTAAAAACATCGAGGGAGTAGATACTTTATATGTATTGGTTTCTGGTGATACGGTGGAAGATGGTGCACGAGTGACACCAGGACTTGGCGGATTATTCATACTTTATAAATTAGGCAATTCTTGGGTCGTCTCTGCAAGCAGTCCTTATATAAAAAATGGCGGAGCGGGTAGAAGTCAGCTCAAAGATTTTGATTTAAGAGAAGTGGGTGCTGATAGGTACGGTTGGGTAGGTAAGTTTTGTGGCTCCGGTGCAGGCGGTCAAACCAATTGTTCTTGGAGTATGTACGCTGCTATGACAAGTGGTAAAGTCGAAGAAGTGGCAAGATTGGATTTAGATTATTCGTATGAGCTTATGAGTAAACCGTCATATGGTGAGGCTGAAAGTGATGTTAGTATCAATACAGGTGGGGTTATGACTCAAGGCTTTTATCCCTTAAAAGTCACTGTCGATTACGAACACGGTCTTTATGATAACAACTACGAGCCAATACCCTCTAGTCTGGATAAAGGTACAGATAGCTTTATTGTAGAGTTCAACGAGCAGACACAGACGTTTAACTTGCCAGATGATAAAAGTTAAGATGAAAAATTCTTATTATCTTTAGCGGTTACTGTATTTATCTTTGTCTATCGAGTATCACTTCAGGCATCGTGTCAAGATAGCTGCTAACAGCTAAGCGATCACCATTTGAATCAAAATAATAAAAACTATTGCCTTTTAAAAACTTAAAAGTATCTATGTAATAATTATCAATAAAAATAGGTATGTCATACTCCGTAGGGACGATTATTTTATTATCTTTATTTATCATGCCATAACCATTCTCTTTTGCCACGACTGCCAAGCCATTATGAAATGAATCAGCATTCAGATAGTTTAAGGGTACAACAGTCTTTCCACTGCTATTAATATAACCCCACAGTTCATCCTTTCTTACAGGTGCTAGTCCTTCTGAGAAATACCTGATTTCTTCAAACTGATATGGAATAGTAAGTTCGCCAGTATCATTAATAACACCCCATTTACCCTCGTACTCAACAGCCGCCTTACCTTCAGAAAAAGGTCTGACATCATCATATATTATCGGAATAATGACTTGGTTTTTTTGTTGATGTATCCATGATGTTCATTTTTTTTAACGATGGCGAGTCCTTCAGAAAACTCAGCAGTAAAGTTATAACTGAATGGAACGATGATATTGGCTTGTTTATCAATAAAACCATATTTCCCATCTTTCTGAGCACTTGCTAAACCTTCATTGAAGTCACATAGCTCACCCCAACTTACTCCCTTCGATAACTTATATCCTGGCAATAATCCGCATGCTATTGCGTAATTGCTTAAAGACAAGCTAAAAGCTAGGATGAGTGTGGTCAATAATTGTTTGATAACGGAATCCTTAGTCATCAACGTCAGCTCCTACGAATTAGATACTATCGATTGGGTAGGATATGGGCAATCTAAAGAACAGCCCATATCATATAAAATAAAAACGTTAGGTCTTGAGCTGTTTTATTCTACAAAAATGCTTAATGTGCCTCATCCCAATTCTCACCAGCACCCGTCTCAACCAATAACGGCACAGCAAACTCCACACTCCAGCCTTTTTCAACGGCAGTGGTCGTTAAGACGTCTTGCATTGCATTAGTAATGAGTTGGCTAATCTCATCTACCTTGTCACTATCCACTTCAAACACCAATTCATCATGGACTTGTAGCAGCATTTTGGCTTGCTCTTTTGGCAATACTTGATCGACGGCAATCATGGCAAGCTTAATCAGATCAGCGGCTGAGCCTTGTAGTGGGGCGTTGATAGCTGCACGTTCAGCGCCTTGCTTGACCATACGGTTGCTATGAGTGATATCAGGCGTGTAAAGCTTACGACCCAATATCGTCTCGACATAGCCTTGCTCATGAGCACTGGCGCGAGTATTGATCATATAGTTTTTGACACCCGGATAGCGATCAAAATACATATCGATATAATCTTGTGCCTCATTGCGGCTCATTTGTAGCTGCTTGGCCAGTCCAAAGGCGCTCATGCCGTACAGTAGACCAAAATTAATGGCTTTGGCATTACGGCGCTCGGTCGAGGTTACGTCGGCAACATCCTTGCCAAGTACTTCAGCAGCAGTCGCAGCGTGAATATCTAACCCTTCATTAAAGGCCTCAGTTAAGTTTTTATCGCCTGAGAAATGTGCCATGAGACGCAATTCAATTTGTGAATAATCCGCCGCCAAAATAACGCGACCTTCTGGTGCGATAAAGGCTTGGCGAATCAAGCGACCAGTCGCGGTACGAATCGGAATATTTTGTAAATTGGGATCAGTCGAAGACAAACGCCCAGTACTGGTCAATGCTTGATGATAGCTGGTATGTACGCGATCAGTCTCAGAATCTGCGACATTATCAAGCGCATCGGTATAAGTGCTTTTGAGCTTAGATAGACCGCGATATTCTAAGGTAATATCGACCAATGGATGATCGATTTTTGACAGTACGGCTTCACCAGTAGAGTATTGACCTGATTTGGTCTTTTTGCCACCCGGAACGCCGAGTTTTTCAAATAGCATCTCACCGAGCTGCTTCGGTGAGCCTAAGTTAAACTCTTCACCAGCGACTTCATAAGCGCGTTTTTCTAGCGCGATAATTTCTTCATCGAAGCGCTTTGATAACTCGTTTAAAAATGGGCGTTTGATTAAAATGCCGTTTGCTTCCATTTGACAGAGGATTTCGGCGGTTGGGATTTCTAGCTCATTGAGCAATTTGGTATTATTGTCATCATTGGCTAGCTCAACGCTGAACACCTCAAATAGCTGATAAGTAATGTCAGCATCTTCACAAGCATAGTCGCTAGCGATATCGATGGCGACTTGATCAAAGGTAACTTGCTTAGCGCCTTTACCAGCGACATCTTCATAGCTGATGGTTTGGGTTTGTAGATAATGGCGTGCCAAATCATCCATGCCATGACGGGTAATCGCAGCATTAATCACATAGCTGGCAAGCATGGTATCCATCGCCCAATTATTGGGACGAGCATGAATATTACCCAATAAATCGATATCATAATGGCTGAGAATATGGGCGTCGTACTTTAAATGCTGACCGATTTTACCGATATTTGGGTTTTCTAAAATAGGTTTTAGACGTGTTAAAACGCTATCGCGGTCGAGCTGTTTAGCCGTCAGCTCGTCACCCTCTAGCGCATGTGTCAGTGGTATGTAATAGGCTTCATGCGCTTGTACCGCAAAAGACAAACCGACGATTTGTGCTTGACGCCAATGGACGCTAGTGGTTTCGGTATCAATGACAAAGTGCGGCGCAGACTCTAACAATTCAATCAAACTGTCAAACGCACGCTCATCTAAAATAGTATGCCACGCTCTATCATGCTGTTTGCCGTTTTGGACATTTTCAATATTGGATGATTGCAGAGATTTGGCAACTTGTGCTTGTGATTCAGCATCTGCTTGGCTACTTGCAACACTTTGTGCGCCGTTCCCATTAGCATTGGCTGGATGGTTTGGGTGGTCAAGAGAAGCAAGCTCATTTCTAAACTCAAGCTCGCTATACAGCTCGCGCAATTCATCTATATGAGCACAAGGATTGGTATCGATTTTCAAATCATTCCAGTCTTGACCGATATCTAAGTCTGTGACGATAGTGGCCAGTTTGGCATTGAATGGAATTTCCTCTGCATGCTCAATCAAGCCTTTAGCGCCGCGTCCTTTAATAAAGCCAATATGCTTTAACATATTGTCGATATCACCGTACTCAACGAGTAAGTCTTTGGCGGTTTTTTTGCCGATACCGGGCACGCCTTTAATACCGTCAGAAGCATCACCCATTAAGGTCAAAAAATCAATCATTTGGTTTGGATTAATACCGAATTTTTCGATGACCGCTTGGGTGTCCGTTACTTTACCCGTGAAGCTGTCTTCCAATATGACGCAGTCATTGACCAGTTGCATCATGTCTTTATCGCCAGTTGAGATGACCACATGATGACCTTGCTCGACCGCACGGTGCGCCAGTGTGCCGATAATATCATCTGCTTCTGCACCTTCGATGCGTAACAGTGGAATGCCCAAAGCGGTTACCAAGCGATGGATATAAGGAATTTGCTCCACCAGCTCTATGTCGATGGGCGGACGAGCCGCCTTGTAATCAGCAGACATATGATGGCGAAAAGTGGGTGACTTGGTATCAAAACAGACCGCCATATGGGTCGGATGATATCGACGCATCAGTTTTAACAGCGCATTGAGCGTGCCACGGATGGCATTCGTTATCAGCCCTTGCGAGTTTTGCATAGTCTTTGGCAAGGCGTGATACGTGCGAAACAGATAATAAGAGCCATCAACCAAAATAAAAGGTGGCTGATTTTTGTCCACGTGACTGGTGTCCATAGTCGCTACGTTGGGCATGGTATCAAAATTTGGTAGGGCTTTAGGGTCAAGCGCTTGATGCGAGTTGTGGTTGTTGTCTGCGGAGGAGTCGGTCATATGGTCAGTCATAAAAGTCACTTATTATTAGGTATCAGATAGAGTAAATATCAGATAAAACGATGCTTCCATTATAACGATAAAATCAGACCTTGCCGAACTTCTCGATAGTTATGATATTTCTACTGCTGACAGACGCTCATAAAAAAAGAACCCAGTATTCACTGAGTTCTCTTATAGATGAAGCCGACATTGTTATTATTAAAAACCTATCTCACTTCTGAAGTCACTTCACTATCGATATTACCGTGAGTCGCTTTAGAATATGGGCAGACTTTATTGGCTTTTTCGACCAGCTTTTGGAACTCATCCGCTGATAGCTCTGTGTTTTCAGCAGTGACATGAATTTTCACGGCTAATTGAAAATCTAAGCCTTCACCTTTCATTAAATCTACGGATACTTCAGTGGTAGAGTCAAACTTTGCTTTTTCTGCCCCTTTGACCGCAGCAAGTGCGCCATCAAAGCAGGCTGCATAGCCCATCGCAAATAACTGTTCTGGATTATTACCGTCCTTACTGGAACCCGGCGCGACCATATTAATCGTCAAATCACTGTCTTGCAGACTGGCATTACCTGTACGGCCGCCAGTAACTGTTGCTTTGGTGGAATATAGTGTTTTCATAACATATCCTTTGTTGTGAGTTTTTATGTTCAAGCATTAAATTTTGATAGGGATTCAGCATAACAAACCAGTGCATGAGCAATATAGGTCAGTCGTAAGTATATACTGTGGATTTGTAAGTGAACTGTTAGTAGAATCTTTAGCTGCATTTAACTATCGCAGGAAAAGCTTAATCGCTATAAGTAACAGAAGTATTAATGTAATATAGGAATATAGCTGTAAAAAATAAAGTTACCAAAATAGATGATAAAAAATCTAACCAATAAAGGTCTTATTCGATGAATAAATCAATGGTGTTACCTATTGCACTTTCTTTGCTAACATTTACCCTTGCTGGCTGCGGCGGGGAGGATGATGGTATTTATGGTTCGGGTAGTAATAAGATTACGCTGACCAGCTTTGACAATAGCTATGATAAGCAAGCGAAAGATAGCGCTATTGCACGCATCGATGAGACCTACCGTACTGGTGAGCGTGAAATCAAGATAAAAAATATCGTTAATAATTATAGTAATCAAGGTTTGAATACTTTGGACAGAACGGTATTATCAGACAATTTTGAAGGGCGACTGGAAAACAAAAACATTGAAGTTGATAACCGCATTGTCAAACGTCCTATTTATGAAAAAAACAGTAATAACAAGCTAGACTACGAAACCAATTATAAGACGCTCAACTTATCAGGCTTGCAGGCAAACAGTTATAGCGCTGGTACAAACATAAATAACAGTCGCGGTATTCTCACCGACTTAAATAATTATCCTAAGATTCCAGCCAATGCAGAGTTTCCGATAGGCTCTGTTTGCTATATTCCAGTAGTCGAGAGCGAACGCTCGTTTTTAGCCTTTAACGACAAAAACAAGACGGGATATACATCGCTCGATAAGTGGATTGATGCAGCTGAAAACCGCTTTAGCGATGATAGAGGCTATAGAACTTCTGAGTTTGGTGTAGGCATAGGCAATAAGCAAAAAGCGGCACAAGTGACGTTCTCTGAATACCGAAATCAGCCTGCTTATCAGTACAATGGTGTCGAATATAACGATGGCACGAATGATAAAAATGCTATTTATGAAGCAAATTATGTTGCCAAAGGTGTGATGAATCCGAATACTAACAGTCTTCGCGGTGTGGTGGATTGTACGATAGTCAATGAAGTCGCAGGAGATTTCTTGGCCGCACAAATCAAACGTTACTATTAATCATAAAAACTTATCATGTTAAAAAACTGACCAACACTCTCTATTTGACTATCTAGGGAGTGTTTTTTTATGCGCTAATTCTGCACCTTGACGCTAAATCCGCTACAATACGCTCATTATTTATTCTATTTAGTTAGATTACTGTCTAAAAGACAGCCTTTTTGAAGTTAAGGTTGAAGCCAAAAATTATGAGCGTAGATCCAAAGAAATTAAACAAAGAAGTGGCTAAACGCCGTACTTTCGCCATTATCTCGCATCCCGATGCAGGTAAGACCACTATGACTGAAAAGTTACTATTATGGGGTCAGGCAATTCAGGTAGTAGGCGAGGTCAAAGGCCGTAAGACCGATCGACATGCGACATCAGATTGGATGAGTATGGAGCAAGAGCGTGGTATCTCGATCACCACTTCTGTCATGCAGTTTCCTTATCAAGACCATGTGGTCAATCTATTGGATACACCGGGTCACGCCGATTTTAGTGAAGATACCTATCGTACCTTAACCGCTGTGGATAGCGCGTTGATGATGGTCGATGGGGCTAAAGGGGTCGAAGAGCGAACCATCAAGCTGATGGAAGTCTGCCGCATGCGCGACACGCCAATCATCTCATTTGTCAACAAGCTTGACCGCCAGATTCGTGAGCCGCTTGAGTTGCTCAGTGAAATTGAGCAAGTGCTAAAAATTAAATGTATCCCAGTGACTTGGCCTATCGGTATGGGACAAGATTTCGTTGGCGTCTACCATCTGACCGAAAACAAGACTTACTTTTATGAAAAAGGTAATGGCGGTAAGATGACAGTGTCTGAGACTCGCGAAGGCTACGATTATCCAGATATCCGTGAGCGTTTGGGTCAGCTGATGTTTGACGCTTTTGAAGAGTCACTTGAGCTGGTACAAATGGCGTTAGAAGAGTTCAGTGTTGAGGCGTTCTTAGCGGGCGAGATGACGCCAGTATTGTTCGGTACAGCATTGGGTAACTTTGGCGTAAACATGGTACTTGATACCTTGATCAAATATGCACCGCCACCCAAGTCGCATCCGACCAATGAGCGTGAAGTAGCGGCCACAGAGACGGATTTTAGTGGTTTTGTCTTTAAGATTCAGGCCAATATGGACCCACGCCATCGTGATCGCATTGCATTTTTACGCGTGTGTTCAGGCAAGTATGAAAAAGGCATGAAGCTAAAGCATGTGCGTTTGGGTAAAGACGTACGCATTGCCGATGCACTGACCTTTTTGGCAGGGGATCGCGAAGCGTTAGAAGAAGCGTATCCGGGTGATATCATCGGTTTGCATAATCACGGCACCATCTCTATCGGTGACAGTTTTACCGAAGGCGAAGAGCTGAACTTTACGGGTATTCCGCATTTCGCGCCTGAATTGTTCCGCCGTGTCATCCTAAAAGATCCGCTCAAATCGAAAGCCTTGCAAAAAGGGCTGCAGCAGCTAAGCGAAGAGGGCGCGACACAGGTCTTTATGCCGCAGATTAACAACGATTTAATCTTGGGTGCGGTTGGTGTACTACAGTTTGAAGTGGTCGCGCATCGTCTCAAAGAAGAGTACAAAGTACAGTGTATCTTTGAGCCAGTATCGATTGCCACCGTACGCTGGATTCATTGTGATGATGAAGTGGCATTGGCGAAATTCAAACGCAAAGCCCATGACCAGTTGTCGCTAGATGGCGGTGGTTATTTAACGTATCTTGCCCCATCACGGGTCAACTTGCAGCTGATGCAAGATCGCTATCCAGAAGTCACTTTTAGCAATACTCGTGAGCATTAAAATCCATCGTTTCACGAGTTAGTTTATCTTTTAAGACACGCCAGCCGTGTCTTTTTTATTAGCTTAGATTTAGGTATTAAACGAGAGAGGGTAGGTAGCTATTCGTTAGCAGGAGACAGCAAAACCCTAAAAACACAAACAGTGTTCCTACAATACATCGTAATTGTTACGGTAGAATATCAAGTAACATCTTATGTTTATAAAAGAGGATATATGAACGCTGCGAATCAAATTGATATCAGTCAGCCAACAATGAATCCGCATTTATCGATGACAGCAAGTCGTAGTCTTCTGCTGAGACTGCTTGCCGGCAGTTTACTGCTAGGTAGCATCGCGATGCCTGCCAATGCAGGTAATCTCATCAGTAGCACGGATTATCTAGAATATGAACTGCCTAAAAAAGTGCAAGCACAGTGTGTTGAGCGCGATAACTGTCCAGAAATTGACATCAAATATCTGAAGACCAATCACGGTTGGATCAATGATATCGCCAATGCACGTATTAATAATTTAGTCGTCAATAGTAAACCTACTGAATCTGCGCCTATCAAAACGAACGTCAATCAGACAATGGTGAAAGCCGCCATTGATGACTTTGCCAGCTCACAGTTCATAGATATGCCAGAGGGCAGTTCATGGGCTTATAGTTTAATGGTAACGCCTGAGTATTTAGGTCATGTCAGTGATTTCGAACTGTTTGAAATTAATACTTATGTCTTTACAGGTGGCGCTCATGGCATGCCTCATAGCGAATACTTGATATTTGACCTTAATACCAAAAAACAAATCACGCTTGAGGATATGCTTCAATCAGGCAAGGAATCACGTTTTAAAGCGCTTGCTTATGATGCTTATAAAACTTGGGTCAAAACGGTTGACGACGATGTCAGCAGTTATGAGAAAAACTGGCCATTTACCTTAAGTGACAATGTGACACTGACGGATAAAGGCATCGATATTCGTTATCAGCATTACGATATCGGCCCATATGCCTACGGTATGCCGGTACTTAGTATTCCGTACAGTAAGCTCGACGGTGTCATAAAGCCGCACTTTATACCTAAATAGTTCGGATGGTCATTGCATAACTTATTACGGTTTATATTAAAAAAATCGTAAAATCTCTTAAAAAATTGGCAATGATTTATCTAAAACCATTTGAAATTTAATAAAAGAATAAGGAGTTACCGCATGACGAACAATACAGATAGTATGAAGGCGACAGTCGACACAGAGACTTGGCAACTTAATGCATTAACAGAAGCGCTTGGTGACCTAACGTTGACGGTCAATGACAGCCTGTCTGTTGGTCGTGGCAGCGACAACGACGTGGTACTTGGTAGCAAGCAAGTATCGCGTAATCATGCGGTGTTAAGCATCTTAGATGGTCGATTGTATGTCAAAGATTTAGACTCATCGAACGGCACATTTATCAACGAGCAGCGTATCGAAGGTAATACATCGAGCCTTTTACAGGTAGATGATACCATTGGCTTTGCCAGTTTTAGCTTTCAGGTAAATGCGCCACTTGCTGCTACAGATACTGATGTATTAGCGCCCGTAGCAGTAGAGGATTCAGTGGCTGAGACTGAGACAGTGGTTGCTGAAACGACTGCCGAAACGCAGTCTGTCGAAGACTTGACGGTGAGTGAACCTGTTGTTCATGAATCAGTAGCAAAAGAGCCGATTGTTAAGCAAACGGGCATCGAAGCTATTCTGCCTGTGACAGCTGATGTGAAGACAGTACCTGTTGATAGCGCCTCGGATAGAGTAGCAGACTCAGTAGGGGTAGCTGAGACCAGTGTTAAGGAAACAGTTGAACCAGTCTTACAGGAGGCGATTCAGGAGCCTATTGTGAAACAAACGGGCATCAATGAAGTCTTAACGGCTATAGGTAATACCGTGTCCGACACAACTGAAGCGGCACCAATCGCTGCTGCAACTGTAGCAGATGCACAACCTGCTGTAAGTCAGCCAGAAGCCGTCACAGCGAGAGAGGCGGCACCGACAGCATCTGCTCATGATACGTCATTAGTAGAGCAGTCAGCTGTACATGAAAAGCCAGCAGTTGAATCAGAGCATGACAAAACGACTAAAACTGCTCTACAAGAAGAAGCAGATCCCGACATTCTACGAGCCAAGCAGGCGGCAACCGCACAATTTTCTGGCACTGCCAATCTAGGTCAATCTCGTGATCTTGGCACAGAAGGTAATAATGCGATGGATCAGGCTATCAGTAATACAGCCAATGTAGGACAGGCAGAGAAAAAACCAAGCGGTGGTTGGTTTATTTGGGTGTTTATTGCCATCATCATTATTGCGTTAGCATTGTGGTTATTTAACATGGGCGGTGCGTAACCAAGTACTGACCAGTGCGTTTGAGATGCTCTAATCCAAGCGGGCTTTGGTATAATTATTAGCCAACTGTTAGCTACTATCGGCTAATAGTCCAGCAACCCTCACGAATATGTCACTTTGATAGCGTCAACATTCAATAGAGTGTTGACGCTATATTTTATTTAACAGTCTGCTGTTTTATCTTTTGCCAATATTTTGTTAAGAGAGCATTATTATGATGAACTTTGAAGAATATCAAGCTTTTAAAGACCGTGGCTTTAGTCATGCTCCACTGATAAAAAAACGTCTAATGGACGCACAGACACCAGTATCTGTATTTTCTAAAGTACGTGATTTAAGCGGCTCTGCATATTTATTTGAGTCTGTCGTAGGCGGGGAGCGTTGGGCACGATATTCGATGATTGGTTTAGGTAGTGATCTCATTTTGCAGTATGCCGATGGTAATATGACCGTCAAAAAAAATGACCATACCGATGTCGATGCAGTCGCTGACCCGTTTGACTATATCCGTCAGCTAATGGCGCAATATAAGATGCCAACAGTCGAGGATATTGCAACGCTACCGAGCTTTAGCGGCGGCTTGGTAGGTTACTTTGGCTATGACATGGTGAGGGTTATCGAGCCAAGCGTGGGTTTGTCAGGCGCCCCCAATCCGATGACAATGCCGGATATGTGGCTGATGCTGTCAATGAGCGTGATTGTTTTTGACAGTTTAGAAAATACGTTATCTATCATCGTTTATGCTGATTGTCACACTGAAGATGGCTATAGCAATGCCATCCGCGAGCTAGAAAAAATTGAAGAAAAACTGGCAGAAATGCCAAATCTGAGCGCACCCGTAATGCCGACGCCGACATTTACCTCACAAACAGGCGCGCAGAAATATTGTCATGATGTCAATAAAATAAAGGATTACATTTTAGCAGGCGATGTCATGCAAGTCGTTCCTGCGCAGCGTTTGACGGCGGATTATACTGGCGACTCATTAGCAGTCTATCGTGCTCTACGATTTTTGAACCCATCGCCGTATTTATTCTTGGTGCATGGTTACACCCTCGATGATCACAAGCGTTTCGACATTATTGGAGCATCCCCTGAGATATTATCACGTATCGAAAATGGCAAAGTGACGGTACGACCATTGGCGGGTACTCGTAGACGCGGAAAAAATGAAGCGGAAGATTTAGCGCTTGAAAAAGAGCTGCTGAGTGATAAAAAAGAGATCGCTGAGCACTTGATGCTTATCGATTTGGGTCGTAATGATATTGGCCGCGTTTGTGAATATGGCAGTGTCAAAGTCACCGAAAAGATGTTTGTCGAGCGTTATTCGCAAGTGATGCACATTGCTTCTAATGTTGAAGGGACGATATTGCCCAATAAGGATGCGTTGGATGTTTTTTGTGCGACGTTCCCCGCTGGTACGCTATCAGGTGCGCCCAAAATACGCGCCATGCAAATCATTGACGAGATAGAGCCAGTCCGCCGAACGGTATTTGGCGGCTCAGTCGGTTATCTGGGCTGGCATGGCAACATGGATACCGCCATTGCCATTCGTACTGCAGTCATGCGCCGTGGTAAAATTCATATCCAAGCGGGCGCTGGGGTTGTTGCTGATTCTATTCCAGAAGCAGAGTGGGAAGAGACCAACAAAAAAGCATTAGCGTTGGTCAAAGCGGTAAAAATGGCGTGTAATGGTTTACGGATTCGCTAGGGACTCCAGTCATAAAAACACAGTACGCGGTTATTGTGGAAAAACCGCCTATTTTTTTATTTAAAAAACATCATTATAATCAATCAGTTGTATTTTTTTATTAAAATAATCATAAAAAAGGCAAAAAAGGGCTTGCGTCTTTCAAAAAATTTGATAGAATAGCCACCACTTTAAGAGAACAAGCCGACTTAGCTCAGTTGGTAGAGCAACTGACTTGTAATCAGTAGGTCGCCAGTTCGATCCCGGCAGTCGGCACCATCTCTCTTAAAGTAGCTTTTTATGAATCTGTCTTAAACTAAAGCCATTTTTGTTTAAAGCAACCTAAGGTGGGATTGGGGAGCGGTCAAACCCAACAGACTGTAAATCTGTCGCGAAAGCTTCGAAGGTTCGAATCCTTCTCCCACCACCATATTTTTTAAGTTTGTCATAGCGCCAAGCATACTCTTTATACTTCATGACTCTCGATTAGAGTCTTCCTGAATAAGAGTAATTGCGGGTGTGGTATAATGGTAACACCTTAGCCTTCCAAGCTAATGACGCGGGTTCGATTCCCGCCACCCGCTCCATATATACAACATCGCAAAGATTATCAATAAATCATCACGACAGTCAGTTTTAGTATTGCTGTATCGTGATATTTTTTTTAGTAAATCCATAAGTTGTTTTTTGTGGTTATTAAAAACATGCTCATATAGCTCAGCGGTAGAGCACTCCCTTGGTAAGGGAGAGGTCTTGAGTTCAATTCTCAATATGAGCTCCATTTATTGTTTAAACCTCTTGTGTTTGCTTTACCATCTTTAAACAGTTCGTGTCGATATCGAAATTACAAAATATTGAAAATTATAAATTACAGTGTAGCAAATAATATTTAAGGGTGACACTGAGGTGTTGCCTTTTAGTGCTGTCAATTTATTAAGTTATCAATACATGAGTAAGTATCTAAGATAAAAGTATCTAGGTTCGGCAGGTTCCAATATTATTAATGATTTACACTAAGATAAAGTAGTGCAACAGCGATAATGTATAATATCTTGTAATGTTGACTAGATTAAAAAATACGTATAATGCTTAAACCTATGTGTGCAGCATTGAAATGCATGATCTGAGCACATATATACAGTCGTAAAGTGATCAAACAGTTTTAGTAGATAAGCCATAGCGTCAACGGTTTGATGGTTCTGTATGCATCATGAGCCGTCAAACAGCTATTCACCGATCTTTGATTGATAAAGATTCACCAAAAAAAGAGGAAATACCCATGGCAAAGGCCAAGTTTGAACGCGTAAAGCCACACGTCAACGTCGGTACAATCGGACACGTTGACCACGGTAAAACAACCCTAACAGCTGCCATCGCAACTGTAGCCGCAATCACCTCTGGTGGCGAAGCCAAAGACTACGCGTCTATTGACTCAGCACCAGAAGAAAAAGCACGTGGCATCACCATCAACACCTCACACGTAGAATATGACACCCCAGCACGTCACTACGCTCACGTCGATTGCCCAGGTCACGCCGATTATGTTAAAAACATGATCACCGGTGCCGCTCAAATGGACGGCGCAATCCTAGTCGTATCAGCAACTGACGGCCCAATGCCACAAACCCGTGAGCACATCCTGCTTTCACGTCAGGTTGGCGTACCGTACATCATCGTATTCATGAACAAATGTGATGTTGTTGATGACGAAGAATTGCTAGAACTCGTAGAAATGGAAGTTCGTGAACTTCTTAATGACTACGACTTCCCAGGTGATGATACCCCAATCATCCATGGTTCAGCGACTGAAGCCCTAAAAGGCTCACAAGAAAAATACGGCCAACCAGCGGTTGTAGAACTTCTTAACGTTCTTGACACCTACATCCCAGAGCCAGAGCGTGACGTTGACAAAGCATTCCTAATGCCAATCGAAGACGTATTCTCAATCTCAGGCCGTGGTACTGTAGTAACAGGTCGTGTTGAATCTGGTATCGTACGCGTAGGCGACGAAATCGAAATCGTCGGTATCCGTGACACTCAAAAAACCACCTGTACTGGTGTAGAGATGTTCCGTAAACTGCTTGACGAAGGTCGTGCAGGCGAAAACTGTGGCGTACTACTACGTGGTACTAAGCGTGAAGACGTACAACGTGGCCAAGTACTAGCTAAGCCAGGTTCAATCACTCCTCACACCAAGTTTGACGCAGAAGTATACGTACTGTCAAAAGAAGAGGGTGGTCGTCATACTCCATTCCTAAACGGCTATCGTCCACAGTTCTACTTCCGTACTACTGACGTAACTGGTGCAATCCAATTACAAGACGGTACTGAAATGGTTATGCCTGGTGATAACGTTGAGATGGGCGTAGAGCTTATCCACCCAATCGCTATGGACAAAGGTCTTCGCTTCGCAATTCGTGAAGGCGGCCGTACTGTAGGCGCTGGTGTTGTTGCTAACGTACTAAACTAATCTATCAGTCTCAGTAATGAGATTGTAAGTTAGTCATGAAAAAGCCATCCTTGAGAAAGGGTGGCTTTTTTTTGGCTACAAAACAGATAACGGCATAATCAATATTATAATGATAAATATTTGAAATACAGTAAGTGCTATGGTATTTGGGTTTGTATAAATAATAATAAGAGGATACATAATGTTGATGATAAAGGTTTTATCAACCCATAGTGCAGATTTTGAGCAAGTGCTGCAAGCAGTAGCGGATATTGAAGCCATCGTTCAACCGCAAGATGCTTGGGGCTATCAGACATTGGTGGAATCACTCAAACAAGATAGCATGCATCTGCTGATCGTTTATGAGCAAAAAGACAATATTATTATTAATAATACTGTGACAGGCTATTGTTTATATCAAGTGATTTTTGAACAAGCGGAGATTTTACGTATTGGCACTCATCCTGATTATCAACGCCAAGGTATCGCCTCACAGATTTTTGCCAGATTGAATACAGAGTTAAAGACCAGTCAGGTAGAGAGCCTTTTATTAGAGGTGCGCGCAGATAATGCGCCTGCGATAGCCTTATATGAGCAGCAAGAATTTGCTCTCATTCATAAGCGTAAAGGGTATTACCAAACTCCACATCAACCAGCTATTGATGCATTGATTATGCAGCATCTTTACGTCCGAGAATAATTCATGGCATCGAATGGAACCAAATAAACCCGCAGAATAGTAGATGGGTCGGCACTTTTATTATTATTGAGTGGGTATTTTCTTTTTGCAGATTTCAATATTGAGTTTATAGTCATTATCTACTTTCATACGCTCAAGAACGTCGATGCGTTCGCTTAATAGCTCTACCATGAGGCTGATATTGGCTTGCTGTTTTTGTATTTGAGCCAATTTTTGCTGAGTAAGCATCAGTTGTAAATCAACATCCAATTGACCGTCGTAATAATCATTCAGGCTGTCTCTGATTTCAGTGAGTGTAAAGCCAATCGCTTGCGCACTTTTGATTAGCTCAATACGTTCGATACATTCTGGATGAAACTCGGTATATAAACGGGAGCCTGCCTGACGCTTACGAGATTTTAGCAAGCCCAGTTGGTCATAATGACGAACGGTGTCTTTGGTTGTTTGAGCTTTTGTTGCCAGTGTTCCAATCAGTAAGAACGATGTGTCGGGTGCCATGATAACCTCGTCGGTAGGTAGCAGTTGATAAGGTACGAGTTAATAAAGTAGCGATTAACAAACAGACATAAGCTATCAATCACTTCGTCATCGTATTTATTTTAAGATAAGCTGCCAAGGTTCTATGGTATCAAGTAACGATACGGCGAGTGGTTTGTGAGAGTTATTTTGCCATTTGACAGTGCTATTAGCCGTTAAGAGATCCAATTGAGTCAAAAAGTCAGCACGCGGTAGCGTGGTTGCACCCAAGCTCATCAAATGCTCATTTGGTAGCTGACAGTCGACCAGCGCCACATGGCTTTGTTCACATAAGCGCATTAAACCCCAAAATGCGAACTTTGAGGCGTTAGAGGCGATATGAAACATCGATTCGCCAAAGTAAATGCTACCTATTTTTAGACCATAAAGCCCGCCAATGAGTTGCCCTTTATCATTCCAAACTTCAATGCTATGTGCAAATCCTTGTGCATGCAGTTCGGTATAAGCCTCAATCATTTCATCATGAATCCAAGTATGTTCGCCCTCGGGCTGTTCATTATTGAGGCGATCACTGCGCGGTAAACTACAGGCATGAATAACGTCATCAAAAGCTTGATTCAAGGTTAATTGCCAACGCTCGCGGATGGCTTGCTTACGCAGCGACTTGCTTGGCTTATAATTGGTTGGCACCATCACACAGCGCGGTTCAGGGCACCACCATGCAATTGGTTCATCTTCATTAAACCAAGGAAACAGACCCTGCGCGTAAGCAGAAATCAATGTTTCGGCTGCCAAATCTCCTCCGATAGCGACGATACCAATGCCGTCAGGATCAACCATTAAAGGGTCAGGAAAGTCATAACGCCCAAGACTTTTTAAGGTCTCAGGCGTGATGTGCTCATTGTTGTATTGAGAGAAATTACCCATTTAGGCTTCTTTATCAGCAGTCAATGTTGACGCATAAGTATGGTCAGCGGCTGTAGCTTCGCCAATCGCATCCAAGTATTTTTCAGCATCTAGCGCGGCCATACAGCCCGTACCAGCAGAAGTGATAGCTTGACGATAGACATGGTCTGCGACATCGCCTGCGGCAAATACACCTTCGATGCTGGTTTGTGTGGCATTGCCGTCTAAGCCGCTTTTGACAATAAGATAGCCGTCTTTCATATCCAGCTGACCTTTAAATAAGTCTGTATTCGGTTTATGACCAATCGCGACAAACATGCCAAACACGTCTAACTGTTTGGTGCTGCCATCAATCATAGATTCGATGATTACGCCATTGACGCCCATGTCATCGCCGACGACTTCTTTGACTTTATGATTCCACTCGATTTTAATATTACCGTTTTTGACCTTTTCAAACAATTTATCTTGGAGGATTTTTTCAGAGCGTAAGCTATCACGGCGATGCACCAAGGTCACTTCAGCAGCGATATTTGATAAATACAATGCTTCTTCGACAGCCGTATTACCACCACCAATCACCGCGACTTTCTGATCTTTATAAAAGAAACCATCACAAGTTGCACACGCTGATACGCCTAGGCCACGGAATTTGGTTTCCGACTCCAACCCTAAATACTGTGCTGATGCACCAGTCGAGATAATAAGCGCATCACAAGTGTAGCTACCGTTATTACCCGTCAGCTCAAAAGGGCGCACGTTTAAATTAACTTCATTGACATGGTCATAAACCAATTCAGTACCAAAGCGCTCGGCATGGGCTTTCATGCGATCCATCAATGCAGGACCCGTTAAATCATGCGCATCGCCCGGCCAGTTATCGACTTCAGTGGTGGTAGTTAGCTGTCCACCTACTTCCATGCCCGTGACCATAACAGGTTTGAGGTTGGCACGTGCTGCATACACAGCCGCTGCATAACCAGCAGGGCCTGAGCCTAGGATAATGAGTTTTTCGTGACGTGGAGCGGTATTGTCAGTTGCCATGAGTTATTCCTTGCTAAATATAAATGTTAAAAATACGAGTAAACAATATAATAAAAAACAGTCTTCAAAATTGATGCTAATGGGATTTTCTAATCGCTGCGTGATAATAACATAAGGGCATTGGACGAAAAGTACAAGTTTGCTAAAACAAACACAGGTATGATTACAATCAAAGTATATTTCTCTTGAAATATTATGGTTAGAAACCGCTGGTATTTTATAGGTCTTGTCTAATATGACTGTCCTTGTTCTGTTCGTTATATTTTGCGAGTGACATAGGTTTTTGCTTAAACCGTATGATTTTTGCCTAAACCGTATACAGACTGATTTTATTGCACGCTTTCTTTGTAAGACGGTCGCCACTATCCCTATGTATTTGTTATTATAAGAAGTTATGCCAAGTGTGCCAAAGGCAAAAAGAAGGCTGTTGTATATCGCTTTTATAATAGACAATGTTTTCTGTACACTTCGCTAAGTGCGTTTGTATCAGCACTTTATATCCAACCCTTTATCAGCGCTTTATGTCAGCATGATTAGGCTTAGTCATGCATTGGCGACCATTTAGTATTAATAACAAGGCAGATCTTACGTGATATCAGCACCGCTTATTGAGTATTTAAAAAAGGGAATATTTACCCTCCTTGGGTTAATACTGGCCGTTTATCTATTTGTCATTTTGATGACATATACCAGTAACGATCCTAGTTGGTCGCATATCAGTAGCGATATGACCACGATTAATAATGTAGGCGGTGAATCGGGTGCTTGGTTATCTGACTTGCTTTATAGCTTCTTTGGTTTTGGTGCATGGTGGCTGCTGGCGTTTGTGGTTTATGAGTCTATCCTTATTTGGTGGGACAACAAGCCAACGTTTTGGCTGATGCGAGTGGTTGCTTATGTGTTTTTATTATTAAGTGCCAGTGCTTTGTTCGCACAATTGGTGGCGTTAGTACAGCAATTGACCAATCCAGGAACGCTAGGGCTGGAAAGCGTGGCTGGTGGCATTATTGGATTTGAACTACAGGCGCGTTTGGCACAGCTTTTATCGCAGTGGGGGAGTGTGATTTTCTTGACGGCATTCGTCATTATTACCGCAACTTTTGCCTTTAATATTCATTGGCTAGCGATTTATGAGAAGGTTAAGGCGCTATCGTGGCTTGGCTCAGGGGTGAAGCGTCAGGGTAGGATGCACGATAGCGTATCAACCACGCCAGAAAACATTAATGCCAAGCAAAATGATGAAAACACAGCCAAGAGTAACGCGAAAAAAGACGCAGCCGATCACGAGCAGCTGCCACTTGAGTTACAAGTTGCTGGCAATGCTCAAGCCGTAGACAACAGTGGTCGGTTCAGCAATGTGTTGTCAGAGTTTTTGGCAACGTCAGGGTTGGCTGAGAGCGTTAAAGCTTCTGTAGTTGCCGCAACACAAGCGGCGATGCCTAATTCAGCTGCTAAATCTAGTCGTGAGAATAGTGAGCCTGTCCCTGTCTCAGTAGAAACACCTAGCAGTACTGTTCAAAATCTAGCAAGTCATACGACTACATCGACGCCGTCAAGTCCTGCCATGACTGCTATCCGTAAAGTCGAGCCAAGCTTTGCTTGGAATGACGCCAATACTGTCGATGACTTATTAGCCAGCGAGCAAATGGCTTATCACGCTAATAATATGAACACTTCTGATTCAGCCGCTACTACTTCTGTATCTGCTGATAGCAATACTGACTCGTTAGAGACAGCGGTGCTAGACTCTACAGCGATATCAGCCGCAGAGATGTCCGAAGCTCAATCAACAGAGAACTTGCAGTCAACAGCTCAGCCATCAATAAATGAGCTGGTATACGGTGAGACGGCTGACGAAACGGATAATGAGCCTAAATTGTTTGAGTTAGAGGATAAAGTGGAGGCCGTTGATATACTGGCTGATGCATGGTTGGCAGAGCATGCGGATGTCTCAACATCTACAGCTATGCAGTCTGTAGAAACAGGGCAACCTGCAGGAACAGTGCAAGCAGCCAATATGACTGAGCTGCCCAGACAAGCAGCAGTCACAGCGCCTGCGACAGACTCATCTAATAGCGAAATGAACGACTTTACTGATAAATGGTTTGATGAAGAACCTGAACTGTCAGAGGATTCCGAAACTTCTTCTGTATCTAATGAAGCGAGTGTCGCCAAAGTAGTAGACGTGGTTGAACCAGTTGCGTCAGTCGCTGATATGACGCCGACCAATACGCCACCGTCTAATCCTAAACTGCCGCCTACGGTAGAAACCCGCGTCACAGCGTCAGCTATTGAACCAATGGTTGCGCCTAAACCAACGGTAAGTTTTGCGGTACCTGAGGGCGATAGTAGCAATCATATCACTGACATGATGCCAGAGGATGACAGCGCTGAGGATGTCAATGCGCCCGTTATGCCAGATATTAGTGATGATGCCGCCTTCAGTCAAAAATCACGCTCGATGCAAACAGCTGCCTATCGCAGTAGCCTAACGCCTATTCCAGAGATTTCTATTTTGGATAAGCCAGACCCTGATCGTAAGCCCAGTTATACCGTCGCCGAGCTTGAGCAATTATCAGAGTTACTAGAGATTAAATTACAAGAATTTAATGTAAAGGCGAATGTGGTCAACGCCATTCCGGGTCCTGTTGTCACCCGCTTTGAAGTCGAGCTTGCTGCTGGAGTAAAAGCCAGTAAGGTTACCGGTATTTCACGTGATTTGGCGCGCTCGTTATCGATGGCGTCTTTACGTGTGGTTGAAGTCATTCCGGGTAAGCCGTATATCGGTATCGAAGTACCCAATAAGCAGCGCGAAATGGTACGTTTGATTGAGCTATTGAATACCGAAAAATTCCAAGATCCTAAAGCCCAAATCAGCATGGCGATGGGTAAGGATATCGGTGGTAATGCCATCATTACTGACCTTGCGCGCGCGCCGCATATGTTGGTTGCTGGGACTACAGGTTCGGGTAAATCGGTATTGGTCAACTCGATGCTACTATCGATGCTACTCAAATATACGCCAAATGAGCTGCGTCTCATTTTGATTGATCCAAAGCAGCTCGAGCTTGCCAACTATAATGATATTCCACATCTATTAACACCAGTCGTCACTGATATGACTGAAGCGGCCAGTGCTTTGTCATGGTGCGTGGCAGAGATGGAACGTCGCTATCAACTGATGAGTTTACTCAAAGTGCGTAAGCTTAATGAGTTTAACAAAAAGGTCATTGCTGCTGAAAAATCGGGCAATCCGATGCTTGATCCTTTGTGGCGACCTAATGACAGCGTGAGTATCAGCCAAGCACCGAAGCTAAAAACTTTGCCGATGATTGTCATTGTCGCGGATGAGTTTGCCGATATGATTATGCAGGTTGGTAAACAAGCCGAAGAGCTTATCACCCGTCTTGCACAAAAATCACGCGCAGCAGGTATCCATTTAATGCTGGCTACCCAGCGTCCATCGGTCGATGTAATTACTGGCTTGATTAAAGCCAATATTCCTGTGCGGGCGGCACTACGAGTGAACTCAAAAGTAGATTCGCGGACGATTCTGGACAGTGGCGGTGCCGAAGACATGCTGGGTAATGGTGATATGCTCTTTCTAGGACCTGGGCAAATTGAGCCAGATCGTGTGCATGGTGCCTATGTCAGCGATGAAGAGGTCAACCGTGTTTGTGACGCGTGGCGCGAACGCGGTGCGCCTGATTATATTGATAATATGGCAGGCAACTTTGAACTGTCTAGTCCTAGTGGCGGTGGTAGTACGGCGAATGCATCTGGTGAGGATGACGATCTTTATAACGATGCTGTGGCCTTTATTATGGAGACGCGAAAAGTTTCTGCTTCTAGTATCCAGCGTAAATTTAGCATCGGCTATAACCGTGCCGCACGTATCGTAGATTCCATGGAGGACGCGGGGTTGGTCAGCTCAATGGGCAAAAGCGGTAAGCGTGAGCTATTAATGTAGCGTTTAGACTTTATTAGACAATAAAAAAGACGAGTCACAGAAGTGGTTCGTCTTTTTTATCGGAAAAATATGATAACGCTCATGTCTGAATGACCAATCAGTTTTTTTATCAATTATCAGCACTCGTTTTTTATACTAAACTGACCTTTGTTGATAGCATAAATATCACTCAATTTTCAGAAATTTTAGGTTTATTACTCAGCAAGGACGCTACTATGTTTAAAGAATATACCCAATATGATGCCATAGCATTGGCGGCATTGGTCAATGCAGGTGAAGTCAGCGCTAAAGAGTTGTTAGATGCTGCCGTCTATCAAGCCAATACACTCAATCCCAAATTAAACGCCATCATCCATCGTTTTGATGACCGTGCTTATCATGCTGCACAGGCGGGATTACCCTCAGGTATATTCAATAGTGTGCCTTATCTGCTCAAAGATTTGTCATTTAGCTTTGCCGATGAGCCAATCACGATGGGCAGTCGTAGTGTTAATATCATCTCTGAGAGCGACAGTGAAATCGTCAAGCGAATGAAAGCCACAGGTGTGAATACCTTTGGCAAGACCAATACGCCAGAATTTGGTTTAATCATTACCACTGAACCAAAAGCCCATGGTGCGACTCATAACCCTTTCAAAAAAGGTTACAGCTCTGGCGGTTCATCGGGCGGTAGTGCAGCATCAGTAGCGAGCGGTATCGTACCGATGGCGGGCGCGGGTGATGGTGGTGGCTCGATACGCTTCCCTGCTGCTTGGTGCGGCGCGTTTGGACTCAAACCCAGCCGTGGTCGTAACCCGATAGGCCCTAAATTCGGGGAAGGCTGGGAAGGTGCAGTCGCAGATCACGTGATTACCCGCAGCGTACGTGACAGTGCCGCGATGCTCGACGCTACAAATGGCGCAGAGATTGGTGCGCCTTATGTCATCGCGCCACCTGATGGCACATTTTTGCAAGCTGCGATGCGCGCACCAAGGCAATTAACCATTGCCTTGCATCAACAGCCATTGATTGCCAATACTGTGGTGGATAAAGAAGTGTTAGCCGTATTAGAGCAAACGGCTAAGCAGCTAGAAGCCATGGGTCATCGCGTCATACCCGCTGAGCCGAATATCAATATCGAGCAGTTTTGGCATGACTTTATGGTGGTGGTCTGCACCCATACCGCTTTTACCATTGATAATATTGAGCGTGACTTTGGGGCAGAACATATCAAAAACCTAGAGCCACAAACCTACAATATGGCATTGCTGGGTCGCTCATTATCAGCCGTTGATTTGGCGCATGCTAAGCATGGTTGGCATCACAGTCAGTATCAAACTGGCTTGCTACTTGAAACCTATGATATGATTTTATGTCCGACCGTGCCGACACCTTCAGTTAAGCATGGTGTATTGCCACCAAGTGTTATGGATGAAATGCTCATGCGTAGCGCAGGATTGCTCAATAAGGGCATCGATATGGGTAAGTATGCCTTTAGCTCAGGTATGATCGAAAAGCTTAGTCAGCCTGTGCTGGGCAAAATGGCCTTTACACTACTGGGTAATATCACGGGATTGCCAGCGATGTCATTACCGGTAGGAATGAGTAAAAAAGGTTTGCCAATTGGGATGCAGCTGATTGGGCGTATGAATGATGAAGCGACATTATTCAGTGTGGCAGGGGAGATGGAGCGAGCAGGGTTGTTTACCAAGGCAGCCTTTGAGAAGTAAGTTTGCATTCTATCGATTAAGTAATGATTACTCAATCAAATCGATAAATATCCATGCCCAAGCTATGATGCGCCATGCTTTGATGGACAACTGAGACACGCTGACCTGTACCTAAGGCAAAAAACAATGGCAACAGATGCTCGTCACTCGGATGAATATCTTTATAGTCAGGATATTGCTGCCAATCTAAAGCACTAGGAATGTCTGTTTTGAGCTGTTGTAGCAGCCATTGCTTAAATGCTTTAGCCGTTTGGTCAACACTATCTGCTTGCCAGCGTAATGCTCGCAGATTATGGGTAATGTTACCTGAACCAATGATAAGTATTTGCTCTTCACGTAGGCGCGCTAGCTGCGCACCCAATTGATAACAGGCGATACTGTCATAATGCTGCGGTAGAGAAACCTGTACGATAGGTATCTCAGCCTCTGGATATAAGTGGCTGAGCGGTGCCCACACCCCATGATCGCAAGCCCGCACCGGATTGACGCTACAAGTAATACCGCGTGCAGTGAGCTGCTGGGCAAGGGATTCAGCAAGTGCTGGCTGACCAGATGCAGGGTATTGAAGCTCATATAGCTCAGGTGGAAAACCTGAAAAATCGTGCCAAGTCTTAGGTTGCGGATTACTGCTCATTTCGAGTTTGGCGGATTGCCAATGCGCTGACATAATCAGGATGGCACGTGGCTTTGGTAAGTTTTGCCCAATACGTGCCAGTGCACTGGTCGTGGCAGATTGTTCAATGGCAAGCGTGGGTGCGCCATGCGAGATAAACAACGCTGGTAGCTTAGCCACATTTGATTTTAAAATAGGCGCATCTGTCCAAACGCCAGTCGCCGTGATCGGCGTTGGCGAATGAGAGTACGAGTCATCAGGCTGATGAATTGAATGAGGGGCGTTAGGTGTCGCATGTTTTGGATATTTCATGTAGCGTTTATTAGGGCGCGCCGCGATTTTTCAATCGCTTCTATCATTGATATTGTTGCCCATAAACTATCAGCACAGAATCTCGGCAAAAAATATTAGCACAGAGTATGGCAGTGTTTAATGACTGCTTAGTTGCCACGATGATAAGGATGATTGTTGTTGATACTCATCGCGCGATACAATTGTTCCATTAGCACAACACGTACCAGCGGATGCGGTAATGTCAGCGCTGATAGTGACAATTTTACATCGGCTTTGGCTAATACTTCTGGCGATACGCCGTCTGCACCGCCGATCACCAGTGCAATATCATCGCCTTGCTGCATGCCATTAGCTAATTTATCAGCCAGCCCTTCTGTCGAAATCATCTTACCTTTGACATCCAATACCCATAGTTGCTCACGCCCTGAGGCATTATGAGCGGCTAGTATTGACTGTCCTTCTTGCTCACGGTATTGTGCCAAATTGGCATCAGACGGGTTTTTTGCACGCTTTGCGGCAGCAATTTCCACGATTTCTGTACTGAGCATAGGTTGGATACGCTTAAAATACTCATCGAACCCCGTCTGTACCCATTTAGGCATTTTATTACCGACGGTTAAAATCCTTACTTTCATAGCCAGTACCACTTTAATTTTAGTCATTAGTAAAATATAACAAAAGAATTCTATGCTTAAGTGAACGTAACAAACAACCTTTTTACCCTGTCGTTTTTGATGATTTACTAATCTTGGATAAACAATAGGTCTTACATCAAGGGCTGTATGGTTTGCGAGACACTATCTTCTGTATTTTGGTCATTACCACTAGCATCAGTTGGGCTGGGTTTTGGAATAATAGTAAGCTTGGCATCAGATTCAAAAACGATGGCTTCAACATCATCAAAACGATGCACTCCTTCAGAGCGCATCGCACATTCAATTTCTTGACGAGTCAGCCGCTCAGCGCGCATGGCATCTGGCAAAAACTGCCCCTGATAAAAAACAATACGCGGCTCTGACAAAATAAAACTGCTAAATTGCGGTGAGATAGAGGCGTATTTCGTAACTAAAAACTGCAATAAATAAAGTACTAAAATCGATGAAATCCCTTCGACAAAGGGAATGTCTTTGAGCAGAATAGTACTGGCACCAAGTGAACCGATCATCACGGTGACGATCCAATCAAAATTATTGAGCTGTGAGGTGGAGCGTTTACCTGAGATTTTGGTCACCAGTACGATTAACACATAAACCATGACTGTCGTCAAAACGATGCGTCCAAGCTTGTCTATATTGTCAAAAAAAACCATGTCCATGATAAATGCTCCTATTAAAATATAAAATCGTTAATCACCTAAAATCATTCAAAAGGCTGCTCATTAAAGTTAGCCTAACGGATTTTATGTATTAATAGGGAGAAAAATTTGTAGCACCTTGTAGAGGTTCGGCTGAGGTCTTCTCGCTCACATAGTTTTTCGTTTAGGGTCAAGCAGGCGATTGATCGCCCAAAGACTGATGCGAGCACTGACCAGTGTCAGCACCAATATCATCACCAGCGATGAGACCAATGGCAGTGGTTGCTGGACGGCCATCTCTAGTAAGACTTCGCGATTTACCGCATCAAACAACCAAAACCATATAGCTAAGAAGTAAATGACAGTCAGTAGCCAGACCACCGCGACTCCGCCAAACATTAAGCGATTGATTTCACCGCTATTCAATGCGCGCTGCTGATGTTTGACAAATTTACGAACCGCGATATAAGCCCCGATAATGATAGACAATACCGTTACCAGTTGCGAATTCAAAGCAAGCTTGGTTTGAATCATCATAAATATTGCGCTGGCAAGCGTATAGCCAATCGCGAAATATCCTACATATTGTGCCAATTTAGGTTGCGCTGACTCATGGTTTTTCGGCAGCGGCTTGCCACCTGAATGAGTCTTGGATTTATTGAGATTGGTTGTCTTGCGTGACATAAGTGAACCTTTATAAAGGTGAAAAATAGGATGTAAAAAACACTTAATGCTGCGCCGTCCAATCAAGCATCGCATCTAGCACAGGTCTGGCTGTATAAGCGTTATGTGCTTGCTCACTATTGATGAGTCCAACCACGACATAATCCTGTCCCGACAATCCTTTGACATACCCTGCCATCGAGGTGACGTTGTTTAAGGTACCTGTTTTTATCCACGCACGACCAATGGCTGCTGATTCTGGTAGGCGTTCACTATGAGCGGTAATGGTGCCACTAACGCCAGCGATACCTAACGAGTTGACGTAAGCGTTAAAACTTGGATGGCTATAAGCATAAGTTAATAGCTCGCTTAGGTTTGCAGCTGTGATGGTACAGTCGCGGCAGAGTCCTGAACCATTGGTCAAATGCGGCGGCGGTGTGCTTAGATTGGTCTGCCACCATTGATTAATAGTCTGCAATGCGACAGGATAGCTCGTCGCAGTCGGCGTGCCAAATTGATACAAGCTATGTGAACCATTAATAGCTTTATCGAGCGTTTTATTATCAACTTTGTCATAAACACCAATCGATAGCGCCACTTGCTCAGTCATCACATTGTTTGAAAAGTGATTGATATCGTAAATCTGCTGCGTCAAATTCAATGATGGGTAGCTGACAATAGGCAGCGGTGATATAGGAAGTGCTGCTAAACCATGCGCTGATTTGGTGCTTTTCGTTGTAGTGTAGGGTGCTTCTTGAGTGATGACACTACCACTCAGCGTATTGCCTAGCTCTTGCCATTTTGCGGCAATAACGCGTGCGGCAAAATCTTTGGCATCAGGATAAGCCACATAAAAAGCATGCTCTTGGCAGCTGTTTGGCAAATGAGTATTTAACACCAATTGTTTTGCTTGCCATTCAGGTGCGAGACTATAACGCGCTTGTCCACAGGCCGCCGAACGCGTATTTATGATGCTGGGCAAAGCATAGTTTGCTAATTTTGGTGTATAAGTTAGATTTGCTTGGTCATCGTTTAACGGATAGCTTTTGATACCGATGGTACTAAAATTCACCAAAAAACCATCGGGACTGGCGTTATAAGGACGTAGTGGCGAGTTATCAAAGGCGGCAGGGTCTTTACTGACATTTTTAAAGACGCCGCTGTCAATGATAATATCACCGTCGATATGACGGATACCGGACGACTGTACTTTATAAAGGAGCTGTTCTAAACGCTCGTGGGTCATTTTTGGATCACCGCTGCCTTGAATAATCAAATCGCCATGCAGACGGTCACCGATGACAAGGCCTGTATGATAGACACGGGTATGCCAGACAAAATCAGCGCCTAGGGTGTCTAAAGCAATAAAGCTGGGAACGAGTTTCATGGTGCTGGCAGGCGTGCGAGCGATATCGGCTTGATGGTTCAGCAACGGCGAAAATGAAATTTTTATGGAGGCGTTATCAGTACTGATGTCATCAGTTTTATTGTTATTAGCATTGTTGTTAATGACAGCTGTTTTTGCCTTATCACCCAATATCGTTGGGATGCTTTCTAAGCTTTGATAAGTGTAAGGATCATCGGTGTAGGCATGCAGTTTTTTCTCATGCTTTTCAATGGTACGCTGCTCAATAGTAATCAGCGTACTCTGTTGGCGCACATGGTTATTACTGGTTTTGTCATTATTATTTTGCGTGGTTTTTTGAGAATTACTTGTTATATCAGCATTTATATTGGCAGTCGGTTTTGTCTGAAGAGCTGGTTTAGATGAGCGGTGTGTGCTGCTGCTATCAATAACCTGAATGGGAGCGGGCAGGTGACTGGCATTTTTATCACCGACTGGTGTGACGATAATACTAATATCAGCTTCTGTTAAATCGGCTCGTGATAATGCTGCTTCGATGGCTTTTGGTAGTGCTGCTTGTGCATGGATGGGCAATAGTGTCGCCGTTGCTAATAACGCCATGATAGGTACGTATTTAGCAGGCGGCTTCGACGGTCGCAGATAACGAGAAAAAGGGGATAATTTGGCAGTAAAAGCAGAGGAATGACGGAGTTTATAGGTGGGTCGCATGAGCATCTTTCATCAGGTGGCAAAAACAGCCTATGGTAACATGAGTTGCCGTTTTCGCGTAGATGGCAGGCGTAGATGAAAACCTGTTTTTATCTGAATTTGCAGAATGCGAACGCACGTTAGCGCACATGTAAAAATGCCATGGCGGTCATGATGGCATCGTTGTAAGCATCATGAGCGCCTAGATCGGGTATATTATAATGCGCTAAAATATTGGTCAGATGCTGCGCTTGGCTAGATAGTCCTTGGGTTTGACCACTCATGCGCCGACTATATAAATGGCGCAAATCGATGACTTCGTTGGGCAGTGCTGTGCCCATATAGCGTTTGACCAGAGGGTTTAAAAACGCTGTGTCTAAACTTGTACAAAACCCCACAATCGGCCGATTGCCTATAAACGGTAGTAGTAACGCTAGCATCTCATCGTAGCTCATACCATGCTCAACGTCGGCAGTACGCAGGCCATGAATCACAATGGTGTCACGGTCTGGCATCACAGGTGGTCTGCAGACGATATGCATGCCATTGCCCGTATCTATTGTATTGTCATTGATATGAATCGCGGCGACAGACAGTAAATGGTGATTTTTTGGATTGAGTCCGGTCATTTCGCAGTCAATCGCTACCCACTGCTTAGCCAAAGACTTGGTAAACATCGATGCCAACTCTGGACGCTGTAGCTGCGTTTTTTGCCAAGCGCAGGATAACTGTGTTAGCCAACTCATAGTTGTCGCTCATCCATTTATGCGATTGTTTTACTTATGCGAGCTCTAGTTGATAATGCTGACGTAGCTGATTTTTAAAGCTTTTAACAACGGCCAAACACTCTTTTAATAAGTCGCGCTCAAGCGCGGTCAAGGTCATTGGGTTGACTTGCCGTGCATGTTTATCATCGGTTGATAACGCGACTGATAGGCGCTGTGCCATAAAAAACTCCAAGGCTTCTAATAGAGTATCTGCGCGCTCTTGGGTCAAGGCGCGCGTTTGTACCAAAGCTTTAAGACGATTTTTACTACTGGGCAGCTCTAAGATATCGTTTTCTAACGCCAAGGTACGAATGCCATGAACCAGTGGAAAGATACCGGCTTTCTTTAGATCAATGTCTTCTGACCCAGATTTACCACCGAGCAAAGGCACGAACTTTTGCCACCACTGATTGACATCACCGAACTGTAGCGCGGCGCGCGCGAACTGGCGTACAAACATAGGGTCTGACTGCCTGTGGGCAACCTTTAAATGTTGACGCACCTGAGTCAATAATGACTCATCTCCGCAGACGTATTCGCCATCGAGTATGGCAGACAAATAAATACCATGCATGGGATCCGTATTTCTAAACCATAAACCAATCTGAGCATTAAACTGTTTTAGCGGCTGACGCCACATAGGGTTGGTCATCATGATATTACCATCGCACAGTGGATAACCGAGGTCTGCTAAATGCTGATTAAAAGTATCCGCAAATTGTGCCAGATCAGGGTGAGTATAGCCGTCACGTAAGATGAGCGCATTGTCTTGGTCGGTACGCATGATTTGCTCACCGCGCCCCTCGGAGCCCATCACAATCAGGCAGGTATTGTTCATGACCTCATCAGGCACGATAAGTTGCCAAAGCTTGGTAAATACCTGTGCATTTAAGGTCTGTACCATGCGGCTGATATTACCGATTTTGACACCGTTTTGATGTTGGGCGCGAATGTAACGACCGATAAGCTCGACGGCGGTATCCAAGCTTGATAAGTCTTTTGCTTGCTCGATTTGGATACTAATGAGCTGTGAATGATGACCAATATGCGCAAGCATATCGCTTTGTCCCAGTATACCGACGACATCTCCATTTTGATCCATCACTGGTAGCCGATGGATGCGATAGCGGGTCATGGTCAATAATGCATCGCCAATCTCATCACTGGCTTTGATGGTACGCAAGTTAAAATTAGCATAGCGCTGGCATGGAGTAGTGGCTGGATCTTGCTGGTCACTCACGGCGCGGCAAATGTCGGTATCGGTCAAAATGCCCAATAGATGACCAGTACCATATTGCATATCTCCCTCATGTTTTAGGTGGTCTAAAGGTTGCACCAGTACATGTTTTAGCCCCGCTTTCGTCATGATAGACGCGGCTTCGTACAAGCTGTTATTGGCGTTGACAATATGGACTGGCAATAGATTGACGTCAATGACGGGCTGCAACATGATTTGCTGCACTTCTTGTTGGTCATTGTAGCTGGCAGAGACTATGGATTTATTATTGCGGCGTTGCTGTAATGCCTTTAGCCGTTCGGGCAATTTGTCTGACAGCATTTGGCGCACTAGATGATTTTGGGCGCTGATTTTATCGACTGTGCTACCAGCGACTTGGAGCAGCAAGGTATCCTCAGCAGCTCGAAACTGATAGGTCTGCAGTGCTTCAGTATTAAGGCTATTTTCAGTCAATGATTCAGGCAGACGACGGCTGTCGAACCAGTCGTTATTATTGAGATGGTCGGAGTGATTACTACCCAAGTAAGAGACAACAAACTCACCATCAAGCAATTGCTCAATCTGCCCTTTAATGACCACATACAGATATTGCAACTCTTCGGCAGTTAGATTCTCATTTTTGGCAAGGTAGCGGATTTGGGTATTTTTTCTGATGCTTTGACGTTCAGCCAGACTCAATACGTCAAAGGGCGGCTGGGTAAAATCAAGATGGGGCATGGCATCATCCTTGATGGCATATTTGGTAAAAGATAATCGATGATAAAAGACACTTTACTATAGCATTATTAAAGCAAAAAACCTCTAATAACCACAGTAATATTGTGGCTATTAGAGGTTGCTGTTTTTTTTGAAAATTTTACGTATAAAGCGACTGCTTATGCGCCTAGTAATTTGCGAATACGGTTTATCGCTTCGCGGCTCTCATCAACACTCGCAACGAGCGCAATGCGCACATAGCCTTGCCCAGGGTTTTTGCCATCAATATCACGTGACAGATAGCGCCCTGCTAGTGCGTGAATATTGGCCTGCTCATACAGTGCTTTGACAAACCGCTCATCATCCCCATCGAACGGCTCAGGGACCTTTATCCAAAAGTAAAATCCAGCCTCAGGCATTCGTAACTCTAGTAGTTCACCAAGCTCAGACATCCACAAGGCAAACTTTTCTTGATACAGAGCGCGATTGTGTGCCACATGCTTTTCATCTTGCCATGCAGCGATCGAGGCGAGCTGATGTGGTATCGGCATCGCACAGCCTTGATAAGTACGATATTGCAGGTAAGCTTGTAAAATAGTGGCATCACCTGCCACAAACCCTGAGCGCAAACCAGGCAGATTTGAACGCTTAGATAAAGAGTGAAAGACAATACAGTTTTTGAAATCATGACGACCGAGGGCAGCGCAGGCTTGCAATAGTCCAATCGGCGCCGTATCAAAATACAGCTCGCTATAGCACTCGTCACTGGCAATAATAAAATCGTACTGATCTGACAGACGAATGAGATACTCCCAATCTTCCATCGTTATGACCGAGCCCGTTGGATTGTTCGGACTACACACAAACAGCAACTGCGTACGCGCCCAAACATCTTTTGGTACGGCGCGATGGTTACCTTTAAAGTCATCGTCCATTGTGCAAGGCACAAAATAAGGCTCGGCTTGCGCCAGTATCGCTGCACCCTCATATATTTGATAAAAAGGGTTGGGCATGACTATTGTAGGAGCAGTCATAGGAGAAACGGCAGATAATGGGTCAGAGACAGACAGCGGACTACTCTCTGTATCACTTACTTTATGATCCACGACTGCTTGTACCAGACTAAAAATAGCTTCGCGTGTGCCCATTACTGGCAATACTTGCGTGTTGGCATCGACATGGTTCAAAAAGAAGCGTTTTTCTAGCCAATGCGCGATGGTTTGGCGCAGCTCAAACATGCCATTAGTCGTTGGATAACGACTTATTTTGTCCAAATTTTCACGTAGTACGTCCAGCACGAACGCTGGTGGCTCATGTTTTGGTTCACCAATACCGAGCTTGATTTCACTGTAGTCATGGGCTGGCACACTGTTAGCAAGCAATGTTGCCATCTTTGCAAAAGGATAAGGATGCAGGTACGTTAAGTTGTGATTCATAAGTAGGGTAACTATAATAGACAATTAATAATAAAGTTATAAAGAAAAATTACATTTAAGCAGTGTAGCACTTCTCTTATTTTTTGTCTTTTACTTCTCATGCTCAAGCTGCTTAGCTATTTAACCATAAATTATAATAACTAATGAAGCCGTCACAGATTTAAAAATCCTAAAAAAAGCTTATCAATTGATAACTTATAACAATACAAAAAACTGCTGTCAGCCCTAATGATAGATTATGGTGAGGATAATTTGATATGCCTAGTATCTCAAAAACTAATGATCTTAACGCGACAGACATTCAAGATGAAAATTTTGATGATGCGCAACAGCGAGCCAAATTGTACGAGCTATTAAAACAGCGGGAGCAAAGCTGGTGGCAAGCTCGCCAGCAATTAATTAGCCATAAAGAACGAAAAATGTTTTGGTACGGTGAAAACAGCTTGATGATGTGGTTACTGTGGCAACTGGTCAGTTACGTGATCGTTGCGATGGTGCTGATGTTGCTTAGCAATCAGCTCGGTATTTTACTGCCCTTATGGCAATATATTGCTTTATTTGTTTTACAGACAGTGATTTTTGTGGCCATGCTCGCGTCCAAAAGTCGAATGGCAGACAGCTTGCAACGTAAAATCGATAAAGATGAGTTGATGCGTGAAGAGGCACTGAATGAGATGATTATCTTAGCAGAGGACAGCCTTTATCCCGATGTGCATGCCAAATCGCCTATTTCTCTAAGACAAATCTATGAGTGTTTTGGCAGAGATTTTCATTTAGCAAGTTTACATTGTTTGCTGCAAAAAGAGGTCAACGCTGGGCGCTTAATACTGACGCAAAAACAGATTGAAGCAGAGATTCTGCCACCAGATCTTGCGGATGATGAGCTCAATGAGCACGCTAGCGAAATGATATATAAAAGCACCTTATAAAAGGTGCTTTTGATATTAACGGGTTAAAAAATACAAAGCATGCCATCAATGAATGGATGATACACGCTGAGTATTTATCTTAGACTTATCTTGTAAGCCCATTTGTTCAATCACATTTGCTGTAAGCAGCAGGCTGCTCTCTTTGCATACTGAGACTTGCCATCAAGGCGGATCGTAGTGCGTCAAGTCTAGCAGCAGATAGCGGTTCATCATTTTGATCGCTGATATAAAACATATCTTCTGCACGTTCGCCCAAAGTGGTGATACGCGCCGCATGCACCTCAATTTTCTCCTGCAAAAACACCTGTCCTACTCTTGCCAATAGTCCCGGCTGATCAAGGGTTTCTAAGCTCATAATATGCTGATCAGAAGCCTCATTAAACTCAAAATTAATCACCGTGGTCACTTCAAAATGTCTGAGCTGACGCGGTATGCGCTTATTGGTAAGTTTCAGTAATGTCGGGTCTTTAAAAGCATTGATTAAGCGCTGTTTGAGCTCTTGTTGACTGTCCTCATCGACCAATAATGTGCCACTGGGATCGAGCAGTACATAGGAGTCCAAAGCAAAATCGCGGGTAGCAGTAATGATACGGGCGTCTAAAACATCCAAGTTCATTTGATCAAATACAGCCATGGTGACTGCAAACAGGTTCGTCTGATCTTGGGTATAAACAAAGACCTGTACCGCATCAAGGGCCAACTCACGATGCTCACGTAATACCACCAATGGCGGGCTATCTGCATTAGAAGCAAGACCAATCGGCGGATGGTTCAAAATGGCTTCGGTATGCCATAAGATGTCTTCAGGAATTTCTCTCAAGAAATATTCATCACCCAAATCATCCCATAGCCTCAAGACTTCATCGCGATTCATGTGTTGATTGTTGACACTATCGAGCATCGCTAAGGCTTGGGTACGTGTGGCACTGATCATATCTTGGCGATTAGTAGGTGCATCGATATCAGCGCGCAAAATGCGCCGAGTTTGTGAGTATAACTGTTTCATTAATGTGGCACGCCAGCTGTTCCACAACTGTGGATTGGTCGCATTCATATCCGCAACAGTGAGCACATATAAATGATTGAGGTGGGTGACATTACCGACTAAATTGGCAAAAATAGTGACCACTTCTGGATCTGAGATGTCTTTTTTCTGAGCAGTCATCGACATCAATAAGTGATAGCGAGTGAGCCAACCAACCAAGTTGGCATCCGCCAGACTCATACCATGCGCCAAACAAAATTCAGTCGACTCGGTTTGACCCAGCTCACTATGGTTGCCACCGCGACCTTTGGCAATATCATGAAACATGGCGGCCAGTACCAAGATTTCCTTGCGCTCGATACGCTGAAAGATAGAGCTAACCAGTGGGAAATCTTCATAAAATCGTGGGTCGGTGAAGCGATGCAAAATCCGAATTAAAAATAAGGTATGTGCATCAACCGTATAACGGTGAAATAAATCATATTGCATCAGACCCGTCACTTGGGCGAACGCAGGAATGTAGCTGCCTAAGACGCCGTAGCGATTCATGGCACGCAGGCGATGAAACAGATAATTCTGCTCTTTTAAATTGGCTAAGAAGAGCGCTTGGTGAGCGGGGTTATCACGGTAGACTTGATCGATGCCACGCGCGGCGATTTTTAGCGCACGCAAGGTATGAGTGCGCACGTTTTTGATACCGTACTGACCCATCAGTAAAAACATCTCTAGGATAGCATCAGGATGCTGGGCAAAAACCCGATGATGCGCCATGGCGATTTGGTCACCAACTTGGTTAAAGCGCGCATTGATTGGCTGCTTTTTTGGACGCTCATCATCAGGTAACTGCGGCTCTATAATCGTCTCGTAGTAGTGATTGGTCAGCATCTCAGACAGCGTCGATATCTGCATGGCACAGCGATAATAGTCGCGCATAAAACGCTCGACGGCGGCATTTGGCTGATCGTCTGGCTGCGTCTCATAACCCATTAACTGGGCAATTTCACGCTGATAATCAAACAGCAGCTTGTTTTCGTTGCGACCAGTCAATACATGCAGATAATGACGTATTTGCCATAAATAACCTTCTGCAAAATTCAGCTCATCGAACTCTTTTTCAGTCAAAAAGTTTTGTTGTACTAAGTCATACAGCTTACCCACTCGAAAATAGCGTTTGGTTACCCAGCCGATGATATGAATGTCGCGTAGACCACCAGGGGCGGTTTTTATATTGGGTTCAAGGTTGTACTCGGTGGCATTGTGCTGTAAGTATCGCGCTTTAGCTTCTGCGATTTTTACTTCAAAAAACTCACGTGGCGACCACTGTTTATTGACAATTTGAACGGGCACATCCTGTAAAGCCTCATTACCAATTAATAGCCGAGCTTCTAGCTGTGCACTGGCAATGGTGTGATCGAGCGACGCCTCTAAAGCGTCATTAACACTACGTACCGAGAGAGCAGGCTCTAATCCGATATCCCACAATAGCGCCACCAACCGATCTATTTTCCCACTGGCATCAGCACCAATCTCATCAGGGGAGAGCAATAAAATGTCGATGTCTGAATAAAGCGACAGCTCGCCGCGACCATAACCGCCTGTGGCAAATAAAGCCAAATCTGTTTTATCCAGCTCAAACCAGTTGAACAAGGCAATCAGCAATTCGTCGATCGCACCAGAGCGTGCCGCCACCAATTGACGAATATTGACACCGCGTTCAAGTGCACGGTTAATATCTTGATTAATTTGAGTCAACCAGTGAGGAATACCCAGTAGCGACTTTTCAGTGACAGGGGTGTCCGCTAGCAGTGACGCGTTTGTCGCTATATCCTTTGATAATAGAGGTAAAGGTGTCAGATCGATAGAAGCGACATCACAAGTAAACATGAGTGTTATCCCGTTAAGAGTTTAAAAATAAAACGTTTCAGCTGAAAAGCGTAGAATCACCAGTGTGCTGGTAGCTGATAAAAGCCACAAATATAAGTTACCAATATAATTTATTAAGTCATCAGAGTATAAAGATAAAAAGCGGGTGAGCACAATACTCAATATGACCTAATTATTGGCCAAAAAAAAGACCGCCTAGGCGATCTTTTTTGATATTACTGGGTCAAAAAACTTAAATCTTCTTCAGGGCGAGTGGTAAACACCTCACAGCCATTATCGGTCACGACCATCGTATGCTCCCACTGTGCTGACAGCTTACGGTCTTTAGTAATCGCCGTCCATTCATCAGGCAAAATCTTGGTTTGCCATGTACCTTGGTTAATCATCGGCTCGATGGTAAAGGTCATGCCTGTTTTTAGCTCAAAGCCTGTACCTTTTTTGCCATAGTGCATGACTTGCGGCTCATGGTGAAACTCATTGCTAATGCCGTGACCACAGAACTCGCGGACGATACTGAAACGTTCAGGTTCGACCACTGCTTGGATAGCAGCACCGACATCACCAAGACGCGCACCGTTTTTGACGACACTCATACCAGCATATAGGGCGTCTTGTGCCACTTTGCAGATACGCTGTGCCATGATAGAGCCGTTACCAACGATCCACATTTTTGAGGTATCGCCATAGTAACCATCTTTTATCACGGTCACATCGATATTGATGATGTCACCATCTTTGAGTAGCTTGTTTTCGGCTGGAATACCATGACAAACCACATGGTTAATCGAGGTGCAAATTGATTTTGGGAAGCCATTATAGTTAAGCGGTGCAGGAATAGCCTGTTGCACATTAACGATATAGTCATGGGCGATTTGGTTAAGTGCCTCGGTACTGATGCCAACTCGAACGTGCTCATCGAGCATGACAAGGACATCACTGGCAAGTTTACCGGCCACGCGCATTTTTTCTATGGCTTCTGGGGACTGGATAAGGGATTTTTTAGTCATCATTATATTACTTATAGTTATGGAATTAATGGCTTGAATTATAACATAAATGAAGACGCCGCTGTTTTACGTTAAGTGATAGTGAACCTATCATTATTATTGATAATAATTGCTTTACAGCGAAGTAAGGGCAGTTGTGACCCTATAGTCACGATAATATATTCATATTTTGACAATTTAGTTGAATGTTACAGAAGATATAAGTAATGTAATTTTGCATGCTAAAGGAATTAGCAGCAATCTTTGCCGATATTATGAGGTAAAGATAATCAAAATTAATGATAACAAGGACGTTATTATGACGCTAAAATCTTCTCTAGCTTCGGCTTTCACGCCTAGCGCATTTCTCCCCTCACTTGGTGTTATCAGTGCCGGTGTACTTTTAATGGCTCTACAAACCACCTCGGCTCAAGCTGCTGGTCAATACTATAATTGCGCCAATTCAACCGGATGTAAGCTGGTCAGCAACAAATATTGGACGTCAAATCATACTGATACAAAATACCCAATTGTTATGGCACATGGTCTTGGCGGCTTCACTAACTTGTTTGGGGTTATCGATTACTTCAATGGCATTCCTCAAGAGTTGATGAAAGGCGGCTCAGAGGTATATACCACCAAAACGTCAGCCGTCAATAACAGTGAGATTCGCGGAGAGCAACTGCTACAACAAGTCAAAACCATCACTGCCATTTCAGGTGAGCCTAAAGTCAATTTATTTGGACATAGTCAAGGCGGTATAGATATTCGCTATGTCGCTGGCGTCGCGCCAAAATATGTCGCATCAGTTACGGCAGTATCAAGCCCAGAACAAGGTTCAAAAACGGCAGATTTTGTCAAAAACACCCTTGAGCCAAACAACACCACAGGGAATCCATCCAACGTCACAACACAGCTAGTCTCAGGCGTGTTCAATTTGATTGGTGGCTTTACAGACGTTGGTTCAGGTATCAGTTTTAAAGAGATACAAGAGCAAGATGGCTGGCAAGCGCTCGTGGCTTTATCAACTGATGGTGCTGCTAAGTTCAATGCCAAATTTCCCGCGGCAATGCCAAAAAACTATTGTGGTCAGCCGACCAGTACTGCTGTCAATGGCATTAAATACTATTCGTTCAGCGGGGTTGGGCAGATAACAAGCGCACTGGATCCTAGTGATTATTTATTGGCAGCAACGAGCGTACCGTTTGCAGGCGAGTCTAATGATGGGTTGGTGTCTGCTTGCTCAAGTCGTCTTGGTTATGTGATTCGGGATAATTATAGAATGAACCATTTGGATTCAGCCGATCAAGTATTGGGTCTAACGGCATGGGGCGATTCTGAACCAAAATCCATCTACCGTACTCAGGTCAATCGTCTTAAAAACGCTAACCTTTAATAATGTAAGCTTTTAATAACATACGCTTTTAAAAACATACGCTTTTAAAAACATAAGCCTTTAAGCTGATTTGTAAAAAGAACCCTCATTTATGTCGAATAATCGCCGCCCAGCCTATCTACCAATAGTTATAATCGCCGTGGTTAGCATAGCCATAACGGCGGCGGTGATTATGTGGTTCAAACCTGATAATACACGTATGGCTACAGCGCAACCAGTATCCAGTGCTCTCGCTAGTGAGGCTGATGCTACTCTATCAACTGCGCTGGATAATGGCCAAGTAGTGCAAACAACTACCGCCCAAAACCAGTCTCTATTTGTCACTGGATTGGAGCGTTTGCCGCGCTCATTACAAGGCACGCAAATTGACGGCGAAATCATCATTGATGAAAATAAGCAGTTGGTCGTCACTGAAGGTCTACGGCGTTTATTCGATTATTTTTTGTCGGCGCTGGGTGAAGAAGATGAAGCGGTTATTTATGCCCGTGTTGAAAGCTATATTCGTCACCACACGCCAGAGCCAGCCGCTAGTCAAGCGGTCACTATATTTGACCAATATATTACCTATCTTAAAGCCATTTCTGAAATAGAAGAACGTTATGGCAATCTGCAATTACAAGCGGCAAAAAGCGGTGAGCTGGATCTAAATGTCGTCGCTCAGCAAAAGCAAGATGTAGCCAAGTTGCGTCAGCAGTATTTTACTAAAGAAACCATTATCGCCTTCTTTGGTGCAGAAGAGGAGTATGATAATTATAGTATGGAGATGGTCAGAATTAACCAAAACCAGCAGCTAAACGATGTGCAAAAAGAGGCAACGCGGCAGAACTATATAAGCCGTATGCCGGATAATGCGCTCAAAGCCGGTATCACCCAGCAAGCCAACCTGAACGAGCTGATGAATCGCACAAAACAGATGCAAGCAAAAGGGGCAACGGCTCAGGAATTGTATAACATGCGTCGTGATCTGGTAGGTGCTCCAGCCGCCACACGCCTCGCGCAAGTCGATGCAGAAGATGCTAACTTTGCTCAACGTTTCGACCAATATCAAGCCCAAAAACAGCGCTTATTAAGTCAAAGTGCAGATAAAACGCAAGCACAAACCCAAATCAATCAAATCGAACAGCAGCTATTTAGTGAGGCTGAACGCAAACGTTTGGTAGGCTATGCTGCTTTGCAACAACAGAACCTCGCCAATCTAGAGTAATGCCTAGCATAAATGAGTAAAACGGTAATTTTAACGAGAAACTGTCGGTTTTCAGGGTATATTCAAGAAGTTATAGAAAAAGTGTTAGCAGTTAATGTACTGTCTAACAATAGAGGTTAGCAAAAAGACTATAGAGCGCAACAAATAACAGGGTAATCATACACTCAATCTATAATGACAGTTAAGCTCCAGTTGTGCATAATGACCGCATTGTTGAGAGTAATGAATAAAACAGTAAATTAATCATAATAAAAACGAATGTTTAGGATAAGAGCTATTTCTTATTTTAAAAAAACCACTAGAGGAGCTTATATGAAAAACATGACTAAAATGATGATGGCAGCAACGCTTGCGGTAGGTACATTGGCTGCTGGTTGCCAAACCACCTCTAGCGTAACAGCGCCAGTGACTCAACCAATTAATTCTAATACGCTACAAGCATATGATTGGCAGCTCGTTGACGCAAAACGCAGCAATGGCGATAAAGTTAGCCAATTGTTCTTTGATCCAGCGAAGCCATTAACGCTAAAGTTCTTCAAAGATAGCGGTAGTGACCGTGTGACCTTTATGAACACCTGTAATAACATGGGCGCTGACTACAAGGTTGTGAATGGCAATGTCGTATTAGGCAACGTTTTATCTACTATGATGGCATGCCCTGAGCCACAAGCAAGTTTTGATACTGCGACTTTAGCGACCGTACAAGGTAAATATAGCATCAGTAAAAATGCCAATAACACCCCTATTTTGACCATTACCAATAGCAATCAAGTTGCCCATTTCAAAGCCGTTTCTAAATAATTCAATCATTACAGATAGTTTTTAAATAGTATTTGCTAAAAGCAATGTTCTATAAAAGTAATGTTCTATAAAAGTAATGTTCTATAAAAGTAATGTTCTATAAAAGTAATGTTCTATAAAAGTAATGTTCTATAAAAGTAATGTTCTATAAAAGTAATGTTCTATAAAAGTTAGATGTAGTTTTAAAAGTACCTCACTATCTAGTGGGGTATTTTTTTGTCCAAAATTTGGCATGGTTTACGCTACACTGTCATTTGCTATTAAGTAAAGTATGTCGGCTAAAATGCCTTAGTGCGCTCAATCTTTTAGCCTTAATTGTTAAGATTCTCAGTACGCAATAATCAACACTTTATTGGACGTTATTTTATGTCAAAAATGCTTGTATCAAAATCATCCGTCAATATACGAATGATAAGTAATATCACCGCACTAACGACTTTTATTCTGTTGACGGGGTGTCAGACCTTGCCTAGTACGATGTCTAAAACGATGTCTAAAACGATGCAAGCACCTGCTAAACATATGAGTGCGAGCAATCCACTAACGGCGCGAATGTCAGCGATAGATCGGCAAGGGCGCATTGCCTATGTCGAGGAGCAAGGCATCGGAGCTGCAAAGATATCGACGCTTTATAGCATTCGTCCTGATGGTAGTGATCGTCAGTTAATCGATCAGCTTAATGGTTATATTTATGCGCCAGCGTGGTCAGCTGATGGGCAACTGCTGGCATATAGTAAACAAGCGCCGCGCCAGCATCCTAAGATTTATATCTATGATCGCAAAAGCAACATCCGCAACCTTGTGGTAAATGCTGAAGGCAGCAATATGTCAGCGTCGTTCTCACCTGATGGTCAAAAACTCCTATATAGCTCAACTGTCGGTGGCAATGCTGATATCTATGAGATACGTCTCAGCGATGGCAATACTCGGCAACTGACGACATTATCAAGTACAGAAGTACAGCCAAGCTATGCGTCTGATGGCAAAAGCTTTGTCTATACTAGTGATAAGGTCCGTGCTGGACGCCCAAGCATATATCGCTATGACTTTGCCACTGGCAATGCGACGCCTATGCCGACTAGTGGCTATGTCGCGAGTCCTCAACTCAGTGCAGACGGTCAGCAGTTAGCGTATCTCAACGGTCGTAAGGCCGCCGTTATGACCCTGAGTACTGGGCAAATCACCAATCTAGCAGAGACTGGACTTGATGAACCAGCGCGTCTGTCACCATCTGCACAGTATGCTATTTATCCGACAAAGCTTTCACAAGTGGGTGGTCAAAATGGCGGCAGCTTGGTCATTCACTCATTATCTGGTAATACAAGCTATGCCATTGGCAGTAAGATGGGCGGAGTCGTGCGCTCGCCGATATGGGGACGCTAAAGGCAAAACCTATGTATTATGTAATGGAATGTATATATAATCCTTGATAAAGCAACATAAGTTGATTTAAAAAATGTAAACTTGGCAGCATTAATTTGAGTGAGCATCATCCACATAATACCAATTTGCATAACCAAGTCATTGAGCTAATAGATTGGGTGAGCAAAAGGAGAATACGCGCAATGCAGGAAGCTTTTTTAGTCTTTATCACTAAAATCAGTTTATATCCCACGATTATTTTTACGGGGCTTGTGATGTTCGTCACCTTATATTGGACAGTATCTCTACTCGGTATGGCAGATATGGATAGCGTAGACCTTGGTGAGTCAGGCGGTGATGCTGATGTCTCTACCTCATCATCGACTGGTTTTTTTACCGGTCTCATGCTCAAGTTTGGTCTTTACGGTGTCCCTTTAATCATCATACTAAGCTTAATTAGCTTGATCGGTTGGTTGCTTAGCTATTTATATACCAGCTTTTTACACCAATATTTCGATTCTGGCGTTCTGTATTATTTATTCGGTACAGGGGCACTCATTTTCGTATTGGTCGTATCCATGTGGTTGACAGGTATTATTATTTCGCCGATTCGCAAAAATATCGCCAAAATTCCCAAACGTAATTCGTCTAATAATGTGGGTAAGATCGCTGTTGTGCGTACGCTTAGTGTCACAGATAAACATGGCGAAGCAGAGCTAAATGATGGCGGTGCAGGATTGATACTCAAAATTCGTTCAGACAGCAATGATGGGTTGCTAAAACAAGGCGATAGAGTGATGTTGGTCGAGTATTTAAAGGATGCCAATACCTACCGAGTTGTTGTCGTGGAAGATAAAAAAATATTGTAAAAGTATGAATAAAATTGTGCATTTTTAGAAGTAACATAAATATTTTTAAATTTGGTGATAGTCGGTTCAAGGTAATTCAGATATATCGAAGGCGAATGACAGGGCTATAAAGCACACGTGCTATATACAGTGCCATAAATAGTAGAGTTAGCAGGCGTGATAGCGTATCTGATTTATATAGAATTGATTATGGAATGTTTTAATTAAAGGAATGGATATGGACACACTCATTATCGTCGGCGTGGTTGTAATGCTGGCGTTTGTTTTTATGATGGTCGCACTATTGATGCTCAAGGCCTTTTACTTTAAGGTCGAGCAGGGCAAAGCACTCATTATTAACGGTGTGAGTAAAATTGCCGTACGTTTTGATGGTGGTTTTGTTTGGCCAGTCATCAACAAAAAAGAATTGATGCGCATATCGCTCATCACGTTAGAAGTGGACAGACGCGGTAAAGAAGGTTTGATTTGCGCAGACAACATGCGTGCTGATATCACCGTGGCATTTTATTTACGCGTCAATGAAACCGAAGAAGATGTGCTAAAAGTCGCCAAATCGGTTGGGGTTGAGCGTGCATCAGATAAAGTCGCTGTCAACGAGCTATTTAATGCCAAGTTCTCAGAAGCCTTAAAAACAGTTGGTAAGCAGATTGATTTCGTCAAATTGTTTGAAAATCGCAGCGAGTTTCGTGACAGCATCGTTCAAGAAATCGGTAACGATCTGAACGGCTATGTCTTAGAAGATGTGGCGATTGATTACTTAGAACAAACGCCAAAATCTTCATTAGACTCAAGTAATATCTTAGATGCTGAAGGTATCAAAAAGATTACGCAATTAACGGCCTTTCAGAACGTCATCACCAATGAGCTTGAGCGTGATGAAGAGCTGGCAGTTAAGAAAAAGAATGTCGAAACCAGAGAGGCGATGCTAGAGCTTGAGCGTCAACAAGCTGATGCCGAAGCCAAACAGCAACGTGAAATCTCGTCAGTGATTGCACGTGAGACTGCTGAAACTCGCAAGATTGAAGAAGAAGAGCGTAAAAAATCTGAAACGGCTGTTATCTCGGTTGAGCAGGATTTGGCCATTCAGCGTGAGAATCAGCAGCGTGAAATCGAAGTAGCAGGTCAAAATCGTCTGCGTGCGGTCGTCATCGAAGAAGAAAAAGTCACGCGTGCGCGTGATTTAGAAATTGTCTCTCGTGAGCGTGAAGTTGATCTGCAACGTATCGAAGCTGAACGCGCGATTGAGCTTGAGAAAAAAGAAATTGCCAACGTCATTCGTGAACGTATCGCAGTGGACAAAACTGTTGCGCAAGAAGAAGAGCGTATCAAAGAAGTCCGCGAAATTAGCGAAGCTGAGCGTTCTAAGCAAACACGTGTGCTAGCAGCAGAAGCCGATGCGGAAGAAATCAAAGTACGTCAGGTGAAAAAAGCCGAAGCAGAAGAGCTGTCTGCCAAGCACAAAGCCGTCGAAATCACCACGCTTGCCGCTGCTAATCTTGAAGCATCCGCTAAAGATTCAGAAGCCAAAATTAAAATGGCCGAAGGTATCAAGGCAGAAGAGTCGGCGCATGGCTTCGCTGAAGCGGCTATCCAAGAAGTCAAAGCGGCGTCTTTGGAAAAAGAAGGCATTGCGAAAGCCAATGTTATCAAAGCGACTGGACAAGCTGAAGCGCAATCAGATCGTGAAAAAGGTATGGCAGATGCTGAGGTTATCGCGGCTCGCGGTGAATCTACCGCCAGAGCTGAGCGTGAAAAAGGCATGGCAGATGCTCAAGTCATCGCGGCTCGCGGTGAGTCAAATGCCAAAGCAGAACGTGAAGTTGGATTGGCAAAAGCCGAAGTTACTCGTGCACATTTCCAAGCCGAAGCAGATGGTCTGGTCGAGAAATTCAATGCCATGGGTAGCATGAGCAAAGAGGCACGTGAGCACGAAGAATTCCGCATGAGCCTTGAGACAGCATTGCAAGAAGCATTGGCATCAATCGATGCTGGTAAAGAAATTGCGAAAGAAAATGCTGAAGTATTGGCAGTGGCGTTACAGAAAGCCAAAATCGATATTGTTGGCGGCGAAGCGCATTTCTTTGATAACTTTGCCAAGTCATTGTCTATCGGTAAAGCCATCGATGGCCTAGCAGGTAAGTCAGATACATTGAGCGGTATCATCAATGGTGTGATGGCCAGTCAAGCCATGAAATCAAACCAAAAAAATGATGATAAAACGACTTATTAATAGGGTCTAAATGTCTAGGGCGAGTCCTCAATTCAATCGATAGTTATCTAAATAGGTTGAAAATGGCTAAATCTTGCCAAACAGCGTCAAATAGCTGACTAATATCTCGATATTATCTGCGCTATTTTCCTTGTTTGACTGCAATTTATCTCATTTTTATCACCATTTTTAAAATGAGGACACGCCCTAGCCTTAATGAGCAAATATTAGTGAGTAAGTTTTTATCTAACAGTATGAATGAGTAATATTTTCTAAAATAAAAAATCTGTCGTGTAGGCGGCAGATTTTTTTGGCTAACTCATGGTGATTCAGAACGACGAATCATGATGAGTTGGCTAATCTAAAAAAATAGCAGTGACCACTCGTTTTTTTAGATTAGCCAAGTGCTTCTTTATCAAATGCCTTAATATTTCATTATTTTCTCTATTGCCCAAAATTCTCTTATTAAGTAAAAACAGAAACGGACGAGCAACAATGGCGGACACGCAAAACTCAACAAATTCAGACAGCAACGATAATGCTAATCAAACCAACCAAACCGATCAGGCAGTTGCTTCAGGCAATGCCTATGAGCTCATCAAAAAACGTCTGACGGAACAAGGCGGTCGTTTAGAGACGCAAACGCTGACACTAAATAATGCGCGTCTCGAAGAGTTTGGCAGCACCCAAATGCAAGTCATTGCTCGTACTCGTATTCGTACCGAGTACAACTGTGTGGCACAAGACATGGTGCAGGTCGGTGATTATTTACTGTTTGGCTACAACGTTTTTATGGGGCTCAAACGCGCAAGTAATATCAAGGACGTATTGTCGTTATATCGCCTGAACGAGCCAGTTGGTAATGAAGAAGAGTATCAGCTCGAAGAGGTCGATTTAAAAGGCACTTTTTTGGCTCAAGATGCCTTTGTCCAAGACTTCAATGAGCTGTATCGATATTACAAGCAAACGCGCCTGATTCAAATAACGGTGAAAGACAGCAAATTGCTGTTGGCGTTTCAGATTGGCGAGCGCATTACTGATATTCGAGTGTTCCGTTTTGCGTTAGATTTTAGCCAAGGTACGCCAGAGTCGGCGCAAGTCGCTTATGTGGACAATCGAGGCGAGCGTGATATTGAGCTACCGCCTGCTTATGATTTTGACTGGATTGAGACCACACGCGATCAAATGGTGAATGGTAAATATCCCCATATGAATATCTTGGATACGATATTTGTGGAAACGGTCGGTGGTGATTTGACCATTAAGATTGAGGACAATACGCAGTCAGGGCAAGGTATTTATAGTGAACCGGTCAATGACCGTACCCAGTCGCTTACCGATGCCGAGATTGCGTATGCCAAAGTGGGCAGTTTAATACTGCTCAAAATATTGCCTTATCGTGAAGATGACTACCGTTATTTCGTTTATAACACTTTGACCGAAACGGTGCTGCGTTTGGATGCGATTGGACAGTCGTGTGTTCAGCTACCAGAAGACCACGGCATCATGTTTCCGGGTGGTTATTATCTACAGACGGGTGAGTATAAGCTGTTCGAGGCCAATAATGTTGGCGCTACTGACTTACGGTTTAAGCGTAAAATTGTCTCGCCAAATGGGGAAGATGTTCTATTCTTATTTTACGACAGAGACTTGGGCGTTACGGGGCTGTTTCCTTATAATTTGATTAAAAAGCAATTGGCAAACCCTATCTATTGCAACGGTATGGCTTTGGCAGAGAATGGCCGCTTGGTGCTGTTTAGTGACCAAAGCGAGCCGTCTCGTATTCATCCGATGCAGATATGGCATACGCCTTACGCCTCGCATGAGTATGTGAGCGAGCTGCCAGAGAGCACGAGTTTTTATGGCAAGATTGGCAATAAAGAATTGGTGCGCGGTATCTCAGATCTTTATAGCATTACCCGCCTCATTGACAATCAAAGCGTGTCACAGAAGCTCTATGAAGAGCTTACCAATAATACCAGCCGACTCTTTGACAGCTATTACTGGTTGTCTGAGCCTGAGCTGAGCGAAGTCGCCAGTAGTATTAAAGAAGTGACGGCCACGGCTGAGCTAGTCATTGATGAGTTCGCCAAAGTACAAAGTATCCAAAAGCAAACCCAAACTGCGCTAGCCGATGCTGATACGCAGCAAAGTGAGATTTTGCGGCAGATACGCGTCACTAGCTTTGAGTCTGCCAGTGATTATGTCGATCAGTTGTCAGCGTTAAGACGCCAAAAAGGCCGTTTGGTCAGCTTAGAAGATTTGCGTTATCTGGATGCTGACAAGTTACAAGCATTACAGACACAGTTAGAAGAAGCCGAAAGCGAGCTGGCTGAAAAGACCGTGCTATTTTTAAGTGGGGAAGAAGCGCTTTCGAGTTACGAAGGTATATTGGTCGATGTCAGTGAGCGTTTAAATACCGCTGAAACCAATGCTGAACTAAAACCCGTATTGGATAAAATTGATGAAACAGCGCAAGGGTTAGATTTATTAACCGAGCTATTAGGTACGCTAGATGTAGCCGATGCCACGGTACGTACGCAAATTATCGATGATATATCGACCATTTATGCCAGCCTAAACCAGAGCAAAGCCAAGCTCAATCATAAACGCAAAAATCTAGGCTCTGCCGAGGCCGTGGCGCAATTTGGCGCGCAGTTTAAGCTGTTTGGTCAGTCCATTGCCAATGCGTTATCTATTGCCAATACCCCTGAGAAATCAGATGAGCAAATGGCTAAGCTATTGGTGCAGCTAGAAGAATTGGAGAGTCAATTCGCTGACCCAGAGACCAATAGTGGCGATCAGTTTTTAGCCGACATCATCAGTAAGCGTGAAGAGATTTACGAGACCTTTGAAAATCACAAGCAGCAATTGCTTGATGCTCGTAACCGTAAAGCGCAAAACTTAGGTGATGGCGCGCTGCGAATGCTTGAAAGTATTAAAAAACGCACGCAAAGCACTGGCGTCACAGGCTTTACAGAAGAGGAAGCTCTCAATACATACTTTGCAGCTGATGGTCTAGTACAGAAAGTCCGCAACATCGCAAAAGAGCTGCAAGCGATGGGCTTTAGCGTCAAAGCCGATGACATCGACGCCCGTCTAAAAGCCATTCAAATCGAGAGTTATAAGAGTCTAAAAGACAAGTCGGACTTGTTTGAAGATGGTGGTCAGATTATCAAACTGGGCAAGCATCGTTTTTCGGTCAATACTCAGCCACTTGATTTGACTTTATTGAGTCGTCAGCAGTCAGATGGTAACCGTGTTTTAAATCTGCATCTCACGGGCACAGACTATTATGAAGTACTTAATAATGCTGAGCTGAACGCTTTGCGCCCGTATTGGGACATGAATATCGCTTCTGAGTCGGATGCCGTTTACCGCGCCGAGTATTTGGCCTATAGCATTATCGAGAATGCCAAAAACAGCCAAGAGGGTTTGACTGAAGCGCATCTATATCAAGCATACGATGCGACAGTCATTACCCTAGATGTTAATGGCGATATTGATAATGACAGCCCATTGTCCAAACTGGTCAAAGCTTACGCCACCCCTCGCTATCAGCTCGGCTATGACAAAGGCATTCATGATCATGATGCTACGTTATTACTGATGCAAATATTACCGACTTTGCGCGAGGCAGGGTTGCTGATTTATACCCCGCAAGTACGTGCATTGGCGCAATTGTTTTATTGGCAGCTCAATATCGTACAAGCGCTGGGCTTAGACAGCTTGCGCCAATTTGGCTATGACGCTTGGTTAAATGAATCCGTGCTGACGCGCGCGAGCAACTGGACGGATAGAGCTGCGACCGCCGAGCAACTGCGCCGTGCTTTGGGCAGTGATACGGCTAAGTCTTTACTAGTCGAAGATATGAGCAAAGTGATGCGTGACTTTGTCGCCGCTCATAATGATGACGGTATTGGCGTTGATAAAGGTGCTAGCATCGATAAAGATGGCAGCGTTGATAAAGGCGCCAACATCTTCAAACCAAGCTATATCCAGCTTGCCTGCGAATACTTGGTGAGCGTCATGGGACAGTCAGCTGAATCGAATACTGTCGCATCTAACACAATAAACTGGCAAACTAGCCAACAAGCGCAGCAGTTGTGTGAGCAGCTAAGCCAAACGCTAAATAGTGCCTCAGGCAGCACGCAAGCGACGGCCAGTTTTGACCAATTACAGTCTTCAATTGGCAAGCTTGGATTCCAGCCCAAATCAGCCTATGAGCTATTGGCAACATGGTTCCATGCATTGCTTGATAAAACCTACGCTAGTACAGCATTGGCTAATGCAGCTGATGATGGCACCAATGAAGACGGCGAACTCAGTGAAGCACAGCTTGCTGAAATTGAAGAAAAAGATGCGTTACGCAAGCAGCAATTAGAAAGTGGCCGTCATTATGTGCCGGAGGCGATTGCGGTTTTACTCACTCAATTGAACGATGCTCAACGTGAAGCTTTGGTGCAGCGATTGATTGATTCAGGCGCGAGCTTCAATAAAGGGCTAAGTGCTAAAGGATTGAGCAATCAAGGTTTAAACAGTACAAGCGCAAGTACCACGCCATCTGCTTTATCATTTTCCTCAATCACCTCGTCGCCAGTTTCATCGACGACATCATTGACCAGTATTAATAATCCGCTCAATCAAGTGCAAAGCTTTGAGCGTAGCACGGGTAAAGTATCGCTTGAAATACAAGTGAATCATCTACTAGGTGAGCATCCGCGTATTCATCAGCAGACCTTAACCTTTGCCGTCGATGACTTCTTAAATCGTCTGCATCATCATGATACCCAAGTCATTCCTGCCTATAGACGTTATTTGGCCATGCGCTCAGAGATTCTGCATGATTCAAAAGAGACATTGCGACTGGACGAGTTTATGCCGCGTCCACTATCCTCATTTGTGCGTAACCGTCTGATTAACGAGAGCTACCTGCCTCTCATCGGTGACAACCTCGCCAAACAGATGGGTACGGTCGGTGAAGATAAGCGTACCGATTTGATGGGTATTCTCATGATGATATCGCCACCAGGGTATGGTAAAACTACCTTGATGGAATATGTGGCAAACCGTCTCGGCCTTATCTTTATGAAGATTAACTGTCCGTCACTTGGTCATGACGTCACCTCATTAGATCCCGAAAAAGCGCCCAATGCCACCGCCCGAGAAGAGCTGAATAAAATCAACTTAGCCTTTGAGATGGGCAACAACGTCATGCTTTATCTCGATGATATTCAGCATACGCATGCGGAATTTTTACAGAAATTTATCTCACTCGGTGATGGTACGCGCCGTATCGATGGCGTCTGGCAAGGCAAAACGAAAACCTATGACATGCGTGGCAAAAAGTTCTGCGTGGTCATGGCGGGTAACCCGTATACCGAGAGCGGCGAAGCCTTCAAAGTGCCAGACATGCTCGCCAACCGTGCCGATATCTACAACTTAGGCGATATCATGAGCGGCATGGAAGAAGTGTTTGCGCTCAGTTATATCGAAAACTCGCTCACTTCTAACACCGTTCTCGCGCCACTGGCCAACCGCGACCTAGCGGATGTCCATCGTCTCATCAAAATGGCGAAAGCGGACAATGCAAATCTTGCACAAGCCCAAAGCGGTGATTTGACGTATCCGTATAGCACTTCAGAGATTAATGAGATTGTCGCGATCTTGCGTCATATGTTTAGGGTGCAAGAGGTCATTTTAGACGTCAACCAAGCGTATATTGCCTCTGCCTCGCAAGATGACAAGTACCGCGTTGAGCCGATATTTAAGCTGCAAGGCAGTTATCGTAATATGAATAAGATGACCGAAAAGCTGTCGGCGGTCATGAATAAGAGCGAGCTGAACCAGCTGATAGATGATCACTATCTGGGCGAGTCACAGCTATTGACCCAAGGCGCAGAGAGTAATCTGCTCAAGCTTGGCGAGATGCGCGGTGTGTTAACCGAAGAAGAAATGCAGCGTTGGGCACAAATCAAAGCCGACTTCTTGCGTAACAAAGCCATGGGCGGGGAAGATGGTGATACGGGCGCGCGTATCGTCGCCCAGTTGGTCGACTTGGCCAGTGGCTTCAATGCCATTAGTAGCCAGTTTGAGACATACTTAACGAAAAATGATCCTGAACAAATCGCTCGCTTACGAGAAGCAGGAGAACAAGCGCAGCTCGATGCCCAGTTAAACGCTCAATTAGAAGCACAGAAAATCCTTGCCGATAGCGTGGTCAATAATGCCAAAGTCGTCAGCGATAGCATTGATAATGGCTTTGAGAAAAGTCTGAATCAGCTGATGCAAATATATAAACATGATCATAATGCTGAAAAGGCAGAAGGTGAGTATCTCAAGCAAAACCAAGAGGTGCAAAAAGCACTGATGGTGCAGCTGGTCAATGCCGTTGAACAACTGGCACAGAAAATGGCCAATAGTCTATCTAGTAGTCTGACTGAAAGCCTGATTAAGAATGAAGAGCATCAAAACGTAGATAGCGATGCGCCTGACATCACTCAGCAGACTGTGCTTATGGCAAACGCATTGAAAGAGGCGCTTGCACCGCTGACGATGCGTATGGATGAAAAATTACTCATCGATAGCAGTACCGATCAATCAGGCAAGCTAATCGTCAATAGCCTCAACAGACTTAATAAAATCTTTGATGACTATGATTAATCACTATCGATTAATAGCTGACGATTAACAACTAATGCTTGATTATTAATGCTTATGAGCAATGCTGATGACTTGCACTTATGAACATCACTTATGAATAGCACTATAAATAGGTCTTATGATTAAGAGACAGTGGTAATATAGTCGGCAACAGCTACTTTGGGTACAATGACGGCGAGTAAAGTTGCTACAAACAGTAGGTTAAGCAAGCCTGACACCGTATCCGATGGTAGTGAATCGACTATATCAAACCAATGAGAAAATTATGGCGCACAAAAAAAAGAACGTCCGCAAAAAACTCTGCCCTGTCTGCGAGCGCGAGTTTAGCTGGACTAAAAAGCTGGATAAAAACTGGGAGAGCATGGTCTATTGCTCAGACCAATGCCGACGGGTGAAAAAATATGAAGGGCTGGATCATCAAAAAGAAGATAAATAGGCAGTAAACATTAACTGTAGATATTAGATATACGGCACAAGGGAGCAGACGATGGCACATAAAAAGGTAAACCTACCGCAAAAAACCTGCCCCGTCTGCCAGCGTCCGTTTACGTGGCGTAAGAAGTGGGAAAAAGACTGGGAGCAGGTGATTTATTGTTCTGAGAAGTGTCGGCGAGGGAAGGTTAAAGTTAACTAAGAAAAATACAACAGAAATACTGACACTAAACATACTTAATATTTATTGATTTCAGTATTCAAATTTTTCCAATGATTTTTAATTTGCGAGTCAATCTTATTTTTATCAAGCGTTCTACTAGCTAGTTTCGCATACGTAATAAAGTTGCCCCAGTTATAACTAGATGTTTGCCTCCACTGGTTAGTCGTTCCAGACACTCGTTGGTATTTTTTTGAACGATTTGAGCCTATATAAGAGTACTGTTTGTATAATTGTCTTTTAAAAATTTCACCTCTAGATTTATTTCGAATCCTAGACTTAAAATACCCTCTACGCCTAACTCCGGCTTTCATTTTTCTATAGTAACTAGCTAGAGAACTTGTTTTCAAGTAGGTATATTCACCATCAAAACTAAAGCCTAAATATTCAAAGTTTCTATTGCTACTATTTTGGTTTATTGATCCTTCAAACTCTTGTAGACAAGTTAACCTATTTCCATCGTGATTAAATTGAAAAACCTGAGTCTTAGAGGGTTGTATTTCTAGTTTTGAAATTTTAATAATAGATTTTTCCAAAAAATCAATCATATAACTTTTGTGTCTTCTTTCACAAACAATAACTGCATCATCAGAATATCTCCGATATAAGCCATTCAAACAAAGAACATTTCTATTTACTGCCTCATCAAAATCTAGCATATAAATATTTGCTAATGTAGCACTGATAGGCGATCCTTGACAGATACCATAACCTTTTAAATGATTGTTTTTATCACGTTTATGCTGCCTTATAAGGCCCTTAGCACGAATTTTATGAATATCGTTTTTTTCACAAAATGAAATTGCACCTTGAGCCTTCATGTATTTTAAAGATTTTATATGTTTTTTATTAATTAAACCTGACTTTGACTCAGTAATTATCTGATCTTGAAATAAGTTAAATAAGTGTAGTTCTTCAATATATGAAAATTTAGTTATATTTTTGAATACATTATAATGGTCATTTGGCAGAGTATTAACATTCAAAACTTTGCACCAAGATTTTTTAAGTATTTTATGATCTAAGTTATCGAAAAATCCAGTGACATCTACAGCAATAGCAACTAGCTCTCTATTTGAGTTGTTTCTAATATAATTAAAAACATCATTAGCAAAATCGATATTACATTTATTTCTATATTCATCGAAGGGAATTTTTCTATAGGCAGTGACTACTTCATTTAGTCCTTTATCTTTTAATAGTATTTCATATTTTTTCATCAACAAGGATGAGTAGTATGAATAAATATTAGAGTCCAAATGGCTAGCGTAATAAATGTCTCTAATTTTAGGGTCTAACTGTTGACGTTCTCTATTAAACTTTACGTTTCCAAAATTATCATACTTCTTTCTGAGTTTTCTAGAGAAAATTTGCTTATGGATAAATGGGAGAAATGAGTGTTTAGAGATCTGGTTACTATCTTTTATGTAACTAGATACTTGTTTCTTGTTTGCTGTAGTAATGGGATACCCAATATGAGGGTACCTTCTAACTCTAAACCATTCAGTTTTTTTCACTAATATAGAACCATAGTTATAAGGTGTGGAGAACGAACCTGTACGGGGCTTCGCTTTTTAACACTACTTAGTAGTGGGTAAGTTAAGTTCCAAACGTCACTATAAAGAGTGACACCCCTTATCAAGACAGGAATAAGTATAATAATACATATTAAACATCTTATGGGGATATACACCATGCAGAATCTAACAATATTAATAATAGTTTATATCATAAATAGATTGACAACGTCAATTATCTATGGTATTTAACCAACTTACTAGCTTTCTAGTAAGCACTGCACAAACTTGCTTATGCAGTTATTTAGCAAACTTAACAAACCAGCTTCATTCTCCACTCGTTTATTCTAACAGAGAGTAAAAAATCCTACAAATTCAAATTTAACCGTTTCTTAGTCATTTTCATTTCACAATTTTCTTACTCAATATTAAAGCACGCATAACTAATAAAGCCTTTGATTACTTAGCATCTCTCTTCGCAAAAATATTCGCAACCAACGCACCACTAAAGTTATGCCATACACTAAATATTGCACTAGGTAAGGCCGCGACAGGGTTAAAGTAAGTTGCCGCAAGGGCAGCGCCCAGACCAGAGTTTTGCATGCCCACTTCTATCATGATCGCGCGGCGTTGTCTCTCCGTAAAGCCAGACAAGCGGGCGATTACATATCCCAAGGTATAACCTGTCATATTATGTAAGGCAACCACTATAAATACGATAGCGCCACTATCTAAAATAGTCGCTTTAGACACTGCCACCACTGCCGCTATAATGATAGAGATGCCCAATACCGACACCATCGGTAATACCTCAGTGACGAACTCAATCTTTTTACCCAAAAACTTATGAAAGATAATACCTAGTAATATGGGCAAGATGACGATTTTTGTGATGGTTATCATCATACTAGCCAAATCGATATCAATCAGCTGACCCGCAAAAACACTGAGCAGAATAGGGGTTAAAAAAGGCGCAAGTAGGGTAGAGATAGAGGTAATTGCCACACTCAATGCCACATCACCTTTGGCTAAGAACGTAATCACATTACTAGAGGTACCGCCAGGGCAACAGCCAACCAAGATAACACCGACCGCTATTAAAGGATCAAGGTTGAAAATTACTGTCAATAAGTAAGCAATGAAAGGCATTAGCGTGAACTGCGCTAACAGACCTACCAGTACAGGTTTGGGGCGTTTGACAATTTCTAGAAAATCTTCGGTTTTGAGCGTCATGCCCATCCCAAACATAATGATGCCAAGTATGGGAACAATCAAAAAAGCCAATGAGGCAAAGAATTCAGGAAAAATAAATCCCAAAACAGCACTGACTAATGCCCAGATTGCAAACGTTTTGCCAATCCAACTAGAAAGTAATGCAATCTGATTCATAGTCTGTCTCAAAATAATAAAGTAGACAATAATCTAGCATGGTTTTTATCAGTAAATGATAAAAGTATTTTTCTATGAACGTAGCGATAAGTTTGTTGATGGTAGGCAAAATAGAATGCTATAAAAAATGGCTTACTTATTATTAAATAAGTAAGCCAAAAAATAACTATAAATTGTTTAAGCGTTAACTGAGTTTCAAGTTCCTATAAATTCGGATTTAACCACTTCTCAGCAGTCTTCATATCCCAGCCTTTACGCTCAGCATAACTCTCTAACTGATCACGGCTTATCTTACCGACGTTGAAATACTCACTGTCAGGATGCGAGTAATAGAATCCGCTGACCGATGACGCAGGCCACATCGCATAGCTTTCGGTTAGCGTTGTACCAATCGCATCTACCGTACCGAGCCAATCAAACAATTTGCCTTTTTCGGTATGCTCAGGGCAGGCAGGGTAGCCAGGCGCAGGGCGGATACCCACGTATTTCTCTTTGATCATCTCATCATTAGTGAGTGATTCAGTCGGTTGATAGCCCCAATACTCTTTACGGATGAGCTCATGCAGATGCTCAGCAAAGGCTTCAGCTAAGCGATCAGACAATGCCTGCACCATGATGGCATTATAGTCATCACCTGCTGCTTTGTACTTTTCAGCCAGTGCTTCTGTACCGACGATAGAGACGGTAAAGCCGCCCAAGTGGTCAGTGTGGGTGTTAGATGGTGAGATAAAGTCTGCCAAGCTAAAGTTAGGCTTGCCGCTGGCCTTGTCGCTTTGCTGACGTAAGTGCTCGAATTGATATTCTGCTGCGCCGCCTTTAGTAGTACGGTCATAGACAGTAACGGTATCGGCACCCGTACGGCGAGCTGGCATAAGTTTGAACACCCCTTTGGCGACGATTAATTTTTCATCAATCATCTTTTGCATCAGCTCATTGGCATTATCGAACAAATCGCGTGCCGCTTCGCCGACTACATCATCTTGCAATATTTTCGGATACTTACCGACCAGACCCCAAGAGATAAAGAATGGTGTCCAGTCGATATAAGGCAGCAAGTTAGCGATTGGATAGTCATCAAATATCACTTGCCCCAGCTTATTGGGGACTGGTGGCACATAGTTTTCCCAATCATACTGAAAGCCAATTTTGACCGATTCGGCATACGTGACCTTCGCCGCCTTTGGTTGACGCTTAGCAAGGCGTTCACGTACCTTGACATACTCTTCGCGAGTTTCATCGATAAGCGCTTGACGGTGTTCTTTGGAGAGCAGTTTGGTGACTACACCGACTGAGCGTGAGGCATCAGATACATAGATGACGGCATCATTTTGGTATTGTGGCTCGACTTTGACCGCGGTATGCGCTTTGGAGGTCGTTGCACCGCCAATCATCAAGGGTAACGTCATGCCGCGCTCTTGCATTTGCTTGGCGACATAGACCATCTCATCGAGACTTGGGGTAATCAGACCTGATAAGCCAATGATATCGACTTCTTCTGCGATAGCGGTATCGAGGATTTTTTCACACGGCACCATGACGCCTAGATCGACGATATCATAACCGTTACAGCCTAGCACCACGCCGACGATGTTTTTACCGATATCATGGACATCGCCTTTGACGGTCGCCATGAGGATTTTGCCTTTCTTTTCACCCTCGACTTTTTCTGCTTCGATATACGGATTTAGCCATGCAACGGATTGTTTCATCACTCGCGCAGATTTCACCACTTGTGGTAAAAACATTTTACCGGCACCAAATAAGTCGCCGACGATGTTCATCCCGTCCATCAATGGCCCTTCGATGACTTCTAGCGGCTTGGGGTATTTCTCCCATGCTTCTTTGGTATCGGCCTCTATAAAGGTAGTGATGCCTTTGACCAGTGCATGGGCGATGCGTTCTTCTACCGTGCCTTCGCGCCAGCTCATATCAACGGTGCTGTCTTTTTTCTTACCACCGTTTTGGTAGTTCTCAGCCACAGTCATCAGACGTTCGGTGGCGTCTTGACCGCTCTCACCTTGGTTCCGATTGAGCATCACATCTTCGATGGCGTCACGAGCTTCCTTTGGAATATCATCATATAACTCAAGCATGGCAGGATTGACGATACCCATCGTCAGGCCATTGGTAATCGCATGGAATAAAAACACCGAGTTGATGGCTTCACGAATCGGGTTACCACGGAAACTAAACGACACGTTAGACACACCGCCCGATACCATGGCATTGGGTAGGTTTTCAGTAATCCATTTAGTGGCGTTAATGAAATCAGCACCGTAGTTATTGTGCTCAGTGATACCGGTGGCGACCGCAAAAATGTTCGGGTCAAAGATAATGTCTTCTGATGGGAAACCAACTTCATTGACCAACACATCATAGCTGCGCTGACAAATCTGAATCTTACGCTCGTAAGTATCGGCTTGACCGTCTTCATCAAATGCCATGACGATAACGGCGGCACCGTAGCGCATACAAAGTTTGGCACGCTCAACGAACTCAGCATGACCTTCTTTTAATGAGATAGAGTTGACGACGGACTTGCCTTGGATACGCTTAAGACCTTCTTCGATGATATCCCATTTAGACGAGTCAATCATCAGCGGTACGCGGCTGATATCAGGCTCACCAGACACCAAGTTGACGAAATGAATCATCGCTTGCTTGGAGTCGAGCATGCCTTCGTCCATATTGATATCGACGATTTGCGCGCCGCCTTCGACCTGATCTCGCGCCACATCGAGTGCTTCGGTATAGGCTTCGGTTTTAATCAAGCGTAAAAACTTTTTAGAGCCTGTCACGTTGGTACGTTCACCGACGTTGACAAATAAGCTATCAGAATTAATAGTAAATGGCTCAAGCCCCGATAAACGGCAGGCAGGTGGGATATCTGGAACGACGCGCGGTGGATAATTTGCCACCATTTTAGCGATTTGACGGATATGCTCAGGCGTCGTACCACAACAGCCACCAACGATGTTTAAAATACCCGCTTTGGCAAAGCCTTCGAGTAGGGCAGCGGTTTGTTCGGCTGTTTCATCATATTCACCAAACTCGTTGGGCAGACCTGCGTTCGGATGCGCTGATACATAGGTATTAGCAATGTTCGACAGCGTTTGGATATGCGGACGCAGCGCATCAGCGCCTAATGCGCAGTTAAAGCCAACCGATAATGGCTTGGCATGGCGAATTGAGTTATAAAAGGCTTCGGCGGTTTGACCTGATAGCGTTCGACCTGAGGCATCGGTAATGGTACCCGAAATCATAATTGGTAATTCAAAACCAATATCATCAAACACGCCTGTGATGGCAAAGATTGCAGCTTTGGCATTGAGCGTATCAAATATTGTTTCGATGAGGATGAGATCAACACCACCTTCTATCAGGCATAAAGTCGCTTCACGGTAATTTAGTACCAATTCGTCAAAGGTAATGTTACGAAAAGCTGGGTCATTGACGTCCGGTGATAGCGAGCACGTGCGTGAAGTTGGCCCTACGACACCAGCGACAAAACGCGGTTTCTCAGGTGTTTTTGCCGTAAATTCATCCGCCGCTTCGCGTGCAATCTTGGCGGCTGTCTTATTCAGCTCAGGCACTAGATACTGCATATCGTAGTCAGCCATCGACAGACGCGTACCGTTAAAGGTATTGGTCTCGATGATATCGGCACCAGCTAGCAGATGATCGTGATGAATGTCTTTAATCATGTGCGGCTGTGTCAGTACCAATAAATCATTGTTGCCGCGTACGTCTTGACTGATATCGGCAAAACGCTCACCACGATAATCTGCTTCTTCTAATTTATAGGTCTGAATCTGTGTACCCATCGCCCCATCTAACATCAAGATGCGTGATGCCATTTGCTCGGTGATACGTGCACGTGCCGTCAATTGCTGCTCTTTATAAGGAAACACGGCAGGTGGCGTTAAAATAAAGTCATCAGCGGATGATGGACTAGAAGTAGGAGCAGATTGAGAAGTCATCGTTTGAGTCATAGGAGCGCTGCTTATATCGTCAATGTTATAAAAGGGGAAGTAATAAGAATAATAAATAGCGTGCAACATTCATAAAAGGCGTGGGCAAATCCGCATTATTCTAGCATGAAAATTATACCTCACGTGGGACAGTACTTATTCCTCTTTGGCAATATGCTAGACAAAAAATCTGCCTGTTGATTGAGTGAGCATGATGTTCAAAGTTTATGCCATTAAGCGATTAGGAACAAATGAATATCATTTCGCTTAAAGATTACATAAAGCTTTGTTTCTATAAATGAAAGCACAACGATTGTGCTTAAAAGTCAGACAGAGTTTACACCTGTACTACAAAAAGTTGCGTAAAGAGGAATTGATAAAGCTTAGTTATATGTTAATTTAATTTCAGAAGGATTGATGTTTCATAAGCAAAACTTACTAGTAAATGTTAATAGTTGTATTAGTGACATCTAACATTTACCACTATTATTAGCGCTAGTATTTGCTATAAGGGAAGACGATCTAATCTGCAAGACAGTTATAGAACAGTCAATAAATACTTAATCATTAAGGATAATGTTATGAAGCTTACTAAAATTGCTACCATCGGTACATTAGCACTCTCAATCGCTGGTTTAAGCGCTTGTAATAATATGATGCCAAGCAAAAGCGCAGCCATGAAAGCGCCTATGCACAGTCAATCTATGGCGAAAATGAACGTGGTACAAGTTGCCCAAAGTAATCCTGACTTCTCGCTACTGGTCGAAGCCGTCGTAGCGGCAGATTTGGCGGGTGCTTTGTCTAACCCGAATGCAAACTATACAATATTTGCGCCGACCAATGCCGCATTTGTACAAGCCCTGCAAGAAACAGGCATGAGCAAAGCACAACTATTTGCCAACAAGCCACTATTGACTAAGATTTTAGGCTATCACGTGATTAACGGTGCTGCGCCAGTATATGCGAAAGACGTTAAACCGGGCAATATTACTATGTTCAGTAAAGATACTCTGATGGTCACCAATCAGGGCAAATTGATGGATGAAAATGGTCGTACTACCAATATCATAAAAACCGATATTGCTGCTAATAACGGCGTAGTACATGTTATCGATAGAGTATTACTGCCCAAATAAGATTGATCTCAAAATTACAGCTAAAGAATTATATCCCTATTACTTTGTATGATGCAGTTGGTATGAGTACCAGCTACCGTCTTTGATGACATGATTGTTAAATACACGCTATTTTAATTGCTAACGGTTTTAGATGAAGCTCCTTTAGATGACACTGCTGGCATTTAGAATGTTTGAGCTATTTTTTAAGCGTGTCATCATTATTGTTTAACACTACGACAATAAACGACAGTCATCTTTGTTTCTTGTTGAAAGCTTTGATCATTTAACAATTTAAATCATTCGACGGATGCTACTGACAAAGTAGATGGTCCATTTGGACTCATACATAAGGATATACTCATGCTAAAAAGAACCCTATTATCTCTGGCGCTTGCCATGACCGTTTTGCCGCTAGCCGCTTGTAATGACGACGACAATGATTTTTCAGTTGTTGTAGAAGCGCCAACACAAAATATTGCAGAAATTGCTGCTGAAAATAAAGATTTAACCATTCTTAACGCTGCGTTAAAGGCATCTGGACTTGATAAAGTTTTGATGTCATCAGAGGACGAATTTACTGTATTTGCACCTACTGATGCTGCATTCGCTGAATTATTGGAAGAGCTTGATGTGACATCAGAAGAGTTATTGGCTGACAAAGAGCTATTAACCATGGTCTTAACTTATCATGTTATTCCCAATATGACAGTCAAAGCTGCTGACATTCCTTATGGCGACAGTATCGAAACAATCAATGGTCAAGCATTCTCTATTAGTGATGCCAATGTCATTATGGATGCAAGTGGGGATACCTCTGAAATTGTCAAAACAGATGTATTGGCCACTAATGGCGTCATTCACCTCATTGACGACGTACTGTTACCTACTGACAAGTCTATAGTGGATCTGGCCGTTGCCACAGAGGATCTCAGTATCCTCAAAGAAGCGGTGGTAGCAGCAGGATTGGCTGATGCCCTCGCTGATGAAGATGCTGACCTTACCGTCTTTGCACCAAACAATGCCGCTTTTGCTAAATTATTAGCTGAACTTGATATAAGTAAAGAACAGCTATTACAAGATAAGCCGTTGTTGACGAAGGTGCTCACCTATCATGTGATTGAAGACGATCGCGTCTTTGCCTCTGAAATTATGGCAGGCAGTCAAGAGATGCTAGAAGGCAGCAGCATCACATTTGACGATAAAAAACAAATTACCGACGAGAGAAATCGTACCTCTAATATCGTGACCGCGAATATACAAGCGAACAATGGAGTTGTACACGTGATCGATACAGTGTTGCTACCTAAGTAAGCATTAATCCGAAATTAATCAGTTAAAATTATAGTTATTGGTATAGCAGAGGCGACATTATTACTATTGTTTAGTTGCTATCATTTGCAACAGATAAGTGGTTCGCTGTTATATACATTAACTGGGTTAAGTTATTTGTCAAACAAGTCACTTAACAGACCATCTCTTTATAAGGAAATACTTATGTTGAAGAAAAACTTACTTTCTATTGCTGTCGTTACAGCTGCCATGTCATTAGCCGCTTGTAATGATAAAGAAGCAGTTACTGATCCTGTTGAGCCTGAAGTGACTACTGAAGAAGTGGTTGTAGAGCCTGTTGCCGAAGTTGAGCCAATGACTGAAGCCGATCCAATGGCCGATACTGCTGCGACGCAAAGCATTGCTGAAATAGCAGCTGGCAACGAAAATCTAACGATTCTAACGGCTGCATTACAAGCTGCTGGCTTAGATACAATGATGATGGATGCTGGGACTTATACGGTATTTGCACCAACTGATGATGCATTTGCTCCTGTGTTAGAGAAGCTAGGCGTTACTAAAGAAGAGCTATTAGCCGATACAGATCTACTGAAAAAAGTACTTCCGTATCACGTAGTACCTATGATTGTTATGGCAGCTGACATTCCTTATGGTACTGATGTTGCTACTGTAAATGGTGCTACTATCAATATTAGCGATGCTAATGTCATCACTGATGCGACTGGTAACACGGCTAATATTACTGGTACAGATATCATGGCAACGAACGGCGTGGTTCACACTATCGATGCAGTATTGATGCCTGAGTAAGTTGTTTCTATAGCCTCTTTATTGATGATTAATTATTTAAATAATGACGTCGAAGAAGCCTAGCTATTGAGCTGGGCTTTTTTGCGTTTGGGGGATACCTAATGTTTACCATAGCATTGATATAAGTCAGTCGCATGAAAACGGTTCAATGTAATGGAGAGTAAGATAAATGAGCCTCTCATTGGTTCACACTAATGCAAGTTTAAAGAGTAATGATGACTTATGTAAGATATCTATTGAAGGCTTATGAATGCAAAGGTTTGAAACAAAAAAGCCCGAAACGATTGTTTCGGGCTTTTGTTTTAGAAGTTTGAATAACAATTATGTTAAAGAATAATAGCTACGTTATAGAATATTACTTATGCTCTTTACGTAGTGGATCTGCTGCCATTCTTTGTTGCTCTTTTAGATGACGCTCTTCCCAATAAGGGGCGTTTTTGATGCCGAATTTTGCAGGATCAAAACTGTAGCGCTCAACACCTGCTTTACGCTGTGCTTCATAGTCTTTTAGCATGGTAAGTGTTGGACGAGCCACAATGAAGATGACCAAAATACCAACGATGTTCAACCAAGCCATAAGCCCAACACCAATATCACCAATAGCCCAAATGTAGCCAGCTGAGTTTAGGCCGCCGTAAGCAACCATCACCATGATTAAGATTTTGACTAAGAATAGACCAGTCTTGTTGGCACTGCGACCAACAAAGCGCGTTAGATAAGCAACGTTCACTTCAGCGATGTAGTAGTAAGCCAAGATAGTGGTAAAGGCAAAGAAGAAGACAGCAATAGCGATAAAGGTGTTACCAAAACCACCATAAACAGATTCCATCGCCATTTGCGTGAATGCAGGGGCGTTGATTTCAGTGGTAGCAGCGACATTCTGTACGATGAACTGACCGTCTGGTAATGTTCCTTGAATGTTATAAGTACCCATTGTTAGGATCATGAAGGCAGTAGCAGAACATACTAATAGGGTATCGACATATACTGAGAATGCCTGAACCAAACCCTGCTGTGATGGGTGCTCAACTTCAGCAGCAGCAGCAGCATGAGGACCTGTACCTTGACCTGCTTCATTTGAGTAAATACCACGTTTTACGCCCCAACCAATCGCTGCACCAAAACCTGCTTGAGCAGTAAATGCATCGCTAACGATTAGACCGAATACTTGTGGAATCATATCAAAGTTAGTAAACATGATGATTAGTGCAAGAACGATATAGCCCAATGCCATAAAAGGAACGGCATACTCGGTAAACGTTGCGATACGCTTGATACCACCAAAGATGATAATACCTAATACCACAAGGATAATGGCTAAGGCTACTAGACGCATTGAGCCAACTTCTAAGGCGCCAATGCTCATAACAGACCCTTCGCCCATTACCTGTGCGAAAGCATTGATAACGCCGTTTGCCTGTACACCTGGTAAAAATATACCACAAGCGAGGATAGATGAGATTGCAAAGAGGATGCCATACCATTTTTGGCCAAGTGCGCGCTCAAAATAGTAAGCTGGGCCACCGCGATATTCGCCAGTGATGACGTCTTTTTCTTTATAAATCTGTGCGAGCGTAGACTCAACATAAGCAGTCGATGCGCCTAAGAAGGCCACGACCCACATCCAAAATACGGCACCTGGGCCACCGAAGCCGATAGCCGCAGCTACCCCAGCGATGTTACCCATACCCACGCGTCCTGCAAGTGATACGGCAAGTGCCTGAAATGATGAAATACCTTGATCACTAGATTTACCAGTAAAGAGTAATTTGATCATTTCACCGAACAGACGCACTTGTACGAAGCGCGTCATAATGGAATAAAATAGGCCCGCGCCCAAGCACAGATAGATCAGTGCGGGGCTCCAGATAATTCCGTTTACTAAGTTAACTAAACCTTCCATATGTATATTCCTAGTACTGTCTCAAAGTGGCTCTGTATGCTAGGAGTAAGCTAACTGGTTAACTTACTTATTTAAGTTAAGCAGTTAAATTATCTACATCGACTCATGTATATCCGTTAAGTCTCATACGCGCTTAGCCACTAAGAATGGACTGTAGTTGTCTGTAGTTATCCGCTTGGTTTATCAGTAATATTGACGGTTTGCTTATGCTTATTACCGATGGTATGTGTATCAGCATAGTTGCAAGGCGTAAGCTGTCTCAATTACTGCGACATTTATCCTATCACTTAATATCTGAGATGAATGTTCAGTAGACCAGTGGATAAAACAGGCGGTTATAATATTAAATACTTATCATGCCGATAGCATTCAACTTTTTGTGAGCAGTATCGATTGACTACAGGGTTGGTGTGGCTGATTGAAACGATTAAGCGAATCTCTAATAACTGAGTAATATTTTACATAGAAATCAACAACTCGCTAATACTAATCAAGCCATAAGTCCACTACCAAATGTATTCAAACCGTACGGCTACGTAACTGCAATTTGCCATATTTTTGTAGTAATTACTAGAATTTTCTTTGTACAGAAGCATATATATTCATATTGAGTCAGGCAGATATGACTACAAATAACGATAAAATATCGCATGTTTTGACCGTTGTTAGATATCGAATCAATAGATAAAGCCACATCGACTACACAAAAATAGAGCGGTTATTCATCGCTTATCTGTCACTCCTCTATACTGGACAAGGTATGGAGTAAAGATAATGCCAGTGGTTCGATGATATTTGTGATGTAGATGTTATCAATGACAGGTAATAAAAACGAGCAATAGTCATGGGATAGCAGTGTGGTTTTGCGGTTGTGTTTTGGTAACGGCTAATTGTAAAAATACTGAGATAGCGCCATCATTGTGTAAAATATCTTATCCTATAGTTTCGTTATCGTTGATAAGAAGAGACTCCAGTAGAGCGGCATACGATTGCTATCGTACCCATTAACTGCTGTTCTTATGTTTAGTGTGGCTTTAATACAAGTGATGTGCCTTTATTATAAAAAATATACGGCTTTAATATAAATAGACATACATTTGCATGACCTCATTTATCAGCTTCAAAATACAAGCTTTAAAAAATTATCAAAAAAGTGTTACTGGCTATTTATTATTTACCATTATTAGGAGAAACAATGATGACGCGTCAATCAATTGTAAAACCCATATTGCTCGCGGCCGTGTTAGCGACGTCTACCGTCGGTCTAAGCGGTTGTGGCTACAACAACCTGCAGGCTCAAGATGAGCAAGTTACCGCGTCGTGGTCAGAAGTGGTGAACCAATATCAACGCCGCGCTGATTTGGTGCCAAACTTAGTCAAAGTCGTGCAGCAGTACGCTGAGCAAGAACAAGAAGTGTTTACTCAAGTAGCTGAGGCACGCTCTCGTGCTGGTAGCATTACTGTGACGCCAGAAGTACTGAATGATCCAGAAGCGATGGAGCGTTATGCAGCGGCACAGGAACAGATGACAGGTGCACTATCACGTTTGATGGCTGTCTCTGAACGTTATCCTGAGTTAAAGTCAGATGCTTTGTTCCAAGACTTACAAGCCCAGCTCGAAGGCACTGAAAACCGTATTGCCGTCGCTCGTAACCGTTATATTCAAGAAGTGCAAAGCTATAATACGACGGTGCGCCAATTCCCAACCAACATTACAGCAAAAGTATTTGGTATGAATGCCAAGCCAAACTTTAGCGTGGCGAATGAAGATGCTATTTCAACCGCACCAAGTGTTGACTTCGGTGATGATAAGTCAGCGACAGCTGAGTAGTGGTGATTAAATAGAGATGAAAACAGAGCGGGATTTGCCGCTCTGTTTGTTTACATTTTTATCGTTTAGCTTAGTTAGCCACTAGTTTGCTTAGCCACATTTTTAAAGGTATTGATGGATATGAATGCCTATTAGACTTAATACCAAATCCAAAAAGTACGATTAGCTATGTCAAATTTGGTTTTTTTGCTATGCTAATTTTTGTGAATGGTATCACGTAGATTCACTCAGTACAGATGTCACTTGAGGTGGTATAGATTAGATGAACAATTCAAAAGCAATCCTATCAGTATTACTGTTCACACTCAGCGTCAGTAGTGCGCCTGTGTTGTATGCTGCGCCTAATGAAGCCATTGATAGCACCTCAGACATGCAAAGTCGTAGTGTTGAGGACTTGGTAGCGATTGCCAAAGCGGGCGAGTCTAATGAAGCGATCAATGACGCTGTATTGGGTAATGATGCAATCAATGATGCCATTTTAGGCAATGAGGCGATCAACCCTAATGTGGCTAATAATGATGCCACAGCTGGGTCAACAGCCGCAAATCCTTCTCCTATACAGTCAAATGCACCCAGTGTCGATGCCGATAAGCTCATATTAAATAATCCTGTCGTTGATCAGGCCAATATCCTAAATCCGCAAGAAAAACAGCGTCTAGAGGCGCAGCTTAGAAATATTTATCAGCAAGGTCTTGCGCAAGCAGCGGTGGTTATCGTTCCTACGACCAATGGTGTTCCTATCTTTGACTATGCTCTACAAGTAGCTGAGAAATGGCAGCTGGGCAATAAAGACATTGATGATGGCTTACTCATGGTAGTCGCCGTCAATGACCGTGATATGTACATTTTGACGGGTTACGGACTAGAGGGTGTCTTACCAGATGCTGCCGTCAATCGTATTATTCGTGAAGATATCACGCCGTTATTTAAGCAAAATAACTATGGCGCTGGGATAATAGCTGGCGTTGACGCGCTCAAAACGCGGCTGACTGCTGATCCTGAGGTATTGGCTCGTGCCGATGCGCAAGCAGCCGAGCGTAGTGCACAACAAGGTTCAGACGAGCTACCATCGCCCATATTTTTATTTATTATGGCGATGATATTTGGAAGCTTTATTACCAGTATTTTTGGTCGTGTATTTGGTTCTATTATTACTGCTGGTGGGTTTTTTGCGGGATCGTTAGCCTTAGGCGGTGGTTTTTTTATGACCGTTATTATGGCTATATTCTTATGGCTATTTTTGATTTCACGAGGTGGCGGCGGCGGTGGTAAAGGTGGATCTGGCGGCGGTCGTAGAGGCGGCGGTATGATATTCCTACCTGGTATGGGCGGTGGCGGCGGCTCTGGAGGTGGTGGTTTCGGCGGCGGCGGCTTCGGTGGTGGCGGCGGTGGTTTTGGCGGCGGCGGTGCTGGTGGCTCTTGGTAGATGCTTAAGTAAAAACGGATACTAAACGACCGTCAGCAATGACGTATTTGAGGAAATAGTAAAATGTCAGAAAACAACGCGTCAAATCCCAGTTTTGCCCGCTGGTGGCGTCAAGTCTTATTTATTCCTATATTGCATAGTAAATGGTTAACAGCAGCGGCCAAAGCACGTTTAACAGACGAGGTGACCCATGCAGAGCGAGGGCATCGGGGTGAGGTGTTTTTGATTGTAGAAAACCATCTGCCGATTCAAGAGGCGTATTATATTGGCTGTCGCGAACGTGCGATTGAGCTGTTTAGTGAGTATCGAGTTTGGGATACTGAGGAGAATACGGGCGTCTTGGTGTATGTCAATATTTGCGAGCATCAGTTAGAGATCGTAGCTGATCGTGGTATCAGTGCTCATGTCAGCCCCACCGTTTGGCGGGCGATGTGTGATAAGGCCGTGTCAGGTATTGCCAATCAAAAAACCGAAGAAAGCTTGGCTGAATTGTTAGATGAAGTTGGGCAAGTGCTGCGTCAGTATTATCATTTGGAGCAGGATCCAGCGGGTAACGAGTTGTCTGATACTGTGGTGTTTTTGAAGTAACGTAGATGAGGGAATCTGATGGCTTGTTATTTTGCTAGCATCGTGTTCTTTTATAGGGTTTTGGCATCAATTACAATATAATAGCGCCTCTAGAAATCGAGGGTGACTGATATATTGCTCAAGCGTCTATACAGGCTTTGCATTTATAAAGGCGCTTCTCAAAAGCACTTCTCAAAAGTACTCTACTACAAAAAGCCGTCACTGGAATCCTATGATTGATTTAATAAAGAAATTACCAAAAGCTGAGCTGCATTTACATATTGAAGGCTCACTAGAACCTGAGCTGATGTTTAGATTGGCCAAAAAGAACCAGATAGAGATTCCCTATAAAAACATAGAAGATGTGCGCAACGCCTACAACTTCACCAACTTGCAAACCTTTTTAGATATCTACTATGCAGGCGCAAATGTCCTGATCACTAAAGACGATTTTTATGATTTAACGTGGGAATATATACTTAAGTGTGTTGAAAATAACGTCATTCACACAGAGATATTTTTTGACCCGCAGACGCATACTGAACGAGGCATACCTTTTGAAGTGGTGATAACAGGCATCAAAGAAGCGCTTGCAGATGCCAAAGAAAAATATGGTATCACCTCTTGTATTATCATGTGTTTCCTAAGGCATTTATCACAAGAAGAAGCGTTTGAGACCTTAGAGCAAGCACTGGTATTCAAAGATGACATCATCGGTGTCGGTCTTGATTCATCAGAGCTGGGCAATCCACCATCAAAATTCAAGGATGTGTTCAAAAAAGCTAAAGAAGCAGGTTTTAAGCTGGTCGCTCATGCTGGTGAAGAGGCAGATTTTTCGTACATTTATGAAGCACTGGACTTATTAAATATCAATAGAATCGATCATGGTGTGCAATCGATAAAAAGCCCAGAGTTGATGCAAAGACTGAAAGACGAGCAAATGCCGCTGACCGTTTGCCCGAACTCAAATATTGAGCTGAAAGTCTTTGATAATTACAAAGAACACAATATCAAAGAGCTGCTAGATTATGGTCTAAACATCACCATAAACTCTGATGATCCAGCCTATTTCAAAGGTTATATGAATCAGAACTTTATAAATATATGCGAAAATTTACCGCTAACAGAAGACGATGTTGTTACTTTGGTAAAGAACTCCTTTAATGCTTCATTTATTAGTGATGAATTAAAAGCAGCATATTTGGCGAAAGTTGATCTGGCGCTAAAGTAAATCAACTATGACTAGGTTTTAGTATCCGAGGCTTAACGGTTGATATCAATCGTTAAGCCTTTTCTTTTTTACACGGTATGCTTTTTAGGTTCAAGCGACTTAAGTTCAAGCAACCTAGGTTCAAGCGACTACAGCGCAGTGATTTTCTGGATTAATAACGGCATAATCACACCAGCTTTTTCTGCTAAGGTGATATCCACAATAGTATTCGGCGTTGGATTGGGATTTATCTCAATAATTTTGGCACCATTTTGTTTCGCTGACTGTGCGAGTGCAGCGGCAGGATAGACGAAACTGGAGGTACCAATACTGATAAATACCTCGCAATTCGCCGCCGCATCTTCTGCCGTTTGCCATGCTTGTACTGGTAATGCTTCGCCAAACCAAACGATATCTGGTCTGATATAGCCATCGCAATGGCGACAGGTCATCAGTGTGTCATCAAAATTGATTGTATCCTCGCTATGATACGAACCCCTCGATTGACTTTGGCAGACTGTCTCGCATTGACTACAGCGGTTATGCCACAGATTGCCATGCAAATGAGTTACCGTACTGCCAGCTTGCTCATGTAAATCATCAACATTTTGAGTGATAAGCGTTAATGATTGGTTGGACGACTGAGTATGGTATTGCCACTGCGCTAAGGCAAAATGTGCAGGATTCGGTTTTTTATCTGCGACCAATTGCCTTCGCCATTGATACCATGACCACACCAGTTTTGGATCACGAGTGAAAGCCTCAGGTGTCGCCAAGTCTTCGATACCATAGTTTTCCCACAAGCCTGTTTGCTTATCTCGGAAAGTTGGAATGCCACTTTCTGCTGAAATCCCTGCACCCGTTAAGATACAAATATGCTGTTTGGATGTCAATAATTTAGCAGCAAGTTCTACTTCTGCTATTAACGCTGGTGATAATTCTGCTAACATGAGCCAACCCTTGCTAATAATGGATATCTCTTCTAATGATAGATGGAATTTGGTGGCTTGTCATATTGTTTGCTGTTATTGCCGCTTTATGGTTGTTGGCAAAGTCACGCGGCGTAAAAGTGGGTGAGACAATTCATAATAAATCGTCTAAAAGCGTGAAAAAACCTATTAATGACGACCTGCAAAAAACCTCCGTACTGATTAAACAGTATTTTCCTGATTATCGAGTCACACGCAAAACCAATCACTTATTGCTCAGTAAACAAGACAGGAAAATTGCAATGATTACGATGGATAAGAAAATTGCTTCAGGTCAGCGCCTGTTGGGTAACGTGCCCGTGATTAATTATCATCGTGTGCCCAACCGTGCCCAGCTAGCAGCTAATTTGCAGCAAGCAGAATAGGCGAGTGTTATAAGCGAAATGCCTATCATATAAGAAAACTATCTATCAATAGACGAGCACGCACGGCGAAATCCGCAAATATTTTGAGTACGGAGTTAATGGGTATTCAGGATTTAGGGTAATACTAGGGAAGGATGAAACAAATATTACCGATACAATGATTGGTGCGCTCGGCGGGAGTCAACCAATTGTCTTAACATATTGATTAACATAGATAATTTATATAAATTTTATTTTATGTACAACAATATGTACAACATCTTGTCATCGTTACTCTATGTTTGAACCGTAGAAAAATACCATAATCTCTTACAAAATAATTATGATAGTGAGAATAATTTATCTAATTTTAGCAATTAATATCTTATAAGCCGACTCAATCCATGCTTGCTCACTAGCATAACCGTTTAATACTGGATCGAAGTCAAAGCTATTATTTTCAAAAACTGTTGTCGCTAGATCATTTGCTAGTATATATTCAAGGTCTTGAACTACGCTGTTTAATATCTCTATATTCTCTTTAATCACAAAACGCATAAGTACGTCCTTATCATTCGCTTTATGATCAGAATACTCTGCCCGCCAATCTTGATAGAAGTAAGCATCCATCAAATATATAAATGTATTTATTATAATGTTTCCTAGTAAATAATTCTTTTGGTCATACGTTTTCGTGCAATAGTGAGTCTTTTGATAGTAATGATTAGTGATTATAGCTATCTGCTTTTCGCTCCTAAATTTATGTAATGTTTAGGACAAAAATTAGCTTACACAGGATTGCTTATAAGCAGTATACTTTTCGGCTAATTCATAAACAAAAGTGGAAAAATATGAAAGCATGGTTAGTCAATACGAACACAAAAGGAGAGAATGGCAATCCTAACGGCTTCAAATATATGTTAAGACAAAATAAAGCCTCTGCCTATTATGATCGAGCATCCGAAGTAGATAAGATTAAAAAAAGCGATCTTGTGTTGTTGTACCATAATGATAATCGAATTATTGCGGTTGGTGCTGTTGTTAATCATTATGAAGGTCATGACTATGAAGTTTTGAACGAAGTAGAGCATTGGGTGGATGTAAACTGGCTATGGAAAGCCAGTTTTGATGATAACTTCGTGCCAACTAATTCTATCAATAGAAATAAACTTGGCATTACGATGGTAAATGGAACAGTGGTTAATGTCACTGATCAAGTTGACTATAAGGCTTTATTCGAAGAAATAGCCATGAAGCAACAATTTTAAACATCACTACATGAAGTGAATGGCTGTAATGAAGCCGAGATATGATGTAACCCTATAAGTGTCAATTTAGATACCTATAGGGTTTTTTATTGTGCCCGTTAAGGAGTAGTTGATTGCTATAAACTATCATTACTCTAGCTATATATGGCATTTAATAATTTTCTATCTTCAACACCTGCCATGTCTGTAACTCACCTATATACCTGATATAATTTCGAGAACTTTACTAAATTTTTATCCTTGCCCAACAAAAAATAAGACAACTCCATGACCAAAAACTTCTCTCAAACAGCGGCTTTCATCTGGTCTGTCGCTGATCTATTACGCGGTGACTTTAAGCAGTCTCAATATGGCCGCATTATCCTGCCGTTTACGCTATTACGCCGCCTAGAATGTGTATTAGCAGACACCAAGGCTGCTGTGGTTACTGAGAGTGAGCGTATCGCTGAAAAAGGTCTGCCAGAGGAAGCACAAGAGAAGTTCATCATCCGTGCCAGCAAGCATGCGTTTTATAATACCTCGCCCATGGATTTGAGCAAGATGGGTCAGAGCGATATCAAAGACAACTTAAACACCTACGTGCAATCTTTCTCTAAAGACGCACGTGAGATATTTGAGCACTTCAAATTTGAAGAGTTTGTCGGGCAACTGGCCGATGCTAACTTGCTGTATAAAGTGGTGCAGAAGTTCGCCAATACTGATCTTAGCCCTAACGCTATCTCTAACCATGAAATGGGCTTTGTCTTTGAAGAGTTAATCCGCCGTTTTGCTGAAAGCTCGAACGAAACCGCAGGGGAGCATTTCACGCCGCGCGATATCGTGCGCCTGACGACTTCACTGGTGTTTATGGAAGATGATGATGCCCTGACCAAAGACGGCATTATTCGCACCATTTATGACCCGACAGCGGGGACAGGCGGCTTCCTGTCCTCTGGTATGGAATACGTGCTAGAGCTGAACCCTGACGCGGTGATGCGTACCTATGGGCAAGAGCTCAACCCTGAGTCTTATGCAATCTGTAAGGCCGATATGCTGATCAAAGGGCAAGAGGTCAATAACATTAAGCTGGGCAATACCTTGTCTAGTGATCAGCTGGTCGCTGAGAAGTTTGACTACATGCTATCGAACCCGCCGTTTGGCGTGGATTGGAAAAAGATATCAGGCGAGATCAACGACGAGCATACGCAAAAAGGTTTTGATGGTCGCTTTGGGGCGGGCTTGCCGCGCGTGTCTGATGGTTCGCTATTGTTCTTGATGCATCTGATTAGCAAGGTGCGTCCGATTGCCAGTCATGGGCAAGGTGAGAATGAAGCCACTGATAGCAGCACAAACAGCAATCAAGGCAGCCGTATAGGTATTATCTTAAACGGTTCACCGTTATTTACTGGCGGCGCAGGCAGTGGCGAGAGTGAGATTCGCCGCTACATCTTAGAGGCCGATTTGCTTGAGGCTATCATCGCCTTGCCAAACGATATGTTTTATAACACGGGTATTGCTACTTATATCTGGATATTAAGCAATAAGAAAGCGCCTGAGCGCCGTGGCAAGGTGCAATTGATCGACGGTAGCAATCTATACAGCAAGATGCGTAAATCACTGGGCTCTAAGCGTAATGAGATGAGTGAAGATGATATTAAAACCATTACCAAAAGCTTCGGCAACTTTGAGGTGGTCGATGCGCGCGTACTTGATAAGCCAGAGGAAGTAAAATCCAATCGTGGCCGCCAATCTGCAAGCCCAAAAGCGGAACCTGCCAAAACCTTTGCCAGTAAGATATTTGCCGCCCATGAGTTTGGCTATCGCCGTATCACCATTGAGCGTCCGCTACGTCTCTCCGCGCAGTTATCCGATGCGGCTATCGAAACCCTTCGCTACGCCTCCAAACCGTTCGATATGGTCATGCCAGCGTTATATGAGGCATTTGGTAGTGACTGGACGCAAGATCACGACACCGATGCTGAGACAAGCAGCTATGGCGACTTATCAGCGGTCATCTTAGAGGCGCGTGCAATGATTAAGGCGGACTTCTCTGAGCTAAAAGAAAAGCAAATCAAAGATGTGCTTGACTCCAAACTTTGGCAAGATCAGCTTGAGATTATGAATAAAGCCAAAGCCTTGCAAGCGGCTATCGGTGAAAACCAATTCGATGACTTTAATGAGTTTGAAAAAGTGTTTAAGCAAGCGTTAAAAGATGCTGATGTTAATCTTGATACCAGAGAGAAAAAACAGCTGATGGATGCCATCACATGGAAAAATCCGGACGCCAAACCGGTCATTAAAAAAGCGCTCAAGGTTGCTAACCCACTCTATGGAGCGTTTAGCTATACTGATCCTGCCAGCAAGACCAAAATTGTAGAGTTCCAAACGGACAGCGATCTGCGTGATTATGAAAACGTGCCGCTCAATCCTGAGGTGACCACCACTGAGTTGATCGAAAGTTACTTCACTCGTGAAGTACAGCCGCATGTGCCTGATGCGTGGATCAATAGCGACAAGACAGATGCCATCGATGAAGATATCGGCATTGTCGGCTTTGAGATTCCGTTTAATCGTCACTTCTATGTGTATGAGCCACCGCGTCCGCTAGCTGAAATTGATGCAGACTTGGATGCGGTTAGCACTGAGATTATGCAGTTATTGGGTGAGGTGCATTCATAATGGCGAAATACGAGCAGTATGAAGAGTATAAACCTACAGGTGTAATCTGGATCCCTGAAATGCCTCAAGGTTGGCAGGTGACTAAGCTCAAGTATTTAATAAAAAATCTTGAGTCAGGTGTTAGTGTAAATGCTGCTGATTACCCTAAATCGGAAGGAGAGTTTGGTGTTCTAAAAACAAGTTGCGTTTACACTAGAGAGTTTCGTGCCGAAGAAAACAAGACTGTGTTTGAAGAAGAGTTGAGTAGAGTTAAGTGCCCAGTAAGAGCAGGCTCAATAATAATAAGTCGAATGAATACGCCTGATCTTGTTGGTGCTGCTGTTTACGTCAAAGAGGACTACAGCAACCTCTATCTTCCCGATCGTTTATGGCAAACTGTCTATAACGATGAGGAAACTCAAAGCTCAAAATATCTTCATTATTTTATGTACCTCAAAGGCTTTAGAGATCAAATTTCAAATTTTGCAGAGGGTGCTAGTAGCAGCATGCAAAGTATTGCTAAGGAAGATTTTTTATCAATTAATATTTTACTACCTACGCGAGTTGAGCAAGAGGGAATCGCTAATTTCCTCGACTACGAAACTGCCCAAATCGACACCTTAATCGAAAAACAGCAAACCCTTATCCAACTGTTAAAAGAGAAGCGCCAAGCCGTGATCAGTCATGCGGTGACCAAAGGCTTAAACCCTGATGTGCCGATGAAAGATTCAGGTGTTGAATGGTTGGGGGAAGTACCTGAGCATTGGACAGTTAGCTTCGTAAAATACATAGTGCTTGGAGCAAAAGACTCAATGGTAGACGGGCCTTTTGGTTCGAGCGTAAACACTAGTGAAGATTATGTAGATGATGGTATTCCTGTCATTAGAACTGTAAATATCACTAACAATGGTTTTTCTTCCGATAACTTAAAGTTTATGCGCCAGCAAAAATTTGAACAGTTAAAGCGACATTCTGTAAAGCCTGGCGATGTTTTATTCTCAAAAGTTGGGACAATAGGTAATGCATGTTTATTACCGAGCGATATACCAGAAGCTATATTATCGACAACAGGTAGTTGTAAAGTTTCGGTTGATCAGAATAAGATTGAGGGAGAGTATTTAGTATTGATGTTTCATTTAATGAATCAGACTCTTATGGAAATGGCTAATTCTAACGTTCAACCTTTTCTTAACATGAGTAATATTAAAAACTTAAAAATATCACTACCGAGTATTGAAGAGCAAAAAAACATTCTAACTTATCTTGAAGAGAAGCTAGAGGGTATTGATGACTTAATCTCTAAATCCCTTAGTTTTGACAAACTAATCCGTGAACGCCGTACCGCTTTAATATCCGCCGCCGTCACAGGCAAGATCGATGTGCGGGGCTGGCAAGCGCCTGAGTAGCTGTAAATAGAGATTAAGCGCATATTGCGTTTGATAAACAAGAAAATCAATAAAAGGAGTTATATGATGAAAGCAGTTACCGTAGCAGCTCTATTGGCATCAATGGCCGTGACCACCATCGCCCAAGCACAGACCTATAAATGGCAAGATGATTTTTGCAGTATGCAGGGTGACTTTGACAGTAATAAATATACTGCTAAGCAAATCAAGAATTCACATTTAGTATTAGAAAGCTTAACAAGATCAAATCTAGATAGCTTTTTTCCACCGATGGATATTGATGCACTAGACAAGTTATCGATGAAAGACTTAGACAAGCTTACTGAAGAATATATAAAAGTTAAGAATAATATTGAACGACTTGATGTGGTGCCTGAAGCAAAAGGTTATAAGCAAGAGTTGGTCAAATCTATTGACGGCGAATATAAACAAAATAAATTGACGATTTTGGGATATCTGAATCCCAGTGAGGCACTCAAGCAAAGCCCGCAAATGTGTAAAACTTATATTGAGCCGTTATTAAAGAATGAAACGGCTGTGCAAAATAGATGGAAGCAGTTTGTTGAAGAGCAAATTCAAGAACAAGCAGATATCACAGACGATGGTGGTAAGTATTACCGCAGTTTGGCTACCAAGCGCTATCAGGAAGAAAAAGCCAGCAACCCTACTAAGTACGCCAAGATAAACTTGGTTACTTTTGGTTTTGGTAATTGCGACAATGATCAGGTCTATCATGCCGACTCTGAAGTGGTATTTAAAAATCAGCAAAAACTGAATAAAACGTTATTTGGTAAAAGCTTTAAGCAGATGTGCGATGAGCCGTAAAACTTGGATTACGTTTTTTAGTCAAACTAAATAAATTATTGAACTCGTGCAAGTATGCCGCACCGCTCTAATATCTGCTGCTGTTACGGGTAAGATTGATGTGAGGGGTTGGCGGGCGGCTGACAACAAAGCCTTCGTAATGCACAACTAAAATTACGCGCTATAAGAGTACTTTATTAAAGTTGACTGGCATAGGTATGAAAGTTATGAAAAGATTACTATTGATACTATTAGGAGTGGGTACAGCCCAAGTGAATGGCGCTGTCGAAACTACTTTCCAACAAAATAACACTTTGACCCACACGACTAGCAATGATTCTACGTCTGCAATTTATGGTTCTAGTCGCAATATATATGCTACCAATAGTAGTGCTACTGTATATAGTAATGATGAGATATCCAAAGCTATTGATAACCTAAGTGCTCATGTCAAGCAAAAAAAATATAAGATAGGCTCGCTAAGTAGCCGTTTATCCTATGAGAATAAATATTCTGACGCTAAGGATAGTTTGGCCGATATGAAAAAATGGGCAAACCAAGGCAATGTAGAGTATCAAGTTAAGGTTGGTTTAATATATTACAACGGTGAAGGCGTCCGTCAAGATCTTGTATTAGCAAGAAAGATGTTTCAAAAGGCAGCAAAACAGGGAAACATACAAGGTCAAGGGATGCTTGGATACTTTTATGAAGAAGGTTTTGGTGGTCTTAAGCGAAACCGATCTACAGCAAAGGAATGGTACGGGAAAACGTGTGACAAGGGTCATCAATATGGCTGTGATCAATATAGACGATTAAATGAACGTGGTTATTAATGGACGCCCACACACAATAGCAGAAGTGAATAAAGTGTGGTTGATTAAAGTAAAGCAATGAGACACAACATATTCTATGGTAAGCACATAGCGTTAGATAATCGACCCAAAAGGTAGGATGATTTTTTATTCTTAATGTACAATTGTTTTGTTTTTATGCTAGCATCGTCCAGCATGCTTTTATACCAAAGATGCTATAGCAACTAACATAGTATTGGTTATTTGAAAAATAGACTGTATAAAAAGGCTAGATGATGTTTTGGTTTTTAAAATCTAAATCTGCCAAAATGGCAGGAAATGTTCAAAAACTTTTTCTTAAAGATAGTTATCATGAGGCTATTGAGCTGGCTGATAACTTATATTGTCAATACATTGATAGCGAAGATTCACAAGAGCGCGCCCATGCCAAAGCTGCTTTAACATGGAAAACAACAAGCCTTATTATGCTTGAAGAATATCAAAATGCTATATCAGTTTGTGAAAAAATTATTGATATTTATACTCATGGAAATCTTCCTGAAGATATTCATGATGGCTATAATAAAAAAATTATAAGAGCGGCATATACTGATAAAGCCAGAGCACTATATGGATTGAAAGAATACAATAAATCTTTAAAAATTATAGACTCAGTAGTGGATGAAGGGATTGATTGTACCGATGAATTGACAGAGGTTGCAGTACTTGAAGCATTATTATTAAAGTATGAGATTCTTCAAATGGATCCAAATCTTTCTAATAGATTGATAGTACTAAATAAAATATCTTTTCGTTTTCAGCTGAGTGATAACCCTAAAATTTTGGAGCAAGTTATTCCTGTCGTTAGAGACATGATGCTTATATTTATAACACTTAAGGATATTAAAAACCTACATATTGTCCGTCGTATTCTTGAAAATATTAGTATCAGATCAAAATCTGAAGAGGTTCCAGCTTTTCTATCATACATAGATAAATTTGAAGAATCGTTTAAAGAATAGAAATAGCGGTTATCGGCTATATGTAATATATGGAACATACAAAGGGTTTTGCCAGCGCTAGCTGATATTTTGTCTGCTATATTTATATACCGTTTAACAAAAGTAAAAATAAGAAAATGCCATGAGCCGCGACGTCACCTAAGAATCTGTACTCCAAACTGATGTTGTCACTCAAATACAAGCGCAAGGCTTGCAGTTGGGTCGCACCAGCGGCTATCAGATAGCAGCGTTAGTATTTGGTGTCTATCCATAATTAATTTCAATTGATGTAAGACTCCGCACCGTTTTAATCTCTGCTGCCGTTACGAGTAAGATTGATGTGAGAGGTTGGCGGGCGGATGAGTCGTCAGTAATGTAAAGATGAAGCGCTTGTTTATATGTCATAACCAGCAAAATAACCAAAGGAGTTTCATTTATGAAAGCAATGACGACAGCCGCCATTTTTGTCTCAATGGCAGTCACCACCATTGCCCAAGCGCAAACTTATGAGTGGCGTTCGGAAATGAAGTCTTGTCAATATCAAGGAGATTTTGATAATAATAAATATACTGCCAAGCAAATAGAGAATTCTCATTTCGTATTGAACAGTTTGACGAGAGCAAATCTTGAAAGCTTTTCTGAGCCTATGAGTAATCTTTTTTTAGACAATATATCGTCGAAAGACCCAGAGGTACTGACTAAAGAGTATAAGCAAGCTAAAAGTAATATAGAGCAACTTGAGTTAGTTCCCGAAGCACAGAAGTATAAACAACAGCTACTTAAGACTATTGATGGCGAATATAAAACGGCACAATTGGCTATTTTGGCTTATCGCAATCCTAGTAAAGCGCTTAAGCAAAGCCCGCCAATGTGTCAGCATTATGTAGAGGCTTTATTGCAAGATGAAACGGCAGTGCAGAATAAATGGCAGCAAGTGATTGAAGAAACAATTCAGAAGCAAGCTCAACGGGGAGCGATGCATTTAAAAGCGCATCGCCTGAGCGAGACATGGAAGTATGAAAAACAAAAAAACGAAGATCCTGCTTTTTATGCACGAAACGCTATTGTGTCTTCTGGGTTTTACAACTGTGTTAAGAGTACCGCTTATCGCCCTGAGCTAAAGACAGTGTCTGCTAATTATGCAAAGCTTAACCATAAAATATTTGACGGTAAATACACCGCGCAATGCGCAATGCGCCAAGAGTAGACCTCTTGCAAAAGTGAAGAACAGAGATCATCAAAGGTAGAAAGTATCAGATCGTTGGTATCAATAAAGTGTGGTTGATTGTTTAATGCAATTTGACTGGCTCTAAAAAGTATCCTAAAAAGAATAGTAAGTTAAATGTTTGTCCGATTAACAAATATCAAAATAAGCAAGGCGAATGAAAAAAAGGACTCCAATGATGAAAAGGTATTCGTTGATAGCGGTAAGCGTATTACTGACTGTGTCTAGTATTGCGACAGCCGAAGTCTACAAATGGCAAGATGATCTATGCGATATGAAAGGGAGTTTTGATAATAAAAAGTACAGCGCCAAGCAAATCAAAAACTCCCATCTCGTATTGGATCGTTTAACCAGATTAAATCTGGAAAGCTTCTCTTCACCCATGAGTGTTGATGCGCTAGATAAACTATCTATGAAAGACTTAGATGTCTCGACCGAAGAGTATAAGCAAGTAAAGCGTGATACTGAGCGTCTTGATGTTGTACCTGAAGCGAAAGGCTATAAACGAAACTTACTCAAAACGATTGACGCAGAGTATGAAAAAGATCGATTAGTCATTTTAGGCTATCTAAACCCTAGTGAAGCCCTCAAACAAAGCCCTCAGATGTGTAAAAACTATATTGAACCTTTCATGCAGAACGAAGCGGCGGTGCAAAATAGATGGAAACAGTTTGTTGAAGAGCAAATTCTGGAAACAAGCGAGTATGGGGCTGATGAACTAGAACGATATCGTAAAATTGCGACCCAGCGCTATCAGGAAGAAAAGGTAAGTAACTCTGCTAAGTATGCCAGAATAAACTTGATAACTTTTGGCTTTGGTAATTGTGTTAACGATCAGATCTATCATGCTGACTCTGAAAAAGTCTTTAACAACTACAATCAGCTCAATAAAACCATATTTGGTAAGAGCTTGAAGATGGTATGTGAGGAGCCCTAAGGCTTGATTTAAGCGTATCAAAAAATAGAGTGAGCTATGAAAAACAACGTATTAAGATATCGCAAAATAAGAGGCATTAACCGCCGTAAGCGCACTATTGAGCAATGGGGTGATAATCGTAAGAGCCTTAATATTGAGCTGCTGAATCAAGAAAAAAGGGACTACGTTGAATTCTTGGTACAGCCATGGTCACGCTTGTCTTTGATTAATAGTATCTATCCTGAGCCAACAGGTGACTGTGAGTATCTACTGATCAAAAACCTGCAAAAAATATATCAGTCATGGCAAGACTCGTTAGAAGCGTTGCAAACCCCTTATTACTTGCAAATATGGCTACGTGAAAACTATGTCAGCCGCTCACAAGTCGTGTGTGCTATCGATGAGATGAAAGATTTCTACGATGATACCTTTGAAGCGATAGATAAACAGCCCAAAAATGGTATTCAAACCTCTATCCACTATAATTCAAACACGGCTGAATACTTAGATCGTTTTGAATGGAAACTTTATCGAAGGCTTGTCCATTATGATATGGCCGATGAAGAAGATTTAGAGATGTTGCAATACATTGACCCTATCAAGCTTTTAAGAAAAGAAAGCATTAAAGGGCAGGAGCAACAGATCGTTGAAATCGATAAAGTGTGGTTGATCTCATAAGCCCAATTCATAACTTAATAATAAGAATCTCACCATGACTCAGACAAGTACTGCTATTAACGCGCATAACATCACTTACGAATCTGTCTTTCAAGCCGATATTGTCAGCCAAATGCAGGCGCACGGCTGGCAGTTAGGTCGTGCCAGCGGTTTATGACTATAGTATTAAGCAACGGGAATGCCCTTATACAATAACTTGATATAAATAAAATACCCTATATCCATTCCGCCCTAATATGTAGAGGACAAAATGAAAGTGTCAATCGTACCGCTAAGAATCAGACACAAAGTAATAGCTTTGAGCGCTGCTTTAGCGCTATCGTTATCCGCGCATGCAACCAGTTTTAGCAGTACCAAAGCGCTGGCGGAACAAGGTCATGCCGCCGCTCAATATAGCATGGGCGCGATGTATGAGATGGGCGATGGTGTGCCCCAAGACCCTAACAAAGCAGTGGCGTGGTATAAAAAAGCCGCTGATCAGGGCGTGGCGGCAGCGCAATACGATATGGGCGCGATATATATGACAGGCGAGTATGTGCCGCAGGATTATGCTACCAGCGCCGAATGGTTCCAAAAGGCTGCCAATCAAGGCGACAGCATAGCGCAATATAATCTTGGCGCGATGTATCAAGAAGGCTTAGGGGTAGAGCAAGATTATGCCAAGTCGCTCGCATGGTTCGAGAAATCTGCCAATCAAGAGGAGCCATTCGCGCAATATAGCATGGGCGCGGTGTACCAAGAAGGACTGGGCGTGACGCCTGACTATGCCAAAGCGGTCGAGTGGTATCAACGCGCCGCCGCACAAGATAATGTGATGGCGCAGTACAGTTTGGGCTTGTTGTATCAAAGCGGCATTGGGGTCGATCAGGATTTTACCAAAGCCTATGACTGGTATCAAAAAGCCATTGAGCAAGGAGATCTTGACGCTCACAATAACATCGGCGTGATGTATGAAGCAGGCTTAGGCGTGACGCAAGACTATAGCGAAGCAGCCAAATGGTATCAAAAGGCTGCCGATCAAGGACATGCAATTGCCCAAAACAATATTGGACAGTTTTATATAAAAGGCTTAGGTGTGAGGCAGGATTATACCGAAGCACTGTATTGGCTACGAAAAGCCGCCGCGCAAGGTGAGGATTTGGCGCAAAATAATTTAGGCTATATGTATGAGAACGGTAATGGGGTTGCGCGTGATTATGCCGAGGCTTTTAAATGGTATGAAAAGTCTGCCAACCATGGCAATGCATTGGGTATGGGCGGTTTGGGCTGGGCATACTATAGTGGTCAAGGCGTTGAGCAAAACTATGTTAAAGCCTTTGAGTGGTCACAACAATCTGCCAATCAAGGTGAAGCTGCTGGTCTAAACAACCTTGCTGTGATGTACTTAGAGGGCAATGGCGTACCGCAAAATTATGCCCGCGCCATGACGTTATTTAAACAAGCTGCCGCCCAAAATCATCCGTTCGCCCCGCGTAATCTGGGGCTGATGTATATGAAGGCGCAAGGGGTAAAGCAAGACAACGTGCAGGCTAAGGAATGGTTTGATAAAGGCTGTGGCAATGGCGACTTGCAATCATGTCTTGGCTCTAAACTGTTAAATATGCCTTAAAATGACTTCCGCATATTAATAGATATAATTATGAATCATCCCGATCCAGTTACTAAGTGCTACAAGCAGCTATTCTGGGCGCTCATTTATAGCCCTATTATTGCTTATCTAATAAATGCTTACTTAACTTACAGCGGGTACAAAAAGCACGACTCGAATTATACTGTTTCTTTAGAGTTTTTTAGTAGTACCGCTAAGTATATGCTGGACGATATTACCATTACTTTAATGTTCCTTTGGATTCCCTATGTTTGGATTGTAATTATTCCTTATCTGTTTATTTTTTATAAGGCACTTACTTCCAAAAGAGCAGTCGCTGAGAAATATAGAACGCTACTATTAACGTTTCTGCTAGTGCTGCTTTTTATATTTGCTAGAGAGTATTCAGACCTTATAGCGCTTTCGACCTAATTATTTTAAGCAAAATAATAATAAAACTAAACGGACTTAACATGACCAACGCCCACGATATCACTTACGAATCTGTCTTCCAAGCCGATATCGTCACTCAAATGCAAGCGCATGGCTGGCAAGTAGGTCATGCCAGTGGCTATCAGGCAGAGACTGCACTATATGAGCAAGACGTACTCGACTTTGTGCAGACGACCCAGCCAAAGGAATGGGAGAAGTTTTGCCGTACTTTCCCTATCGACTCTGAGCGCCACTTTATCACCGCATTAGTGAAGCAGCTAAACAAGGCTGATGAACACTCAACCGATCAAGCCTCACGCACTTATGGCACATTAGGCGTATTGCGTCATGATCTCAAGATTCGTAATGCTCGTTTCTCATTGTGCCAGTTTAAGCCTGAGCATAGCTTGAACCCTGAAATCATGGCACGCTATGAGGCTAATATCTGCCGTGTCGTTCCTGAGGTGGTGTATAGTCCGCATGCTAGTTTAAAAGACAGCACTGACGGCAAGGTCGCTAAGCGTAACCGTATTGATGTGGTGCTATTTGTGAATGGCTTACCCGTGACGACGATGGAGCTAAAGTCTGAGTTTAAGCAGTCGGTACAAAATGCCATTAGCCAGTATAAGAAGACCCGCCTGCCTAAAGACCCTGATACTAAAAAGTCTGAACCATTACTGACCTTTAAGCGCGGCGCATTGGTTCACTTTGCCGTCAGTCAGTATGAAGTCTATATGACAAACAAGCTGGCAGGTAACAGCACCTACTTTTTACCCTTTAATAAAGGCACTAAAGATGGCGGCGCGGGCAATGATACGCCTAGCGATAGCAGCCGTTATGCCACCGATTACCTCTGGAACGAGGTGCTCACGCCAGAGAATTTGCTATCGATCCTTGGGCATTTTATGCACTTGCAGATAGAGGAAGAAGAAGACGCAATTGGTCGCAAGTCTAAAAAAGAAACTATGATGTTTCCGCGCTATCATCAGTGGGATGTCGTGACCAAATTGGTCAATGCCGCTGTGACTGAAGGCGCTGGTCAAAAGTATCTGATTCAGCATAGTGCTGGCTCAGGTAAATCAAACTCTATCGCATGGACGGCCCATCAGCTATCTACCTTATACAACAGCGATGGCGATAAGCAGTTTCATTCAGTGATTGTCATTACTGACCGTACCGTACTTGATGACCAGCTACAAGAAACGATTTATCAGTTTGAACATGCTGATGGCGTAGTTGGTAAAATCAATAACAAAGAAGGTGACGGTTCAAAGTCTGAGAAGCTTGCTGCCGCACTGGTAGACTCTCAGCCCATTATTATCGTTACCATTCAAACCTTTCCGTTCGTACTTAAAGCCATTGAAGACTCTAGTGTTCTAAAATCACGGCGCTATGCCATTATCGCCGATGAAGCACACTCATCACAGACAGGCTCAACGGCTCGCCAGCTGAAAGAAGTATTGGTCTCAGGTGATATAGAGAGTAATGCAGATGATGACGCGCCGCTATCTAGTGAGGACATCTTAGATGCCACGCTTGCCGCACGCCGTAGCAGTCCTAACCTAAGCTATTATGCCTTTACCGCCACACCTAAGCCAAAGACCATTGAGCTATTCGGGCGTTTGCCTAATCCTGATTTGCCAGCCTCTAAAGATAACTTGCCAGCCGCTTATCATGTCTATTCCATGCGCCAAGCGATTGAAGAGGGCTTCATCCTAGATGTGCTTAAAAACTATACCAACTATAAAGTGGTCTATCAGCTCAAGCAAAAACTTGCCGCCGCTGATGACGAAGTTGATGCTCGCCGCGCCAAGATTAAGCTCAATAATTGGGTACGCTTGCATGAGCATAATATCGCCCAGAAAGTGAAGATCATCATTGAGCACTTTAATGACAACATCAAAGGCTTACTTGGTGGCCAAGCCAAAGCGATGGTGGTGACCGGTTCACGTAAAGAGGCGGTACGCTATAAGCTAGCCTTTGATAACTATATCGCTGAGTATGGCTATAGAAACATCAATGCGATGGTCGCGTTCTCAGGTGAGGTCACCTTTAACGATAATGATCCTGATAGCGGCGCATTACTTGGTGAGAAGTTCACCGAGCATAATATGAATATTGGATTAAAAGGCCGTGATCTGCGTAAAGCCTTCGACAGTGATGACTATCAAGTGATGCTAGTGGCCAACAAGTTCCAGACAGGCTTTGACCAGCCTAAACTGTGCGCCATGTACGTGGATAAGAAACTAACAGGCGTGGACTGCGTGCAGACCCTTTCACGGCTGAACCGTACTTATAAGGGCAAGGCAGAGAGCGGCACGTTTGTGCTCGATTTCTTTAATGATCCTGACGATATTCTGGAGGCCTTCCAACCATACTATGAAACCGCAACCTTAGCGGACGTGTCTGACCCTGATCAGGTGTTTGACCTTTATGAGAAATTGCGAGCATCTCAAATTTTCTTATGGCACGAGGTCGAGCAATTCGTTGAGGCCTTCTACAGCAAGAACAAGTCTAATGCAGCCATTAGTAATATCTGCAAGCCAGCGGTTGAGCGTTGGCAGAAGCGTTATAAGCTGGCACGTGAGCAAGCACAGCATGCCAAGGTGATGCTGGAGCGTACCAAAGCAACGGGCGATGTGGTACTGATGACCAATGCTGAGAATGACTACAAAGGTTTTAAGACTGATCAAGACGCGCTAGAGATCTTTAAAAAGGATTTAGGCACCTTTACCCGCCAGTATGAGTTTATGTCGCAAATCGTGGACTATGATGATAAAGAGCTAGAGAAGCTCAGCCTATACGCGCGTAACCTACAGCCGCTATTACGTGAAAGCGTGGATAATGAAGAAAACGTTGATCTAAGTAACATCGTCATGAGCCATTACCGTGTCTCAAAGTTGCATCAGCAGGACTTAAAGCTACAAGAGGGCAAGTCTGAGTATCAATTAGATGGTGGCAGTGGAGTGGGCACGGCCACGCCTAAGGACAAACAAGAAGCGCTGCTATCACAGATTATTGAGAGATTGAATGAAGTCTTTGCTGGTGAGGATTTTACTGATAAAGACAAAGTGAACTTTATGAATACCATTTGGGATAAAGTCACGGAGAACGAGATCGTGGTTAAGCAGTTCACCAATAACAGTGTTGATCAGATTATGCTGGGCGGTTATCCCAATGCTGCCGAGGACGCTATGTTTGATGCCAAGGGTACATTTGAAGACATGACCATGCATCTACTGTCTAACCCGAATCAGTTTAAGCAGTTTATTCGATTGATGCTCGATACGAAGCTGGGTGCTTAAGTTTTAGGATAGGTTATACAGAGAGTAAAGGGTACATAGTATGACGGATAAGAATATTAACCTTTGTGATACTGAAGATGAGAAATTGCGTTATAACATCAGTATGCTATCGTCCTTGCTTCTTTTGAAGAAAGGTATGCCTGAAGGCAAAGCTTTAATGAGGAAGTTGACAAAAGAGCTGTCTAAAATACCTAGAAAGCAGAAAGTTCAGGTTGCAGATATATTTAATAACTTAGCTACGACGCAGGAAAAAGGAAGTATTAAACCAGAAGATATAAACTTAGAAGAAGGAGAGCTATCCAAACATCCTTATGAGTCATTAGTACGTACGCTGCTTGGTGCTGAAGAATCAACCCACTTACTTGAGCATGCCAAGATTGTAGATGACAGTTTGAGTCAGAAATTTAATAGTAAGCTTATTATAAATTTTAAGACTTACTTATTTAAGACTTTTAACTATGAAGATGAGGCGCTTAATATAAACATGCCAATAGGGGGTTTCTATTCGTTTATAGTGCTTAGCTTTATCGCTAATCTTGATGCTCTAGTTCATGCAGCTTTTTATTCAAAAGATATTAGGCCGATTAGTCTGGGCTGGTTGTTTATGCATAAACGAGATCCAGATAAATGGGAATATGACACAGTAACTTCAAAATACAAGCTAACTAACAAAAATGGTAATCCTTTCACTTGCACCTCACGATCGTTCATACACTTTATATTAACAGATCTTTATTTTTATAGTAGCGAGAAAACTAAACAAGTCCGTAAAAAAACAAAGCCCAAAGAAATGCCAAAAGGTCATTATGGTCTTCGAAATGAGATTAATTGGAGAACGGATGATGAAGATGGTCAGTTGTATAGTTTTTTAGATAGAAAAAGCGAACGTGATAGTAAGAGAAACTGGATTAGTCTTGAAGAGTTTTATTGGTTGTTGGGTATGGAAGAGTCTCTAGAAGATGAGCCTGACAAAGCATTAGTTAGTTTCCAGAAATCGTTTGTAAGATATATAAAAAATGAAGATATAAATGAACTTGGTGGACTTCCTCCTACTGCTGAAGGTATGACTTGGTTCATATATGCTTTCTTTCAAAGTATTTATGAGCACACGGATAAACTCAACAAGCAGACCAAAAAACAACATTGTGTTATCTGTGATGAGTATTATGGATTGTGGGAATCAATGACGGCCAAGTACGAGAAGATGATCAGTGAGCATGTAAACAATCCACGGGTCGAATGGCCGGATTATTTGAAGAAACAAGCCACACATATTGAACGTATGGCTTGAATATAACTGGTAATTACCAGCTAGCTACCTATTTGCTTGATGGGTTATTGTCACGGCCGCCACCTGATGGGTTGCCTGTTGTGCTCGGCCAGCCTGCGCCTTGACCACCATTGTTCATATGAATTTTCATAGTTGTTACTCCGTTAAGTGTTTAGGTTATATAGTCAGTTGCTTACTGCCTACAACCAATATATTAACGGTTCACAAAAATTGAATCTCCCCCAAAAATAAGGATTTTGGTCAAAAGTTATACAGTTGGTTAAATACTATTAAAAATGGGTAGGATCACATAAAAAATGATACTGCTCTCACTGCCAAATCCGAATCGCTATTTGAAATTCAATAGACTTATGTTTTATATTAAGTTAGGTGTTTGGACGTGAATCAGGTTTTTTGACGAGGCTTTTAGGCGTTGTGCAAGATGATGAATAAATCGATTTTCCCAAATTTTTTTGTTTCCGTTTCCTCTGATTTTTCCATCTTTGTTTCCATAAAGGGGCTTGATTTATTTGGTCTAAGAGTCAATTTTTCTTGTTTCCATTTTACTTGGAGATAGGGCATCTTGTTTCCATTTTTTCCTGTTTACTGCGTTTTGTTTCCAAGTCTGTTTCCATATATTTGGTAAAATTCTTAAGAGAAACAGAGAGAAAATAACAATTTTGTACTTATGTATTTGATATTTTAGCCAAAAAAAGTTGGGTTTAATGGCATGTAACTCTTGGGTTTAGAATACAGTTCAGCCATCTCACAACCTATAATGATAATCTAAAAAATTTACCATATTACTTAGTAGAGGGGTTTTGTTATCAGAATAGTTTATAAAGCTTCCTGATTTTTCTATGCTTCGCTATTTTACTTGGGACAAACGGGACAGACGGGACAGCGCTTAATTGGTATAGCTTACAGCCGTCCCGTCCCGATTTTTAGCAATGGGACAGACGGGACAGAAAAGCCAAAATATAAAATCCTGTCCCGTTCGACCCGTTATGGTTTCTAGCAGTGGGACAGCGAAATCCTTTAATACATATGGCCTGTCCCGTTCCTCCCGTCTGTCCCGTTCTTTTTCATAGGTTCACAAGAAAGTATGTTAGCAGTAACCGCGTAAACAGACGGGCGATGCTTACCATTAAATAAAGTATCAGGCGTTTTATAGATTTTACGATCACCTTGATTGAGCAGTAGTAGGTCGGCTTCCTCTAATACTTGTAATACTTTCTTTTTACTAAAAGGCGCACATACGCTATCAAAAGTTTCTTTAGAAAAATAATAATCCCCCGTGTCCATATTGCGATAGCCTATACGGTTTGGTGTCCTCTCTTCAAAGTTTAAGCGCGTGTTTTTATAGCAAGGCTGAAAGCGACTTGATCCATGCTGTTCAATAAATGCCTTGATATGCTCTATGATTTGGCGCTGCTCATGTTCACCATCACGCCCATAGTTATCAAGCCAATTATCTAAGCAAGTCATCACGGCTTTAGTTGCTTGTCCTGCTTGCCAGCCCGTTATACCTGCCTGTGTTGCTAGCTCACCAGCTGCGCCCACGATAGCGAACCGTTTAGCCACTCTATGCGCTTGTGCTGTCAGGTCGCTATATTGACTCATAAAGTCACTTACAAGCTGCCCAGCGTTGGCGGTGGTCGCTGTCTTGTCACTGG
>NZ_CAJGZQ010000005.1 GCF_904846185.1 Psychrobacter immobilis | reverse complement strand
ATTCTTGCCTTGTTCATACTCAGGTTTTGGGTTAAAGTTTCACTAAGTCTGTTAAAGTTTGGCATGGTCTGATTCGTCTTAAAAATTACTATTATGCCTTTGCTTTAACAGACTTTTTTGTTTTTTTGTCGTGTGCAGAGATAAAAAGATAATAATAAATAAGGAGCGGTAATGACTATATCCGACAAAAATGATAAAAAACTGTCGACCAAAGACATCACCACAGACAGTATGCCGATTAGCAGTGAAGAAATGATTGGTTGGATCAACTCAAGGCGCAGTATGGGTAATTTGGATTTGCCCGCACCGACACATGCCCAAATCGAAACAGCGATTGAGTGTGCGGCGACAGCGCCAGATCATAAAAAACTGCGTCCATGGCGTTTTATAGTGACACAGGGGGACGCCCGTCATGAATTGGGCAATGCCTTGGTCGCAGCGGCTCAAGCAAAAGCGGTGCAAGAGGGTGAAACGCTGTCCGAAAAGGACATCGCAAAAACTCAGGCCATGCCATTAAGAGCGCCCATCATCATCACGGTTGTCACAAAAATACAAGCGCACAAAAAAGTTCCTCCTTTTGAACAAATGCTAAGTGCGGGAGCGGCGGTACAAAACCTGATTTTGGCGCTAAAAGCCCAAGGTTTTAGTACAGTGTGGCGTACGGGACTGCTATGTAATGAACCTGCTGTTAAATCATATTTTGACGTTGGTCCAGATGATTATGTGACGGCGTTTGTTTATACTGGCACCAGCCCCAAAAATGAACCCGCCCGTAAACCGATTGATATCGAGTCTTTAGTGCGATTTGAGTCATAATATATCTAAGCGCTGTTTAGTGGCGCTTTTCTCTTGACGAATACCGCTCTCTAAAAAGACAGTCGGTCGTTTAGCAAAAAGATAGATAGCCTCAATACTCTAAAGCTCTAAAGCGTCATAAGTCATGATAAATAAACCATGATAAATTCTATTAATAATAAATCAGCCAATACGGATAACAGCAAATGACCAGCCCTAATGATAGCAATAAAGACATCAGTAGCGATAATACTGAGGTGAATACGAATGCCCCTGAAAAGCAAAACAGTCTGCTGGCAGGTATCATCGAACGTGCTACCAAATCGGGTATTGGTCGTAAAAAACTCAATCCTAGCGCGGTAGAATCAGCAGTGGCAAAAAACATGGCGGATATTCACAGCAATCCTACCAAGCTACGTTTGGCGTTTTTAGGCGGTGGTAGTTTTGGTACAGCAATGGCAAACTTGGCTGCACGCAATGGCTGTGATACCACGCTGTGGGTACGTAACAAGCGTACGGTAAAGGCGATGGTAAAAACGCAGACCAATAAAAAATATTTACCAGGTTATAAGCTTGATGACAGCCTTAAGTACAGCCATGACTTGGCAGCAGCCGTCAAAGACAAAGATATCGTTTTTATTGCGGTGCCTGGTTTGGCTTTTCGTGAGACCCTAAAGAATATTGCACCATTTATCAGTGGTCAGTCTATTGTGTCATTGACCAAAGGTATGGAAAAAGATACTTTTGCCATGATGAGCGACATTATTAAAGATGAGCTACCTGAAGTGAATTTTGGTGTCATGTCGGGGCCAAACCTTGCGATAGAGATTATGAAAAACATGCCATCAGCGACCGTTATTGCTAGTGAGTCTGAGCCATTGCGCCATGCCGTACAAGCCGCGCTACATAGTGCGTTTTTTCGAGTGTTTGCCAGTGATGATGTCAAAGGTGTGGAGCTTGGCGGTGCGCTAAAGAATATCTATGCGATTGCCATGGGAATGGCGGCGGCCTATGATGTCGGCGAAAATACCAAAGCGATGATATTGACTCGTGCTTTGGCAGAGATGAGCCGCTTTGGGGTTGAGGCGGGTGCGAATCCGCTTACCTTCTTAGGATTGTCTGGTGTGGGTGATTTATACGCCACTTGTAGCTCAGAGCTCAGTCGTAACTATCGTATCGGCAACATGCTCGGTCGCGGTATGAGTATTGAGGCCGCGGTGAAAAAACTCGGTCAAACGGCTGAAGGGGTCAATACCATTCAGCAAGTGCATGAGAAAGCCACCAAAGAAGGCATCTACATGCCTATTACCCATGCATTGTATGCGGTCATTTATGAAGATAAAGCAGCACTAGGTGTGGCGTTACATCTCATGGAAGCGGGCTTCCGTAGTGATGTTGAATTTGTAATGGCACATGATCATAGTAATGCGGCGCTAACTGCGCAGATGAAGACGTCAAGCGATAGCACTGATGATGAAAGCGGCGATACTGACAGTAAGTAAAAACCCCAATGTTAAATGATGACGTTGTTCTAAGAATGATTATTCTGCAAACAACGTCATCATGACAATGCATAAAGGAAGGTTATGAAAATTATACTAGTACGTCATGGTCAAGCAGAAGATGAGTCGCGCCCAGACAGCGCGCGCCAGTTAACTGACTTTGGTCAACAGCAAGCAATGCAGACGGCAGAGTATGTGATGACTCACTATCATCCTGATTATTTTGTCGTCAGTCCCTATGATAGAGCGCAGCAGACGCTAGCAGCATTTCAAACGCGCGCGCCCAAGGTTCCAGCAATCGTACAGGAAAATATCACGCCTTCTGATGATGCGCGTCAAGCTTTAATAGATATTGCGAATATTGACGCTGAGTGTCTGGTAGTGGTGTGTCATATGTCTATCGTTGCTTATATCGCTGGTCTATTAACCGGTGATTATCCTGAATCATTTTCTCTTGCAGAAGCAAGGGTGTTTGAGATGGACTTTGTAATGGCAGGTATGGCAAAAGAGATTGATCGTTTTTTGCCTGAGCAGCCGTATTGAGATTAGGTCGAATCGTCAGTGATACTGTTGACACTTAGTCTATTGACGCTTAGTGGTGTTAAACTGGCTAAATAAGGGTTGGCTACTAAAATTTCAGTCGCCAATGCATCAGGTTTTAGCTATTACAGGAGAACAATGATGATAGCAGACCAACCTGCATCAGCATGAAGTTGTCTGAATCTTACCTTTAAAACAGCTTTAATAATTAAGGACACGCTTAGTGTTACATGTTTGGTTACGAGCGCAGCATAGCCCGCTAGCTGTCTGGCATGAAGATATTCAGCAGTGGCAAACGGTTGATGGTTGGCAACAGCTACAAACAATCTATGGCAATTATAAAACCAATGCACAGAAGACTTTGTGTCTATATTTTCCATCAAGCCATATATTGCAGGTAGATACTGAGCTGAATGCGACTCAGCTTAAACAGCTGGGCAATAGCGGCAAGCAATACTTGTTTGAAGAGACATCCTTGACCCCTGTTGAGCAATTGGCGATTCGGCAAATCAATGAAGCCGATAATCACCAACTGTATGCACTGGCGCAAAGCGATATCGAGTCATGGCAGCAGAGTGTTAAGCTTGCTGGCATGAGCATAACGGCGTTACTGCCTGATTTTTTATTGCTGCCAACGCCGGATGAAGGGGCAGGCCAGCAAGTAACACTGTATCAAGATGAGCACACCATGCTACTGCGTCAGTCATTGCGACAAGGTATGGCTGTCAGTTATTTGCCCTTAATTTTTGAACGTTTCCCGCATTTAAGTGAAGTGAATATATTGCCGCTCATAACGGCTTTAGATGATCTTTCAAAGCCAACAAATTCGTCAATGCCCACGAGCTTTATGGCACAAACGGCCGCGCTTGTTGCAGATCACCAGTTATTATTAACCACATTGACCACGCCGCCCAAGCCTGTTGACAGCCCTGAGCGTCACGCGCTTAACTTCTTTATTAAATCAACAGACTCAAAGCTCTCACCGTATTTGCGTGTGGCAGCGATGGTCGCGTTATCGGCACTGGTATTACAGATGGCGACCGATGGCCTGCAGTGGTATCAGTACAATAAGGCGGCGGTAGCGACCAAAGCTGAGATTGCGGCGCAGTATCAAGCTTGGTTTCCAAACGAGCCATTAAGCTCGCGCACCAAACTGCAAGTGCAATTGCAACCAAAGCTACGCAGTGACAGCCAAGCACCAGCCTCTCATATGGCAGCATTGACTCGCATATCCCCGTTAATCAAGCAGTCTTCACTGCGGGCGCAAGCGTTAGTGATGGATCCATCAGCACTCAGCTTTACCTTGATTGCCCCTGATCGTAATAGTCTTGATAAATTTACGAGCACACTTGTTGCGCAGGGTTTAAATGCCAAGCTTGCACAGGTAAACAGTAATGAACAAGGGCAGTTTAGTGGTCAAGTTACGGTGAATATCGTAGAAAATAATGACACGACGCAAACCAATGTAGCGGCATCATAATTTATTTGCCAACTAGGCAGTGGTAATAAATAGGCAGTGGTAATAAAAGTCAAAAAGGTTGGAAAATGAAACGATTGCAGCGCCGCACCAAACGTAATAACATCACGCCAGAGACCAGTAACAGTATTGGAACCAATGTGCTGTCAACGCGTGTAAATAATTTCCAACAGATGCTATCGTTACGCTGGCAGGCACTTTCGCCGCGTGATCAGTTGGCATTGGCCGTACTGTCTATTTTCTTATTATTGTTCATTGGTGGCTATGGCGGTTATAGTATTCATCAAGCGGCAAACGACAGTAAGCGCGACTATCAAGAGCAAGTGGCTGATTACTTTTGGTTGCGTGCCCAAGCGGGCAATATCGATAGTAATGCGATCAATGCGGCAAACACGGCGGATGGTGAAGCCGCCATGCCACCTGCCAATGCTATCAGTGTATTGTTAAATAACTCAGGTATTGCCAACGCCCAAGTCGTTGCGACGGGTGATGCCGTGCAACTGAGCTTCAATCATGCCAGTCAAGCAGTGGTAAGCACCGCACTTGGAAAGCTGGAGCAGCAAGGTTGGCAGTTCAGTCAGCTATCGATACAGCAAGACTTGGTTACCAAAGCCATTCAAGTACAAGCGACTGTCACCTCATAAATCGATATGCTGTGGAAACTGGAAGTATTTTACTCCTTATCTACTATTGCCCCAAATTAACTGATCATCAGTTTCTAAAATAGCCATTTGTCATTAGTGTCATTGAAAAATTGCACTTTTGACACAATTAATTAACTATCACACAGCCAGAGATGGATATTTAAGATGAATCAATCTTCTGATCGCAAACCTGAGACGCATAGCCATCAGCAGACCAGAACTGCTGAACACCAGAGTAATGCGTCAGTTGAAGCTGCATTTGATCATGAAATGACTCAGCAAAGGCAGAGCTATGGGGCGAGTGACAATATGAGCACTGGTAAGCGCCGTTCTTTAATCACTTATAATCACATTACTTATTTTTTATACGTAATCAGCTATTTTACCGCTGGATTACTGTGGGTTGTACCAATTGTGATGAACTATGCGAAGCGCCATGACGCAGAGGGTTCGTGGTTGTCCACGCATTTCGATTGGCAGATTAAGACCTTTTGGTATAGCATCGTGTTTTTCTTCTTAGGCATCATTATCATTACCTTTGCATTAGGGGGGTTTGGCATCAGTATGCTGGCTGATAGTAATAATATTGCCATTGGTTCGGTATTATTAGCGGTATTTGGCCTGCTAATCATGATTTTTACCTTCATATGGCATCTTTATCGTATCGTCCGTGGTTGGATAGCCCTGACGGATGGTCGTCCTGTACCTTAGGGACTGTAGAATACATCTGTCAGCTCCTTAGCCAATATGTAGGTATAGCTATTAGTACTCTAATACAGAAATTTAGCGCATGAAACTTTGCTCTTATTTCTGTTAAGCTGATATAATCGCAGCGCTTGATTTTATTCTTACTATTCACTCACTATTTCTTTCGAGCAGGGTCTGCCATTACTATGTCTTATGCCTTACTTCGCCCTTTTTTGTTTAAGATGGATCCAGAGCACGCCCACGAGATGACCTTATCTTTATTAGATAAAGCTCATAAAGCACGTGTTTTAGGTTTGGTATACGGTCAGTCAATGCAGCCCACAGACTGCATGGGCTTGCAATTCACCAATCCGGTCGGCCTAGCGGCAGGACTGGATAAAAATGGTGATTATATCGATGCGTTGGCTGAGCTGGGCTTTGGTTTTATAGAAGTGGGCACGGTCACGCCAAGACCGCAAATAGGCAATGATAAGCCAAGGTTGTTTAGAATCAAGCAAGCGGATGCTATCATCAATCGAATGGGTTTCAATAACCAAGGTATCGATTATCTGATTGAAAACGTCAAGCGCTGTCAATACAAAGGCAATATTGGGATTAATATTGGTAAAAATGCCGATACACCAGTAGAGCAAGCCGCCGATGATTATGTCTATTGTTTAGAGCGTGCTTATCCGCATGCCTCCTATATCACCGTTAATATCTCCTCACCAAATACTAAGAATCTGCGTGATTTACAAAGTGGCGAGGCATTGACTCAGCTTTTGGATACGATTAAAAATCGTCACAGCCAATTAGCCACTGAATATGGTTTTTATGTGCCACTGGTATTGAAAGTTGCGCCTGATCTAGAGCCGCTACAAGTGGACTATATCTCGCAGCAATTGCTCGATTTTGAGATTGATGGGTTGATTGCGACCAATACAACGTTGAGCCGTGTTGGTGTTGAAGATTTACCTGATGGTGAGCAAGCAGGTGGTCTATCCGGTCGCCCAGTCAGCCACATTAGTACCCAAATTTTACAACAGTTCTCCGATCAGCTAGATGGTAAAGTCGCTTTAATAGGCGTCGGCGGTATTGACAGTGGTGCAAAAGCCGTCAAAAAAATCGAAGCGGGTGCAGATATGGTGCAGCTCTATACGGGGCTCATTTATCGTGGTCCTGGGCTGGTACAGTCTTGTATTCAAGCAATCGGTGGCTATTACGACGCGATGGAGCTATAGCGGATTAATGTCCCTAGCTCATTACCTATCAGATGCACAAGACGACTGTATTTTGAGCTGAGTCATAAAAGATTAATATGTCACAAAAACGAAAGTAAACATCCGATAAAAATCAATAAGGTATGAGGCGTAGAACATGAGTGGTCTGGATATCGTGATTGCTATTGTTGTTTTGATCGGCTTATGGCGCGGCTTTCAAGTCGGATTGATTAAAACAGCCGTTGGTTTAGTCGGTTGGTTTATTGCCCTGATCGCTGCCACACGTTTGGCAGGAGTGGTTTCGCCGCAACTATCAGGCATGGTACAAAACCCTGTTTTACAAATGGCAATGGCATTTTTATTGGTAGTGATAATCATATTGGCCATTATGCACTTAGTGGCGTTTGTATTCTCAGGCGTGCTTAAAACCTTACGCTTGGGTGTCGTTGACAAAATGGCAGGCGGTGTACTGGGTGCTGCTAAAAATGTACTGATGGTCTTAGTTGTGCTTAGCGTCAGTGCGCCGTTATTGGTGCAAATGCCACAATGGCAAACGTCAGTGCTCGCACCTGAGCTATTGCCTTATGCCCCGATGGGTAAAGCGTTGGTCTCAGATGTGTTAGGTATGGCTTGGGATCAAGTCAATCAGTCGTAAGTATTTTTACGGTTAACCTTTAATGTCTCAATGATTCGATGCTGATAGCTTGGGTTTGTGGTGCTAGAGGTTATCGCTTCTATCATATCCTCTTTGTAAGTTATCCTTGATAAAAAATTATTTAATCGCATTTAGAGACCACAAATGCCAATAAATGGGGCATTTTGTTAATAGTCAAAAGATAAATATTCGTTAAATTCTGAACAACAATCATCAGGTCGTCGGTGAGTAACAGTAGGCATTTTTGATAATCTACTGTTAGCAGTCTTGCCACTATTGTAGTACTAATTAATGAGTCAAAATAGGATATAGCTATTATGTGTGGAGTCATTGGAGTTGCAGCTCACGAACCAGTCAATCAGATTCTTTATGACGGTTTGACGATGCTACAGCATCGTGGGCAAGATGCAGCGGGTATTGTCACTTTGCAAGATGGACGACTCTATCTACGTAAAGAAAATGGCATGGTGCGTGACGTATTTATGAATCGTCATATGATGAAACTGGTTGGTAAGTTCGGTATCGGTCACGTTCGTTACCCAACAGCAGGCACGTCAAGCAGTGCCGAAGCTCAACCATTTTATGTCAACTCACCTTATGGTATTACCCTTGCACACAATGGTAACTTGACCAATGCTGAGAGTTTAGCCAAGTCTTTATACATCGAAGATCGCCGACATCTTAATACCGATTCAGATTCAGAAGTATTGCTAAACGTACTTGCCCATGAAATGCAAAACTTGGGTAAAACCAAAGCAACGCCTGCTGATATCTTTGAAGCAGTCACGGCTGTATATGGTCGCGTCGAAGGCGCTTATGGCGTGGTCGCTTTGATTACTGGTCATGGTTTGCTCGCATTTCGTGATCCGAACGGTATTCGTCCGCTTATTTTTGGTAAGCGCATGGCACCGAATGGCGGCACCGAGTACATGGTTGCCTCAGAGTCAGTTGCACTGACAGGATCAGGATTTAGTATTATCCGTGATGTCAAACCTGGCGAAGCCATATTCATTGATTTAGATCATAAATTACACACTCATCAGTGTGTTGAGCAGCAAGAATACACGCCTTGTATCTTCGAATATGTGTATTTTGCCCGTCCAGATTCTATCATGGACAACATCTCAGTTTACAAAGCACGCTTACGTATGGGTGAAAAGCTGGCTGATAAAATCCTTGCTGAATGGGGTGAAGATCACGATATCGATGTGGTGATTCCTATTCCAGATACCTCACGTACGTCAGCGATGGAGCTGGCACTAAAAATGAATATTAAGTACCGTGAAGGGTTTATGAAAAACCGCTATATCGGTCGTACCTTTATCATGCCAGGTCAACAACAACGTAAAAAATCAGTTCGTCAAAAACTCAGCGCCGTACCACTTGAGTTCAAAGGTAAAAACGTATTGTTGGTTGATGATTCTATCGTTCGTGGTACCACTTGCCATGAAATCATCCAAATGGCACGCGATGCTGGTGCAAATAAAGTATTTTTTGCTAGCGCCGCGCCACCGGTTAAATATCCAAACGTCTATGGTATCGATATGCCAGTACGCAGTGAGCTTATTGCCTCAGGTCATACGGTAGAAGAAGTACGCGATATCATCGGTGCTGATAGATTGATTTTCCAAGATTTGGACGACTTGATTGATGCGGTAAAAGATACCAAGTACAGCAAAGTTGAAGGTTTTGATTGTGCCGTATTTAATGGTTGCTACATCACTGGGCAGATCAATGAAGCGTATCTTGAGCACTTACAAGAGCAGCGCAATGACACTGCCAAAACAGGTAAAAAAGGCGTACAGATAGTGGCTGATACCCCAGTTGATATGATGGGCGTCGAAGAGCTTTAAGCTATCAATTTCTTAAAAGTATCAGTTTTTTGCAGCACTGTTAGAAAGTAAAAGGCTGGATTCTCATAAGAATCCAGCCTTTTTTTTATTTTAAATATAGTTCAATTACAGGGTTTAAAATTATTCATATGAACTATAGTCAGAGCACTTTTAAACCGCTACGGTGTTACCCGCCCTAGATGTACTCAGTGTACTATCTGCGGTCGGTCGCCTTGTAGCGATTCTAAAATTCCTTGACTATAGAAGCTGTTATCCATTCACGTGTTTATCAGTTTTCTACGACACGCCCTAGTATCCACTTAAAAAATTAGTAAATACCCATAGTAAGCCATTAATGGCAGCGATGCCAACGACCATACTGACTAATAATTGACGGCTGATATGATAAACAAACAACACCAAAATAAGGGCACCAATTTGTGCCATCAATAAATGGAGTTCAGCGTTATTTAGCCTAGTCATTGCCGATAAATTTTGATAAGAAAGGCTGGTCAAAATAAGCAATACCATGACTGATAGTGGCAAGCTCTCATTGAGCCGATGCAGCCAAGGTGTGTCTAACAGCTTTCTGGGTATTAATGCAGGTAGCGCGCGGGTAATAAAGGTCACGGCGGCCATCGCAAACGTTGCGAAAATAAGGTAACTACTGGTCATTGTTGGCTCCCGTTATATTACGCTGCGTCCAAAACCCACGCGCTAAAATCAATAGCATACAAATGGTGATCGCCACCAATAACAACCAATTACTAGTAAATAAGGAGGCCACCACTAAAGAAATGACAGCAATAGCAATGGGGAAATAACGTTTGATGCTTTGAAACTGCTCATAAGCTAAGATTGCAAACAGACAGACTAAGGCAAAATCCAAATGTGGTACCAAATCGCTCAGAGTACTGCCGATCATGACACCAACTGTGCTTGCTAATACCCACCAGCTTTGATTAAATAAGCTCAATGGTAGTATCAAAGCTTGTCTTGACTCATTGGGTAAACTGGTCATAACAGAGAAAGTTTCATCAGTCAGGGCAAATAGGCAATAGGTTTTGGCAAGCTTATGTTCTGGTAGGTATTGCAATAATGGCATACCATAAAATACATGACGTAAATTAATAGCGGCAATATTGGTTGCGATGCTACCAATCGGTAAACCAGCGCTCAGCATTGGCAAACAAGCATATTGAGCGGCGCCCGCATACAGTACAACACTCAACATAATCGTTGCCCACACAGGGATGCCGGCAACTTGTGCCAGCACACCAAAGGCGATACCCGCAGGTAAATAGCCCATCGCCACAGGTAGACTTTTTTTGAAACCCGCCGCCCAGTCGTAGCTGGTCTCATGCTGTTGATGTAATTCTTTTGAATGAGTAGTCACATGACATCCTAATTTTTGCTGTTTTTTGGTTATTATTAATATTTTACTGAAAAATTAATGTTAGAAAACTGGTTTTAAAATGAAGCCTAGCCCGAACAATGGCAAAAACACCCCAGAAAAAATACACTTAATCGAAGAACATTACACAGTCGGCTGGAGTTTTTCATAGCTGGCTGTTTGATGAGCTCGGTACAAGAAGCCACCCAAAATAATCAGCCGAAGTAATAACAAACACCACACGCTTAGCCAAATACCAGTCATATCCCACTGTTGGTAGAGCACCCAGCTAAGTGGAAAAAAGATAGCGGCGAGTATCAAAGCTGCGTTACGAATCACATTGCCGGCAGTTAAGCCAAAAAATATACCATCTAGCCAATAGGCACCAACGCCAAAGAGAGGTAGTAATACCGCATAAAGATGGTACTCATATGCCAGCGTAAAAACGGACTCGATATTGGTCATAAATTGCAAATATGTAGGCATCGCAAGCCACCATATAGCACTTAACATTATGGCTAAACCATAACTGACAATACTGGTACGCTTGACGATAGTACGAAAACGTGGCCAATCCCGTCGTCCTGCTGCTTGACCGCTTAACGTCTCAGCCGATACCGCCACGCCATCAAGAGCAAAGGCTGAGATACTTAATACTTGAAGCAAAATAGCGTTGGCGGCTAGGATGACGTCACCACTTTGAGCCGACAAGCGGGTAATCCAAGCGAAACTCAACGTCAAGATCAGAGTACGGATAAAAATATCTTTATTTAATGAAAATAGCCTAAGCATTTTTTCTTTAGAAAAATGTTGCTTGTCGGCAGTGAATAAGGCTTGCCAAGATATTTGCAAATGCTGACGGCTGAGCCACAACGCTAATATCACGCCCAGCCAAAAGGCAATAGTGGTTCCTAACGCCACCCCAACCAAGCCCATCTGCATCCCGTAGACAAAAAACAAGGTCAGAACGATATTCAGCATGGCGATAAAGCCTTGCTGGTAAAGCATGTAGCGAGTCTTACCTTGACCAGCAAACCAACCAATAAAGGCAAAGTTCATTAGCTCAGCGATGACGCCCCAAAAGCGTACATCCAAATAAGCCTTTGCCGCTTGCCCACTTTCGGGGTTGGCCGATAGGGCTTGCAAGCCAAAATCTATCAACCAAGGCTTTGCCAATAACAGAATGCTACCGATAGCAAACGCTAATAACAAGGCACGTTGCAAGATTGATAGTAGGGGTGATGAGGTTGGGCTTGACGATTTTGTGATATGAGTAGAATTATCAACATGATTGGCCGATTGTCCTAGCGCTTGAGCCGATAGCCCAGATGAGGCATATTGCAAAAAGTTAAAACTCACGAGTAATAAAGACAGTAACTGTATCGCCAAGCCCATCCCGGCAAGTTTAGCCGTGTCATTCATATTACCTACGATCGCGGTATCGATGACGCTTTGTAGTGGCATGGCTAGGTTGGCCAATAACACGGGCAACGCAATAGCAATGATACGTGTATAGCGAGTATCAATCGGTGGCATAGCACTAGGTGGCGAGGTGGTCATTGGCATTTTTGGCTCGTTTATCGTTGAAAAACAAGAAGGGCAGAGTTAATGTCATTAACGCTATGACATTACCGTATAGTCAATTCACTATAAAGGCGTTACGGCGTTAACCTTACTTGAAGTATGTCTTATATATTTGTACTGTGTTGCCTTGACTCTGTTTTAAATGGAGTTAGCTCTAGTAGGTGTGATATTCAAGGCAAAAATAGCTACAAAGACAAAAGCACCTAGACTCATTATTCACGAGTCAGGTGCTTTTTTTGATGCTTGCTTAAATACTATCTTAGCTAGCGATTAGCTTGAGAAAGTATAAAATTTATTAAGCATTGTCTTGTTCAAACATTTTTGGATCATTGAACGTGACAATTTCTTCTTCAAACTCTGGTTTTACTTTTACAATAAAGTCATCGCGTGATAGACCCATACGTAATGGAATCGAGCTTGCAATATACGTTGATGAGTAAGTACCAGCAAGCAGACCAATGAAGAGCGCTACTGAGAACCAATATAGTCCATCACCGCCTAAGAATAGCATGGCAAGTACGACCAGTAAAACAGTAGAAATGGTCATAATGGTACGGCGCAGCGTCTCTGTCAAAGACAAATCAATTGTCTGGCGCGGCGTGATACCACGGACACGGCGGAAGTTTTCACGGATACGGTCATAAACAACAATCGTATCGTTCAGTGAGTAACCAATCAATGCCAAAATAGCAGCCAATACGGTTAAGTCAAACGGGAAACCAAATAATGCAAAGACCCCGATGGTGACAATCGCGTCATGGAACAGCGATAGTACCGCGCCCAGTGCCAGCTTGAATTGGAAACGTAAGGCAACATAACCAAGCATACAGAGCAATGCTAATACCAGCGACATGACTGAGTTTAAGTAGACTTCGTTACCAACTTGGCTACCAATAATATTAACGTTACTGATTTCAACATTATTATTAGGCAGGGTTAATGCTTTAGTCAGGCTACTGTTAAGACCATCTACGTTATCAGACTGTGGCGGCAGGCGTACGAGGAGTTCTTCTCGTGTACCGAGATACTGTACCACGGCATCATCAAAGCCATTATCGGCCAATGCTTGTACGACTTCAACTTGCTCGACAGGTTGCTCGTAACGCACATCTGCGGACACACCACCCGTAAAATCAAGTCCTAAGTTTAGACCGTTTACTGCAATCGCAATGATACTACCAATAACCATCAATAGAGATAAAAGTGCCATTGGCTTTTCTATCTTCATAAACGGAATAATACGCTGATTGCCAACGGCTTTGATACCGCCTTCAGCGATTGCAGCCGCATCATCAGCGGCATCACCTGATTCTACATCAGGATTGGCTGCTTGGGTGGCCAGTGCTTGACTGTCTTTACCCGCATCCTTACCACTGCTCAGAGCTTTGTCTTTTTTTGATTTAGCGGTAGTTGGGTTATTGGCTTTGGTATTACTACCTTTACCATCACGGCGTGGTTTTTTACGGCGACGTGTGCTGTCGTTATTTACCTCGCTGTTTGAGCCACCTGAACCATTTCGATCTGGATTGTTCTGCTGTTCTAAAGGGTTATTCTTATCGATCGCCATAATGTTCTCCTAACCGATGCTCAAACGTTTGATAGATTTACGCTTACCATAAGCAATTTGTACCAACGCACGTGTGACCAAAATCGCGGTAAACAGTGAGCTGACAATACCAATAGCGAGCGTAATCGCAAAGCCTTTAATCGGACCAGTACCAATCGCAAATAGGATAAATGCGACCAATAAGGTTGTAATGTTGGCATCGAAAATACTACTAAAGGCGCGATCAAAACCTGCCACGATGGCGGATTTGGGCCGTACCCCGTTTGCTAGCTCCTCACGTATTCGCTCAAAGATTAGTACGTTGGCATCAACGGCCATACCGATAGTCAAAACGATACCGGCAATACCAGGCAAGGTAAGCGAAGAGCCTAAGATCGACATAATAGCAATGATGATAATAACGTTCACGGCCAGCGCCACGTTGGCGATCACACCAAACAGACGATAGAAGATAATCATAAATGCAAAGACTAATAGATAACCGACCTGCGTAGAGAATAGACCTTTATCAATATTTTCTTGACCTAATGATGGGCCAATAGTGCGTTCTTCTACAAAGTACATCGGTGCGGCAAGTGCGCCTGAGCGTAGCAGTAGTGCAAGCTCGGCAGCTTCCGCGCTACTATCTAGCCCAGTAATACGGAAAGAGGAGCCAAGGACCGCTTGAATATTGGCACGGTTAATGACTTTAGTCTCAGCATAAGGCGTTCTAACTTCGACAGTTTCGCCAGTCTCTGGATCTTCTTCGTAAGTGATTCTTTGCTTGTTTTCGATGAACAACACGGCCATCTGTTTGCCAACGGCGGTACGAGTGGCATTTTGCATGAGCTTACCACCAGCACTATCTAAAGTAATGCTCACTTCAGGAGAGCCGCTTTCATCCACACCAGTTTGAGCATTGGTGACTTTATCACCCGTGACAATTGCTTGACGTTCAAGCAGTACCGGCGGACCATCAAGTGTCTCAAACGGGAAAGCTTCGGTACCCGCTGGAGGGATGCCGCCCGTATAGTTTTCGCTGTCTTCAGCAACCATACGGAACTCAAGGTTTGCAGTGCGCCCTAAGACACGTTTTGCCTCAGCAGTATCTTGTACGCCAGGAAGCTCGACGACGATACGGCTAGCACCTTGAGATTGTACTAAAGCTTCAGTCACACCAAGCTCAGCAATACGATTGCGAAGGGTGGTTAAGTTCTGATTAACCGCGTAGCTGTTGATTTCATCAAGCGTTGCATCATTGTACGCTAAAATCAGTGCAGGCCCTTGCTCATCAATAGAGGATTGCAAGCTAAACGTATTGCCCATTGAGCCTTGCAAAACATTCTGTGCACGGTTACGAGTATCTGTATCAGCGAAATGTAATACCACACTTCGATCTTCGGTCTTAATGCCTTTGATCGCAACTCGCTCAGCACGTAGCTCGCGACGCATGTCACGACTGGCACTGGTCAAACGCTGTTCAAGCGCCTTGTCCATATCGACTTCTAGTACAAAACGCACACCACCACGTAAATCAAGGCCAAGCTTCATCGGTTTTGCACCGATATCACGTAGCCACTGCGGCGTCGTTTGCGCCAAGTTAAGCGCGACGACATAGTCTTCGCCCAAGTTTTGACGCAGTACTTCCTGAGCTTTGAGCTGATCGACTGGATTGTCAAGACGTACCAGAGCACTGTTGCCCTCAAACGTTCCATCGTGGTTATTGATGCCAGCCTCTTCAAGCAAGCTTTGAGACTCAGTCAAGATACCTTCAGACAGCTGTGTACCTGCAGCGGCGCTTGTAATCTGCACGGCAGGTTCATCAGGATAGAGGTTAGGAGCAGCATATAGACCGGCAATGATTAGCACGACGGCAATAAGTAAGTATTTCCAAGCGGGATATTGCATAATCACTTCTTTAGGTTGATAAACGACTGGCGACGTAGGCCACAAGTTAGCAGATGGGAAGTTAGCGATAGCAATGGTTGAGTGCTGTATCTAGCAGTCGTCATCATGCACCATTGCGATCATCCGCGATGATAGTAAAACAGTAGAGCAAATAATACAGACGTATCTTTATATAGTCAGCAAAAATATATAGTCAGCAAAATATCACTGATAAAATCAATAAAGACAGCATGGTCAAAAGCATAAACATAAATTGTCTATACTCTATGAGACTGTTTTTACATCATTGCTCTATAGCGAAAAATGACCGTAAATAAGGTACGGTCATTCTTAGGCACTGTATTAATCACTATATTTATTAATGACAGATGAGGGCGTGTCCTCAATTAAATCGATTATCCTCTAAATGGGCTAAAAATGGCTAAATTTTGCCAAACATCGTCAAATAGCTTATTAATATCTCGATATTATTTACGCTACTTTCCTTGTTTAACAGCAATTTATTTCATTTTTACCACCATTTTTAAAATGAGGACATGCCCTAGTAATCATCAATAAAACGCGACTAATATTTCAATCAATCATTAAACGCTTTCGATTGTGCCAGCAGGTAACACTGAAATAACAGAAGCACGTTGTACTTTGACATCAGTATTATTGTTTAGGCTGACCACAGCATAGTCACCTTCAATGGCTTTGATGCGACCCATCAAACCACCAGCAAAAATGATTTCGCTACCGACAGTCAATGCATTGACCATGGCACGATGTTCTTTGGTGCGCTTAGACTGTGGACGAATCACTAAGAAGTAAAAAATCGCAAAAAAGGCAACAGGCAATAGTATTTGACTAAATAGTGACATCGCACCAGCAGCTTCTGGTGCAGCATGGGCAGCTTGAATAAATAACAACATAATTTCTCTCAGTAAGTCATAGATAATAATAAAATTAAACGCATAGTAACAAAAAATCCCAGACTTGGTAACTGTTAATCATAGGCTGAGTATTTTTTTCTTAAGGTAATGGCATGCTAGCGGTCATTACTTTTTGCGGCGATATTTTTGCCACCTCATATAAGTGACGCCAAAGCGCTGAGAGTATAACAAAATTCAAGCAGCGAATGGATGCTAGGTAGTAGTAGCGTAGCAAAAGGTATGGTCAAGGATACCAAAAAACAAAGACTTAACAATAGCGTCTTATTGTGAAATGGCATCATCAATGCTACTATCAAATGGCAATAATTCCCTGCATTTAGCACACGGTTTATTAGTATATAATAGATCCTATTATCTGCTGCTAAATCAGTTTTGAGCAGCGAGTTACCATCGTTTTAGCAGATAACTAATAGCTAATTAATCATGTTTGTCTTGTTGTTTGCCTTTAATAGCTTAGTATCGTTTACTCATTATATTATTATCCCTTTTACTTTTTTTCTGTTTAGGTTACCTAACTTGTTTACCACTTTTATGTTTGTACCTCGTTTATGTCGTCCGCGCGCTTGTAAAGAAGCGTCTGCTAAACCTCCTCCGACATCACGCTATTCAAAGCGTCTTCGTCGTACCAATTCAATTGCTGGGTTATCAGCGCTGACGGCGATGCTGCTATTGCCATATCCAGCTTTTGCTGCTGAAGCGTTAGCAGAGCCAACTGCGATCAGTGTGTTATTACTCATACTTTTTGTGGTTGTCGCCATCGGTATCTCGTTTGTCTGTTCATTGGCTGAGTCTGCATTACTGAGCATGACGCCGTCTTATATCGCTGATGTTCAAGAAAGCAATCCGAAAAAAGCAAATATGCTAAGACGCTTGAAGGTTGATAACATCGATCAGTCATTAGCAGCTATTTTGACTTTGAATACAGTGGCTCATACATTAGGTTCTATCGGTGCTGGTGCCCAAGCTACGATTGTGTTTGGTAGTGCTTGGTTTGGACTGTTTTCTGCCATTATGACCTTGGCGATTTTATTTTTATCTGAAATTATTCCAAAAACGTTGGGCACGGTATATTGGCGTCAGTTAAGTGGCATGGTCGCGTATTTTGTGCGGGGTATTATTTTACTACTATACCCATTAATCTGGATATCAGAAAAACTGACCAAATTATTGGTACGAGGCAAAGAGCCTGTAGCCTTTAGTCGCAGAGAGTTTGCGGCACTTGCCAGCATCGGTGAAGAGTCAGGACAGATCGACCCACTAGAGTCGCGTATCATTCGTAACTTATTGGCATTTGGTGCGATTAAAGTCGAAGATATCATGACCCCGCGTTCGGTGATGCTGGCGTTTGAAGAAAACAAAACAGTCGCTGAATTGTTGGTTGATCGCCCAAAATTGACGTTTTCACGACTGCCAATTTATGATGGTGACTTAGATAACATCACAGGTTTTGTATTAAAAACAGACATGCTATTAGCTAAAGTAAACCATGCGATGCACAAGCCATTGACTCAGTTCAAACGTGACATTACTTTTGTTTTTTCAAAAATGAAACTGTTTGATTTGTTAGAGCTGATGCTAAAAAACCGTATTCATATTGCGATTACAGTCGGTGAGTATGGTGAGGTCAAAGGTTTGGTTACTTTAGAAGATGTGTTTGAGACGCTATTGGGACTTGAGATTGTGGATGAAATAGACCGCGTCGAAGACATGCAAGCACTGGCTCGACAAATGATGGACAGACGAGTAGAGCGATTGGGCATGAAGCTTAGTGATGATGAACAACAATACGAAGATAATAGTACGGACGCTAAGTAAGCTTCCGTTTGGCTTATTAAATTGAGATTGGATTGACAGAAAGCGAATCAAAACTGGAGCAAAAACTGAGCTGTGTACTGCGTAAGCGGCTCAGTTAGTATATTTTGTATTTATGATAACGATGGGCAGTGACTCATATTTTTAGAAATAATTTTGCCATATGGTTGGTATTTTAGTATTCGCAATAATTACACAGGGTGTCACATAGCTGTGAGAATTGAATGATAGTCTCACTCTATGGTAAAAGTACGCTGTCATCATTAATAAGTAGATGATGATCAAACAGATATTTTTCACAAGTAAAATGAAGAGGCACACCTAGCTAGTGCTTGCTTCATTTATCATGATGTTAATGAGTAATAAACGACTACTATATTTAATCAATAAAAAACGTTAGTCATCAAAAGATGGCAACAACGATAACAGCATTGCTAAGGATTATGATGAAACGATTATGGGGAAAAGGGCTTTTGGCATTATTGCTAAAAAGTGCCAGCGTGGCGGCGGTAGTGACCGTTGTAAGTACTGTAAGTATCAGTGCACAAGCGGCAGCCATGACCGAAGCTTTGGTACAGAACTATATAGCAGCAATGAAGTCATCAGCGAATAGCCAAAATGTCAATCAGGTCGCGCGTCTTGTCTCTGACGATGCACTGATTTCATTATCTAGAAAAGGTAAGTCTACCAGTTTAGATAAAGATGCTTATTTGAAGTTGTTGCAAAATAGTTGGAATAATACCTCTAATTATCGTTATGATATTTCTGTGGATAACATTGTTATTACGGGCGATCAGGCCAAAGCCAATGTGACGACCAATGAGAGTTGGGTAAAAGATGGTAAAAATGTTTCATTTGTCACTACATCAAGAGTGACGCTGACGTTATCGACTGGTAATGCGGTGCTGCTACGTGCCGTATCACAAGTAACGATTAATTAATCGTTACTCGACTAACAACTCAGTACTGGCTAGTCAGCAATTAGGCATTATCAACAATTAGGTATTAATGGATAAGCATTGATTAAGAAACGTCTTGATCAGTGGATAATCAAAGAAAATAGTGCATTAATCAGGCTCTTCGAAAGCTAAGCATTCCATCATAAATAACCATACAGATTCACAATGTTGAATAATTAAATGATTGATTGCATTTCGTGAGAGGTCTGAAAATTGACCCAACTTATGATGATTATCTTTTTATATTAGACTGGTCTTTGCTTCACATTGCATACTATACTAGCAAGCAACTTTATCTTATCACTTTCTGTCGTTAGGAAACTTCCAATATCATGTCTACTGTGCTATCAAAATCTCGCTCATTTATTGCGTTGCCATTGACGCTTGCGGTATCAACTCTACTTATCAGTGCTTGTAGCAATACGTCAGCGGTAAAAAAGGGTGCGACCAATAGCTCATCTGTTATTACTAAACGCCCAGCTACTAAAGCGCCTGCAGCAAGTAGCAGTACGGACTATTCAACGGCATATTTAGATGCAGATAGTTTAGATGAGTTAGCCGATTTACTCGAAGCCACTGACATGACTATGGTGGAAGGCAACAAACTTGCTATTCAGCAATATGGTGATTTATGGAGTCGCTTACGTGCTGGCTATCGTATGAATGGCGGTCAGCCGACTTATAATCAGCGTATCGAAGGGCAAAAAAGCTGGTTTACCAGTCGACAAGACTATTTAAACCGTTTGACTGCACGTGCCAGTCGCTATATCTATCACACCGTACGAGAAGCTGAGCGTCGTAATATCCCGACAGAGCTGGCTTTGTTACCTGTCATTGAGAGCTCTTACGATCCAAGCGGTACCAGTAGTGCGGCAGCAGCAGGCTTATGGCAGTTCATTCCAAGTACGGGTCGTATTTATGGTTTGAATCAAAGCAGTACTTATGATGGTCGCCGTGATGTCATCGAATCAACTCGCGCCGCTTATGACTTCTTGACCGCACTACATAACCAGTTTGGCAGTTGGGAGTTAGCATTGGCCGCTTATAATGCCGGTCCTGGTCGCGTGCAAAAGGCCATTGATGCTAATAGAGCTCAGGGTTTACCGACAGATTATTGGTCTCTGAGATTGCCTACTGAAACGATGAACTACGTGCCTCGTTTCTTGGCGGTAGCGGAAATTGTTGCTAAGCCTGAGCAATATGGTGTCTACTTGCCTGCTATTGCCAACCGTCAGCATTTCCGTAGTGTGCCAGTGAACTATGGTGTTAGCTTGGCTGAAGTTGCGCAAATGACAGGCGTGAGCTACGACGAATTAGAAAGGTTAAATACGGCCTTAACGTCAGGACGTGTTGATTCTTCTGGTCCCCAGCGTATTATTATTCCTAATGATGTGAGTCTTAATACCGATGTTAAATTGAGCTCATTGAGAGGCAATGGTACGGGCAATATACTGGCATCGAGTAATACAAGCACACCAAGTAGCACGACCACGACGCCAAGCTATAATAACAAACCCTATACTGGCTCTTCATTACCATCGACAGGTAGCGCCTTGGCTGACTATGCTGCAAGCGCTAGTGTGCCGCAGCAAACGACCAGTTATATATCACCGTCAGCCATACCTACTAGCAGCTCTGTCTACAGTAATAATGCCTCGGTGCGTACTGAGCCACCATTGAGCACGGCAGAAACCAACAAGATCAATGCTGAGCTAAAAAGCAGCAATAGTCTGCCGACCACCTCTGCTCAGATTACACAGAATAATACGATTGTCCAAGAACCACCACTGAGCAAAGAAGAGCGTGATTTTATTGCCAATCAAATTCGTAGTAACACGCCTGAAACCAATGTGATCAATGCTGATGGTAATATTAATTTATCCGCCGTACAGACGCAGCAGTCTATTCTAGAAGCCAGTGGCGAAGAGAAAAAGCTTAGCTTTGCAAAAACATCAGTAAGCAAGCCAAAACCCCAAGGTGCACGTACCACTTATACCGTCAAGCGTGGTGATACCTTGTCTAATATTGCCAGCCGTGCGGGTGTCAGTTGGCGCGATATCGCTGAATGGAATCAAATAGATGCCAGCTCTAAGCTGCTATCAGGCAGTACCTTATACTTATATAATGCAAAAACCATCGAACCGTTGAGCACAGCTAACAATGCCGCGGCAAGCCAACCAGAGAGCTATGTAGTACAAAGCGGCGATACGCTGATTGGTACTGCTAACCGCTTTGGTCTATCGGTGACTCAGTTGGCAACCTACAATAATTTGAGTAGTAGAGCGGATTTACTACGCGGTCAAAAGCTATGGCTGATACCAGGTAAGGTGACTGCGCCAGTGACTACACCTGCCGCTCCCTCGACCAAGCCAAGTAAATCAAGCACCGCTACTAAGAACTATAAGGTAAAAGCGGGCGATGGCTTGATTGCTCTCGCACGTCAGTTCAATGTTTCAACTGATACACTTGCCAGCCTCAATAATATGAGCACTACAAGCTCACTATATGTTGGTCAAACGCTAAAAGTACCTGCAAGTGTTGATTTCGATGCAGCAAACACCTCAAGCTCTAGTAGCCGTAACAGTAGCTCAAGTTCGGTGGCAACCACCAATTACAAAGTAAAATCTGGCGATACTTTGATCGGCATTGCCAATAGCGTAGGTATCAGTCCAGCTGAGCTTGCGGCGGTGAATAGCAACTTTGATGCAAAAGCACGCTTACAACGTGGTCAAACCATCAAAGTACCCGTGTCTAAAGGATTAGTTGATCGTCAGCTAAATGATAAAACTGTCAGTTATAAAGTAAAATCAGGCGATACGTTAACAGGCGTGGCTCAACGTTATAATATCGGTCTTAGTGACTTGGCAACAGCGAACAACCTGAAAACCAACTCTAATTTGATACTCGGTCGTACGATTACGATTCCTGCCAGTGGCAGCGTTGTAGCGACCTCTAGTAGCAGTAATCAAAGCAGTAGTTCGGCTAGTAGCACTGCCGCGACTAGCACAGCGAGCAGTGGCAAAAAATTGGGCAACACCGAGAGCTATAAAGTTAAATCTGGTGATGGTTTGATTGCTTTGGCACGTCAATTTGGTGTTTCGATAGACGACTTGGCTGCGACCAACGATCTCGCGACCAATGCCCAATTACAGCGTGGGCAAACGCTTAAAGTACCAAAGCTCACAGTGAGCTACACCGTTGGGTCAGGAGACAGTTTGATTGGCTTAGCACGTAAATATGGCGTCTCTACGCAAGAGTTGGCTGAGATGAATAATATCGCGGCGGATACGATGCTACAGCGCGGTCAGCGCCTGACCGTACCTAATCGTTAAGAGTAAGTTGCTTAGTAGAATAATAGCTAAGTAAATACGATTAAGACAGATCATTCTGCATAAAAAAGCTGCTCTTTATAAGAGCAGCTTTTTTATCTATAAAATTCAATTCTCAAAATATTTATCAACTAGACAGTTTGAGTTTTGATAGTTTCAAGATAACTTCTAATATTGCTAACATAATGCATCGCTTGACCATAACGACTATTGGCAGCTTTATTGTCAGCTAAGTACGCATAAACGTTCGCCCAGCTTTTATCATCAATACCCTGATCTCGCAGTTTACGCTGAATACTCTTTACTGCATTTGGTCCCATGTTGTAGCCGGCCAGCGCAAACCAAATACGATCTGTCTTTGGCACATCAGCAAAGTCATCTTTCATTTGCTCTAAATAACGCGCGCCGCCGCCGATACTTTGGTAGGGATCGACGCGATCTGAGACCCCCATTGCTTTGGCTGTATTATTGGTCAACATCATAAGCCCACGCACGCCCGTTGGCGATACGGCATTGGCATCAAGGTGTGATTCTTGATAACCCATGGCCACCAATAATTCCCAATCATGATTATAATTGCGTGCTTGCTCTTCAAAAGACGATTGATAATCAGGCAGCTTTTCGGTCAACGTTTTTTGGAAATGATCTTGGCTATAGGCGTCTTTTAGCAAGTTTTGATTGTAAAAGGCAGCAAGTTTTTGTGTGTTTTTCAGCTTAATGCTGTCACACAAAAAGTAACTGGCTTTTTGTGATAATGGGTCATTGGATGAATTGAACGTCCAGCTGACTTTTGGATGTAAACCATTCTTTGTTAAGCTGGCGTCATAGCCGCAACTGATGTTGATAGACGATAAGTTAAACTTGCTCTTTAACTGCGTACTGGCCGTTGTTAATGCCATGTCTACCTCGCCCGATCTCAGCGCCTTTAGGGCAGTTTCTTCATTGGCATACGCTTTTAGTTCGATATCAACGCCAAGCTCGTCAGCATAAGTACGCACCAAATCAAAACCAAAGCCATGTTGAAAACCGTCAGTCGCAAAATAAGTGCTGTCACCGGGGACGGCAGCGATGGTTAACGTGCTTTCTAGCATGACGTTATCATAGGCTGGCACTGGCGCACGCATCGTCGTCAGACTCTCAGCAGGTAAAGAGAGAAGGGCAATACTAGAAACTTGCGCCAGCTTTTTGGTTCTAGAAAAACGACTCGATGTCGTCGGGGTAACGGATGAAACGATGTTACTTTTAGTGTTCGGTAGGCGTTTAGATGGACGCAGTAAATAAGAAATACGGCGTCTAGCCCCTTGCGCAGATACTTTCACACGATAAGTAATACGCTGCATGGATGTCTCCTGATTTTAGCCATCCTGCTTACCGTAAAACGCTTGTGAATGTATGCTTATAAAGTAGTCATACATCGATGTCGCATTTTAGACAACCATGCACTTCTCAATAGGATAAGTGCGTCGTCATCTTGTTTAATAATAGTGCCGCTAATGAATTTTTATCAGATGTAGCGGTGCAGTTTTTAATTAGCTGGTTATCTACTGGCGTATTCGGTGTATCACATAAGAGGGCTAAAAAATCTCTCAAAATATCAATATAAAACATCGATATAAAGTATCAATACAAAATAATGAACGCACAACACCGCGAAGGATATAAATCGGATGATTCCTTCATCGATGCATAGATGGGGCTAAGAATAAAACAACTATATATTAAACATAGGTAAGGTCATGAACTAAGCTATTGAGACAAAATATAAAATGAGCGTGGTGCTTATACACTCAGCTTTTCTATACTGATATTAATGACCATAGCCTCTTTAAATCATTTGTAATAGAGTCAACAGTGATTAATTTTTTGTCCAGCAATAAGGGTAAGCAAGTCGCTATTTTCATTACTAATAAAAAAATGATAGAAAATTTACTAAAATATTCTCTCAATCAGCGGTTGCTAACCCAGTATCGCGACACTTAAATCAAGATAGACCATGCTGCTGAAAATATATCACGCACAGTGTATCTATTAGTAAACCGTCCAAAACCTCGCTATCTATATGACCTCAATAGCTATACAACATAGTGAGATTTTAGGCGGTTATACTCATTTAAGTACCATAACCGGAAGCTGTAATAAATGGGAAGCCTCATGACAAGACATTCTTTCTTCGGATATTAATATGCGGATATTCCTTGGATTATTCAAGTGTGGTTAAGAAATTAGCGATAAAACTTAACAATTGGGCTATAGACGGTTAAAAATGCCCTTGTTATTGGTACACCATTGAAAATTGAAGCCGCAAAAATTATGCATATTGGGCAACCATACTGATTGTTATTAGCCTTGTTTTTCGAAAATTATTCTAAATTTAGATAGCTATTAGATAGCTATGAGTAGAGTTGAGGACACAGCTTAAGCAGGGTTATCAATATCTACAAAGGTCACGGGTATGCCAAATGCTTGAGAAACTATGTGACCGAGTGCTTGAATACCACCGCGTTCTGTCGCGTGATGTCCACAAGCGAAATAATCAATGCCCAGCTCACGGGCAATATGGGTGGTACGTTCTGATATTTCGCCAGAGATAAAGGCGTCACAGCCCATCAATGCAGCTTGTTCGATCATATCTTGTGCGCCGCCCGTACAAATGCCCACGTGTTCGATAATTCTGTTATTATCGATATGAGCGCTTGTACTATTCGGTGCGCTATAATTGGCAGAGATATGCAATGGCAATCGTCCTAGCGTCTGAGTAATGTGAGCAATGAGGCTTTGGGCATTCTGCGGGGTACAAGTGGCGATATTACCCACTGGATGCGACTCACTGGGGTATAAAGCGCCGATCACGGTCATGTTTAATGCGTCAGCCAGCTTGGCATTATTACCAATGACGGGATGGGCATCGAGCGGCAGATGATAACCAATCAAAGAGATACCATGCTGCATAAGTTTACGGATACGCTGACCTTTCATACCAGTGATGGGGGCAGGTTCGCCTTTCCAAAAATAACCATGATGCACCATAATGGCGTCTGCATTGTCAGCAATCGCCGCATCAATCAACGCCTCACAAGCCGTTACACCAGTGACGATGCGCTTGATAGGTCGACCCCCATCTACTTGTAAACCATTAGGGGCATAATCTTTAAAAGCATCTGCTGATAAATAGTCATCACAGAATGTGGTCAGTGCTTGAACGGTAATGGCGGTATTTGAGGGCTCGGTTGAGATATTGTGTGTGGTCATGGTATTCCCTTATAATTGATTCAGTGGGGCAAGCATTTATAGCTAAGATGTGGCTTTTGATAATGAGTATTTTAACATGTGGCTACAGTAGGATAGACAATCCTACTCACTGAAATGGTACACGATACGTTACAACTGGGTAGTATTGGCGGTTATAATTTATACATGTAAGCGTGCCGTATAGATAGTGCAAAAAACAACCATCTAATGGACTGTAAACGTTTGATAAATGCTGCTCAATGCGTCCTAATATACACCATGCTTCTCACCTTATTCATCTTCGTCTGTTTGTATCAAATTTATAGAGGTTTTATATGTCGTCATCTCGGAACACCAGCAGCAAGGCGTCTGTATTAAAATGGTTACCTTGGGTTTTATTGCTAGTCGTGATTGCCGCATTTATTTGGTTGTTTGCGAGTATGAAGACGGCATCAGAGCAGGCATGGGAGCCGCCCAGAACCACGCCTGCTGAGCAGCAAGCGTCAGCACCTGTTTCTGATACACCCGCAGCGATTTCTTCTTATCATAATGCGGTTGCTCGCGCCTCACGATCAGTCGTGAATATCTACACCACGCAGACTATGGCAGAGCATCCTTATATGAATGATCCTGTGTTGCGTCGCTTTTTTGAGTTCCATGGTGCACCGTCAGAAGAGCAGGGCAATACCAATTTAGGCTCTGGGGTGATTGTCTCAGAAGATGGCTATATCGTGACCAATGCCCATGTGATTGAAAAAGCCGATGAAATTACGGTCGCCTTTAATGATGGTCGTAAGAGCCGCGCTAGAATCGTTGGTACAGATCCAGACAGTGATTTGGCAGTGATTAAAGTAGATATGACCGGTTTGGCACCACTTGGTTTCCGTAAAGAACCTATCCGAGTTGGCGATGTCGCATTAGCGATTGGTAATCCGTTCGGTGTCGGTCAAACGGTAACGCAAGGGATTATCTCAGCGACAGGACGTACTGGGCTTGGGGTCAACAAGTTTGAAGACTTTATCCAGACCGATGCAGCTATCAATCCAGGTAATTCGGGCGGCGCACTCGTTGATGCTTTTGGTGAATTGATTGGTATTAATACGGCCATTTACTCACGCTCTGGCGGCTCTATGGGTATCGGTTTTGCTATTCCTACCGCCATCGTTGAGCAAGTGATGAATGCCATTATCAAAGATGGTAAGGTGAGCCGTGGTTGGTTGGGGATTGAGATACAGTCACAGTTACGTGACCCAACGCAGCTTGAAACCTCGACTGGGGTAGAAGTGCTTAATGTCGTTCCTAAGAGTCCTGCTGCTAAGAGTGGTCTGCGTATCGGCGATATTATTTTGACGATTGACGGCGTCGAGATGACGGATGCCAATACCTTGATTCAGTATGTCGCTCGTAAAGCACCGAATACCACGCTGAATGCGCAAATACTACGCCGTGGCAAAAATGCCCAAGTCAAAATACTGTTAGAAGAGCGTCCAGCACAAGAGCCGATGGAACGTCCGGTCGTGATTCTTGATGAAAATGTTGGTGGTATAGAAAATCCAAATCTACAAGGTGAGGGACAAGACGTGCCGATGATGTCAGAAGCCGAGCGTGACCGTATGCGTGAAGAGCTGTTGCAGTTATTTGAAAGAGATGGTGCGCCCTTATAATGCCATTTTTCATCACATAAAGCTTAAGAAAAATAAGCTTAATCAAAATGGCTTGGACGGTTTATAGACAGTAAAAAAGCGCGTTATCTTGAAGATAACGCGCTTTTTGTTTCGAATTTTTTAGAATTATCTTTGTTAATATTACTCTATAGTAGGCTCGTGATTGATATAAATCACACCCTGCACACGACAACAGCACGGCAGGATCTCGTCTTCATCAATCATAGCAAGGGGCGCAAACGGATAGTCAATGACGTGTGAGCTGGCGATACGCTTGATGCGGCAGCTGCCACAATAGCCTTCCTTACATTGATAATTGATATCATGTCCGGTGCGTAGTAATCCATCAAGCAAGCTTTCGTCATCATGCAAGTAAAATTGCTTTTTACTCGTCATTACCCAAGTCATAGTCTTATCCTGTTCGTTTCCCTATCATTCTGTATTTTCTAAACTACAGTCAATCCTATATAAATCAGATACGGTGTCAGGCTCGCTTAGTCTACTATTTGTAGTACTTTCGCTTGCCTTCCTTGTATCCAAATTATATTGAAACGACTATATAATCTTTCAAAAACTATTTTTTAAATGAACACATAAGCTCTAAAGTTCAAAATCATCAAAATCACTGTCTGATAAATCTGAATCAATTTGACCAACCAAGTATGAGCTGATTTCCGTCTCTTGCGGGGCAACTTGCACGTTGTCAGATGACAACCACGTATTAATCCACGGGATTGGGTTTGATTTAGAATTCGGGAATGCGACTGGCAAGCCAACCGCTTCCATACGTAAGTTGGTGATATATTCGATGTATTGGCAAAGAATGTCTTTATTGAGACCAATCATTGAGCCGTCTTTAAATAGATAACCTGCCCATTCTTTTTCTTGCTCAGCCGCTTTACGGAATATTTCGATGCTTTCTTCGTAGCATTCTTTGGCAATGTCGACCATCTCAGGATCATCACGACCGATGCGCATGAGGTTAAGAATATGCTGCGTGCCCGTTAAATGTAGCGCCTCATCACGAGCAATCAATTTAATAATCTTGGCATTACCTTCCATCAGCTTACGCTCAGCAAAGGCAAACGAGCAAGCGAATGACACATAAAAGCGAATGGCTTCTAAGACGTTGACTGCCATCAAGCATAAGTAAAGCTGCTTTTTCAGCGATTTCAAATCGACGGTAATTTGCTTGCCATTGATCGTGTGCGTGCCTGCACCGTATAGGTTGTATAGCGATGAGTTGTAATACAAGTCATCGTAGTACTTGGCGATGTCTGCGGCGCGCTCTAGAATATGATCGTTTTGCATGATGTCATCAAAGACGATAGCAGGATCATTGATAATATTACGAATGATATGGGTATAGCTGCGCGAGTGAATGGTCTCAGAAAACGTCCACGTCTCAATCCATGTCTCAAGTTCAGGAATCGAAACCAATGGCAGTAGCACGACGTTTGGGCTACGACCTTGGATAGAGTCGAGTAGCGTTTGATACTTTAGGTTACTGATAAAGATATGCTGTTCGTGTGAGGACAAATTGCCATAATCCATACGATCACGTGATACATCAACTTCTTCTGGACGCCAAAAGAAAGACAACTGCTTTTCAATCAATTGCTCAAAGATAGGGTGCTTTTGTTGGTCGTAACGCGCCACGTTGACCGGATTACCAAAAAACATCGGCTCTGTTAGCGCATTGTTTGGCGTTTGGGAAAAAATCGAATAAGTCATGAGACTGCCTTTATCATTGATATGGTTATTAAGTTATAGGGTTTTGACTAGATTTGGTTTGACTGAATTATATTACAAGTTCTCTAAAGATATCTGTTCTGGCGTCTGTCCATCATTCATATACGCTTTAAATATCTCACTTAGCTCACTATCGTCCAAACCTTCCAATTCATCGATCGCACTCTTACGCAGCGCACTCAAGCCATCATCATCTGATAGTTGCTGCATTTCTTTCTGTGCGTCTTTTTTAGTCGTTCTCTTTACTGGTTTTTTCAATACTTTTGTGGCGACTTTCTTTAATGATTCTGGTTTTGCTGCTGTACCTTCGTTTAATTGCTCACGGACGTCTGCGATGTCGACTTCCACTTGTACGATATGCGAGCCACCATCGTTTAGGTCTGAAAATACGTTTGGGATAAACAAACCACCGTCTTTGATGATTGCGGTATAGTGCACATGACCTCCATCATTTTAGTTCTGTCTAGGTTTTGATTATATCGGTAAAACCAAAGTGTTCTCATTATATAAATTTAAAAGATAGAGTTCATGAGAGGTACTCTAAAATTACTGTTCAATATGAAGAGCTTGATGAAACATTTTATGAACTTTTATCCATTTGGACTGACTACATTCAAAGTTGGATTTATGAGAAGAATGGCGAAAAGACCAATCAAAACTGTCAGGCAGATTATCTGAAATACCAATTATACCTGTTCGATAAAAACAACTTAAAACTTCAAATGTGACATCATCTTTGTGACATATATTTTCATCTATAAAGTTATAAATAATAGATGTTACCTCATCATTAATTTCATTCTTTTTGAATACTTGATAAAGATTTAGAATTACATCTTCTGATAAAGCTTGGTGTAAATCTTCTATAGATACTATTTCTTTAGTGCTTGATAATATATATGTCATATACTGTAATGATGGATAAATGTCATACCATTCCTCGTATAGTCCCTTCAATCTATCTTTAGAATACTCCTTCTCGGCTCGATAAATAGCACTCCATTCGACTAAGTTTTTTTCGACTGACTGGCTTAAACAGTAGTTCACGAAATGTAGTATATCTCTTGGTCGCCAAAAAGTCCTTTGAAGTAAATATTGCCACGCATCACCGTTTCTACTATTAGTAGAAGGGAATAAATCTTCAAAACTGATATTTACATTTGTATATTGATGCTTAAATAGAAAAGAAATTCGTTTATCAACTATTTCTTTTAGTAATTTATCTGTCCATTTTAAGTTATATATTATTGATAAAAGTTTATCTTCCTGAAAACCACTAGACCGAGTTTTTTTCCAATGTTAATTGATATAGGTCGACCCTAAGTGATACTAGTATTTTCACATTACTTATCTTTCTAAAATGCTTTATCTCTTCAATCAAGCCTTTGATTAAGCTATACTTTACTTCTATTGAAACCCAGTTTTCGTCAAGCTTATCTATTAACAAATAATATGGTTTTTTAGTGTCATTAAAAACATGTTTGTCCATTAGCTCAATAACTTTAGAGAGCTGAGATATTTGCAAGTTGTTGACTACTCTCTGAGCTCTATGTTTGACTTGAATTTTTTGCTCTTCGGATAAATTTTGAGCAGCGCCCAAAGATAACTTATTATCAAAAAATCCAGCTTCAAATTCTCCACTTATATCTTTAGAAAAACTTTTTACTATTTCTTCGATGTTTTCTACAGTCTCCACCCAGTATTTATCAGACCAAGTTTCTAGATAGTTCAAGGCAATTTTTTCTTCGGGTCGGCGTATTAAGTCTTTTAGATCATTTATAAATTGAAAGAATTTATTTTTATCTTCTAAATGTGGGTATTTTAGTTTCAGGAATTCAACAGTTAGAATGTGACGCCAAAGATACTTATAAAATAGGTCTAGGTTGACATCATTATCTGTCAAAAACTTTATGATGTTTGAGTTATCAATATATCTCAAAAATACATTTTCTAGATCCAATAGTTTCGAATACTCTTTGTCTATTGAGTTGTGTACGGTTATCAAGGATGCTGTTTTACCAGCTCCAGTTCTTCCTAAAATAATTGCCTCACTAGAATCAGTGTCGACTAAAATTTCAATAATACCGTTATCAACATAGCATTCTGCTAAGAATTTGATGTCACTTTCGGCATCTAACTGACCTACTTTCATATTAGGTCTTATTTTTATGTTTTCCATAACATTTATTTCCAATGATAGGTGACAGTGGCGTAAATGTCGCTATTGACATCCACGCCATTCACATATTGAAAGCAGATTAAATCTTACATGCACCGCCAGCACAATCATCTTCCATATCCGCTTGGGCATCGTTCGCACCATCACGGGTGTTGTGATAATATAACGTCTTCACGCCAAGCTTATACGCGTTTAGTAAATCCTTAAGCAATATCTTCATCGGTACACGACCACCTTCATAACGAACAGGATCGTAGTTGGTATTGGCAGAGATGCTTTGATCGACGAATTTCTGCATGACAGCGACCAGCCGTAGGTAACCGTCATTGTTTGGCATTTGCCATAGTAGCTCATACTGATTTTTTAGCTTATCAATCTCAGGCACGACTTGCTTTAAGATGCCATCTTTTGACGCTTTGATAGAGACCAGACCACGTGGTGGCTCGATACCGTTGGTCGCGTTGGCGATCTGACTAGAGGTCTCAGACGGCATCAAGGCAGTGAGGGTAGAGTTGCGCAGTCCGTGCTCGGTGATCTCGCCACGTAGCGTTTCCCAATCGAGATGTAGCGGCTCTTGGCAGATTTTATCCAAATCTTTCTTATAGGTATCAATCGGCAAGATACCTTGCGAGTACGTGGTCTCATTGAACGCAGGGCAAGCGCCTTGCTCTTTTGCCAACTTGTTTGACGCTTTCAAGAGATAGAATTGCAAGGCTTCAAACGTTTGATGCGTCAGACCTAATGCTGAGTCATCTGAATAGCGCACGCCATTTTTCGCAAGGTAATAAGCGTAGTTAATCACGCCCACACCGAGCGTACGGCGACGCATGCTGCCATTTTGAGCCGCTTTGACTGGATAGTCTTGATAGTCGAGCAGGGCATCAAGCGCACGGACGATGAGCTCGGCTGGCTCTTCGATATCGCTGACGTTGTCGACTTTACCCAAGTTGACCGCTGATAGCGTACAAAGGGCGATTTCGCCTTCTTCGTCATTGATGTTATCGAGTGGCTTGGTCGGTAGGGCGATTTCCATACATAGATTTGACTGACGAATCGGCGCAACGCTCGCGTCAAATGGGCTATGCGTGTTGCAATGATCGACGTTTTGGATATAGATACGACCCGTACTCGCACGCTCTTGCATCATCAAGCTGAACAAATCGGCTGCTGGGATTTGACGGCTACGAATGCTTGGGTCATTTTCGTACTTGGTGTATAGCTCTTCGAATTTGTCCTGATCTTCAAAGAACGCATCATACAAGCCAGGGGTGTCACCTGGTGAAAATAGCGAGATGTCTTGACCTTTGATCAGGCGAGTGTACATCGTTTTATTTAACTGTACGCCGTAGTCCATATGACGGACACGGTTGTCTTCCACGCCGCGGTTGTTTTTAAGTACCAATAATGACTCAACTTCTAAATGCCATAATGGGTAAAATAACGTCGCTGCACCGCCACGGACGCCGCCTTGCGAGCAGCATTTAACAGCTGTCTGAAACAATTTATAGAATGGGATACAACCAGTATGCTGTGCTTCACCGCCACGAATAGGGCTACCAAGAGCGCGGATGCGACCCGCGTTGATGCCGATACCAGCGCGTTGTGACACATAGCGTACAATGGCGCTGGTGGTCGCGTTGATCGAGTCTAGGCTATCACCGCATTCAATCAATACGCATGAGCTAAACTGACGTGATGGGGTACGCACGCCTGCCATGATAGGTGTTGGTAGTGAGATTTTGAATTGCGAGGTCGCATCGTAAAAACGCTTTACGTAGTCCAAACGATCTGACTTGTCATAACGACTAAACAAACACATACCAACCAGCATGTATAAGAACTGCGGGCTTTCAAAGACGGTCTTATTGACACGGTCTTGGACGAGGTATTTACCTGCCATTTGCTCAACAGCGGCATAAGCAAGGTTCATATCGCGCCAGTGATCAAGATATGCTTCTAATTCATCAAACTCGGCACGGCTGTAGTCAGCTAGGATATGCTGATCATATTTACCAGAATCGGTCAGTTTTTTGACATGATCATAAAGGTGCGGCGGGGTGAATTTATTGTAAGCAATTTTACGCAGATGGAAAATCGCCAAACGCGCAGCCAAATACTGATAATCAGGCGTATCTTCAGAGATAAGATCTGCTGCTGACTTGATGATGGTTTCATGAATATCGCGAGTCTTGATACCTTCATAAAACTGAATGTGCGACTTTAGCTCAACTTGCGACACAGACACATTATCCAAATTGTGCGCTGCCCACTCGATTACCTTATGAATTTTATCCAAATCAATAAGCTCTAATCGTCCGTCACGTTTGGTCACTTTGATTTTGTCGATGTGTGTCATGTTGCCCTCTTAAGTTGATAACTTGGTAATTATTTATAATGTTGCTTATAGTGATGCTGCACAGTCAGTAAACGGCAGGCATTCTTTATAATGCTACGATGCTTGCGCCGCGATAGGTGTTTTTTTAGGCAAAAATCTACCGCTACTCATAGTGACAATTAAATTCACTGAGTACTACATATAGCGTGTTTGTTAGTAGGTAGGCACAATATAGCGGGAAAATTTTGAAAATACTATATTGATTTTAGCATCAAACTATGTTGCTGTGAGGTTGTGCTGTGTCCGAATTTTAGCAAAGGACGATGGGGTAAGGGTTAGACGCGATTGACTCAAATAATAAGTTTTTTGTAAAAACGGGCTGACAGTTTGCTTTTTATTCGCGAGTAAATGACCCACCAATAAGGGGACATAGAACAATAATAATGAGGGCGCAGATTGTACAGCAAACCACAAAAAATCGCCACCCGTATGAGTGACGATTTCGACGGAAAAGCGGCTGGCTTTTTTTAAACGACAATTATCTGCTTATACGACCAAACGAACTGTTTTGGCAGCGTCGAGTGAGGCATACAGCACATTGACCTGATCGGCTGCTGTAAGATATAGATTAACCCGTGCTGAATGGAAGCGACCGGTTTTAGACGGCTTCACTTCTATTGAGGCCAAATCAAAATCAGGGAACTGACTGCCCAAGATAAGCTTCACTTCGTTGAGTAAGTTCTCACGCTCGCCTTCATGACCAATGATGCTAAGTGGATAGTTCATTGGAAAGTCCCAGAGCTCAGGATTTTGAATATCCGTCCTTTTGCCTGTGATCACACCTTGATTGGGCGTTAGGTTGGTCATTTTTACTGATTTTTCATTTGTTGGTGCTTGGTTGTTGTTTTGATTGGTGCTGTCTTTTGGATCGTCAGTCATGATGTGGGCCTCGCTTTATTAAATGTTAGCTATTAGCATAAGAGCTTTATTTACCATTTATAGTGTCACTAAACTTATAATTCAAGTGCTAAAATGGCAATGACAGTATGCTATGGATCACTGTGATCTGTCATAAATTTTGCTCAGTCATCCATGCTAATCACACGCAAATACACCTATCAGCTCATTTTTTATAAGCACAAACAGCGACGTAATCCCCACGGTCATAGCCTTCGATGACTTCTTGCACCTTGTCATTGGCATACATAGGATGGGTCAGTAAGGTTTGTGCATACTCAAAATCGACAAAACCATTGGCTTGCATCAGCGCGATTTTTTCATCAGAGGTGCGCCAATTGGCTGATTTAACCAGCTCAATAGGATAGGGATCAGCAGGAGAGATATGAGCAAGCAGCGGATGCTCCCAAGTATTTAATGAGCTAGCCAAATTATATAAGCTCGCAAAACCGCTTTCTTTTGGCACATCGATAACAATCAATTTGCCGCCCGTTTTTAAAGCATCAAATGCTTTTTTAATACAGATATCCAAATCGCTAATATAACTGACACTGCCGTTAAACATGATGATATCAAACTTATTTGGCTCAATATCGCAAGTCTCGGCAGGACTAATATCCACTTGTAAGCCGCGCTTTTTAGCGATTTCAGCCATGCCTTTAGAAGGCTCAATGCCGTGCCTGATATGGATATCATAATCCTGCGCCAATAGTGACTCAAACAGTCCACTACCGCAGCCGATAGACAATATCTCACTGTCCTTATCTAAAAAATGAGCGACCAGTTTTAGCTCACTGGTCAGTAAGTTTTGGTTGTCAAAAAACCAGCTGTCATACGCGCTTGCGTGTTCATCGAATGCTGCCATGATGTTTCTCCTTGAGTATTTTTTGTTGTATCGTTAATCCACTATAAAAGAGTGACAGCGTTAACCTCGCTTAAAGTATTACTCATACATCTGCACTTGGTTGCCTTGTCACTGTTTTAAATTGAATCAACTATATTGAATAGTACGTGACGTTAAATTTGCCATAAAGCTAGCACCTTGCATAGGGGCTAGGACAGATCAAGCGCTTGTTGCCAAAAATTCACTTCCATACGTGAAGCAGTATTAAATAACTGTTGGAACTTGTTTGCCTGAGCAGGATTAGCCTGTGCTAGTAGCGTATTAATCTGCGCTTCATTCTGTGCGGTAATCGCTTGAAATTCGTCACTGGCAAAGACATCAATCCATGGCTGGTACGGATTGTCCGCGACAAAACCTTGTTCTTTAATGCGTTTGCCAATTTCGCCATAACCCATCAAACAAGGAGCAATCGCCGCATAAAGCTCAGCCAATGAGCCTGACATTGCAGCGTCCAATAGGTAGCGGCTATAGGCGATAGTCACGGCAGATTCAGGGGCGCTTTCTACTTCTTTAAGTGGGATGTCCCACTCATGACATAAATCGAGATACATGCCAATTTCCATATCGAGCATGGCATTGATGCCTGCTTGACCGACACGCATTTGTGCCAGCGTATCACTCTTATACACGCTCAACGCCATCACACGGGTATAGTGAATAAGATATAAATAGTCTTGTACAAGGTAGTGACGAAAGCTGTCAGCGGCGAGCGTACCTGCCGTTAGCTGTTTGACAAAATCATGCTGAATATAGCCATCCCAAGTTGGGCAATTGTGGCGTAACGTTTGGTAGTTCATAGTGTTCACTTACTGTTATAAAATGCGAGTAAGCAAAGAGTAGGGGGTGAGCAGTGAGCAGGCACAAAAAAACCTTACCAGATTATGTGAATAAACTGGCAAGGCTTGCTTAGCAATAGATGCTTAAGAGGTGTGCTATAAAATGTCACGCTTGTTTCCTACGTCAGTGCTAACTGCATCAGGTTCGCGGGTAACTCTCAGCCATGATTTTGGATTGTAGTTAAAGCATCAAAGTCAAAGCACCCCGACAAGGTTTATTTTTCAGAAATAGATATAAAGTTTACATAAGTTTAAACTGCTCGTACTTAAGCAATCGGCTCTATGGTAGACGAATTCAGTTATCATTAGCAAGTGATGCGCAAAAAACCATGAATAAAGGTTGTCTTGCAAGCGTAAATAGGCAAGATTTTACTTTTTATTAAGCTGGTCAAGTAACACGAGAATGGCGAGAGAAATCACTATTTTCAAATGTATTTTTTATTTATAAAGGCTCTACTATTGCCTATAGTATTTAGCTGCTTGAAGTTAGGATATATAAAAAATATCTCATAAATTAAGGCAATACGTTTATGGGATATTATCTCATTTCGTATTGATTACTTTATACTTTATAGGCGTTCAGCTAAGAGGCTATGGTAAATAGCCATTGATAGGAGTGATGTCAGGCGGAATATCTGCCTCTTCTAGTGCTTCTCGCAGATTGATCTCGATAGTACGCGATAATGCAGTCAGGGGTAGTTTGTTGGCGGCTAAGCCGAAAGGCTCTTCTAGCTCTTCACTGAGGGCATCCAAACCAAAAAAGGTATAAGCGATCACGGCACAAATCAGCGGGGTCACCCAACCGAGCGAGGCCACCAAGCCAAAAGGCAACATGATGCAATACAGATAGGTCGTGCGATGGACCAGCAGCATATAAGCAAACGGCAGCGGTGTATTATGAATGCGCTCGCAGGCTGCCAATACAATGGTCATAGACGTCAGGCGCTCGTCCATGTTCTGTATGACTTGCTCTGATACCAGTCCTTGACGCCGAATGTCGCCGAGCTGCTTACCCATGAGGCGCATGATGTAATCAGGTAGATTGCGCGCTTGGCGCATACTATCATGGTGTTTTGATGCGACAAAAGGCTCGACATCATGCCAAGGTGACGATCCGCGCAGGCGATGGCGCACAGCATGCGCAAAAGCAATGGTCAGGTAAACCATCGTTCGCCCAGTCTCGCGCCCATTTTCGGTATCAGCATCTATAAAAGAAAGTACTTGACGGGTTAAGCTACGCGCATCATATACCAGCTGACCCCAAAGCCCTCGAGCTTCCCACCAGCGTTGATAACTGGCATTGTTGCGAAATCCAAGAAATAGCGACAACGCGATTCCTAGCAAGGTAAAAGGAGCCATACCATAATAAGGAAAAGAGTCAGGAAGCCAGTGCTGAATAATTGTTATAAGTGTGCTGAGAAGCGCGATCAGCAAAATTTGCGGATAAATTTTTGGAATGACAGAGCCGTGCAGGGTAAAAAGTATCTTGAGAGCGTTTGGGGTTTGCCGGACAATCATGTCAGTTTCCTATCGATGGCATATATAAAAAAGCGATGGCAGAGGTATCACTCAGCGTATACTCAAATCATCGCGACCTATGATATCAGTAGTTACCAATATGGCAATAATAAGATGACACTTAAATACTTAAATACTTGAATCACTCTTGTATTACGCAGCAGCAAGGGAAACTGTAAGCACGCTTTAAAGGGTTTCTTCTTCACGCAGCGTCAGCACTTCATAACCATCGGCAGTCACCGCGATGGTATGCTCCCATTGGGCAGAAAGCTTTTTGTCTGCAGTCACCACTGTCCAGCCGTCTTTTTTAATTTTTACTTTGGCTTTGCCTTGATTAATCATTGGCTCAATAGTAAAGGTCATGCCTTGTTCTAAGACCAAGCCTGCACCTGCGCGACCATAATGTAAAACTTCAGGCTGTTCGTGCATTTCGCGACCGATACCATGCCCGCAGTATTCTCTAACGACAGAGTAACCGTGCTGTTCAGCATGGCTTTGAATGGCATGCCCGACATCACCGAGCGTTGCGCCCGGTTTGACCACACGGATACCTGCCCACATGGCCTCATAAGTGTCATCGACGAGGCGTTTTGTTAAGGGCATCACATCGCCAATCATATACATTTTGCTAGAGTCGGCAATAAAGCCGCCTTTTTCTAAAGTAATGTCCACATTGATGATGTCGCCTGATTTTAGGTCTTGATTGCTTGAGGGTACACCATGACAAACCACTTGATTGACAGAAGTATTGAGAACGTATTGGTAGCCGTATTGACCTTTGCTGGCAGGTCGTGACTGCAAAACATCCACAATATAGCGCTCGACTAAATCATTGACAGTCATTGTGGAGATGCCAGCGACCATGTGCGTATCTAGGTAAGCAAAAACCGATGCCAATAAGCGTCCAGACTCACGCATGATTGCCAATTCTTCAGGTGTTTTTAGCGCGATTTTAGCCATCGATAAGATTTCCTATATTAACATCTGCTCGTTTTAACTGCTCGCTGATGATATTGGTATAAGATGCGTGAGGATTGGCCTCGGCCAACATACCTATCTTTATCCAATACTCTGCCTGCGCGTTAATCGAACGTACCATTACCGCACTGGCTTTACGAAGCTCTTCGTGTAGTGTGTCATCAATTTTAACAATACCCATTGTTTTACCTAGTATATGAAATATATACGAATCATATATATTGTATAGTGCCATTGCAAGCTCGTTCTTGTATTCCTTGATGAAAACATGTAGTTATAGCATTCGAGCCATCAAATCGATGACCCAAAAAAGCCGAGATAAACTCGGCTTTTTTATTGGTGCTTAGTTTGCTTTATTATTAATCATTCTCTAAGAACGAACGCAGATGCTCAGAGCGTGACGGATGACGCAATTTACGCAGTGCTTTTGCCTCAATCTGGCGAATACGTTCACGTGTTACGTCAAACTGCTTACCCACTTCTTCCAAGGTATGGTCGGTTGGCATGTCGATACCAAAGCGCATTTTTAGCACGCGTGCTTCACGCTCAGTCAGATTGCCCAATACATCACGAGTCGCTTCACGCAGACCAGCTGCGGTCGCATCATCAACAGGGCTTGAGATCGTACCATCTTCGATGAAATCACCTAGATGCGAGTCTTCGTCATCACCGATTGGTGTCTCCATAGAGATAGGCTCTTTGGCGATTTTCAGTACTTTACGGACTTTAACTTCGTCCATCTCTAAGCGTTCACCTAACTCCTCAGGTGTTGGCTCGCGTCCCATTTCTTGTAGCAACTGACGAGAAACACGGTTTATTTTGTTAATGGTCTCGATCATATGTACAGGAATACGAATGGTACGCGCTTGGTCAGCGATAGAGCGGGTAATCGCCTGACGAATCCACCATGTGGCATAGGTCGAGAACTTATAACCACGGCGGTATTCAAATTTATCGACGGCTTTCATCAGACCGATGTTACCTTCTTGGATTAGATCCAAGAACTGTAGACCACGGTTGGTATATTTCTTCGCGATAGAAATAACCAGACGCAGGTTAGCTTCGACCATTTCTTTTTTGGCGCGGCGAGCTTTTGCTTCACCGACTGCCATACGGCGCGCCACGTCTTTCATATCGTGAATTTTCATGTCGAGCTGTTGCTCGTAGTCACGAATGCGACGTTGCAATAAAATAACATCATCAGTGACTTTTTCTAGCGTACCAGCAAACGCAGGCTTACCTTTAATACGTTCAATCAACCAATCAACATTGGTCTCGTTGCTAGGGAAAGTCTTACGGAATTCTTCGCGCGGCATACGACCACGGCGAATGACCAAACGCATGATTTGACGTTCTTGCTTACGCACATCATCATAGACATCATGCATGATAGCCATGACTTGATCTGACAAGCGATTGTTCAACTTTAGCATCATAAAGCGTTCGGCAAGTAGGGCATAAGCAGTATCTGCTTCTGTGCTACCACGGCCATAATCTAGCAAGGCTTGCTTGGCTTTAATAAATAAGTGTTCGATTTCTTCTAGACGCAGACGTACTTCTTCAGGATCGATACCGCTGGTTTCTTCTTCAGCTTCCTCTTCAACGTCGTCTTCATCCTCGTCCTCATCATCAAGCGCTGCTGCTTTGGCTTTTGCTTTGATCACAGGTGGATTTTCTTTTTCTTCTTTTATGCGTTCACGTTCTTCTTTTGCTGCCTCTTTTGCTTCTTGGGCAGCGATTTTGTCTGCTTCGGTTTCAGGATCTAAAAAGCCAGTAATGACGTCAGAAAGCTTTTTTTCGCCATCTTGTACTTTTTGATACTCATCAAGGACGAACTGTACGGTGCCCGGCCAGTAAGACATCGCATGCTGTACGTCACGAATACCTTCTTCGATACGCTTGGCAATGGCGATCTCACCTTCACGGGTCAATAGATCAACCGTACCCATTTCACGCATATACATACGCACAGGGTCAGTGGTGCGACCCGGCTCAGTCTCAACAGAGGCCAATACCGCCGCTGCCTCATCCGCTGCCATGTCATCATCGCTTGAATCGTCGTTCATCAAGATGTCATCGGCATCAGGCGCAGATTCAAAGATTTTGATACCAACGTCGGTCAGCATTTGCACAATATCTTCGATCTGATCGCTTTCGGTAATAGAGTCGGGCAGTTGGTCATTCACCTCAGCATAGGTGAGATAGCCTTGCTCTTTACCCATTTGGATTAAGGTGGCCAGTTGAGATGTGGACTTAGAAACTGACTTATCGTTCATAAATACTCGCTTACTTGCATCGGACATTTTTATATTGTGACGCGCTATCGCTCGCTCAGTGCGTTGATATAATCAATCGATTCATCAAAATATGGCGTAGAGGTTGTCAATAATATCAAAAATGAGTTGATATGAATAAAGGCTCAAAATATTACAATTACAATGCTAAAAAACTGCTAGAAATTAGTAACGCTAAAAAGTCTTCAAGATAACATTATCTAAAAAATAATATATAAAAATAACGGTACCTAAAAATGGATACTTCAAAATAATATCTAAAATTTGTGCTTAATGAGGCGGATTTATCGCCATCTATTAAATCGGGCTATAAATAGTTAGCGACACAGTTTAACACACACCAGCGTAATCAAGCACGAGGTAGTGATATCTACCGACCGTTTTTTACTGATTATTTGCTATCAGTTGAATGATTAAATGGCAATACATGCTATTGGGCATAATCATTAGTAGTGGGGGCAGCCGCTATACTTTTAAAGGGTTGGAGATTTTTTAGCAAAAATAATGGCAAACGTTAAGATTTGACGGTAACCATCTGCGCTGACTGCTCAGCTTGCTGCGCGCGTAGCCAATCATTTAATAATTGCGACTGCTTACGGACAATCGCCAGCTTGATATGATCAGGATTTTTGATGAGCTCTTGCATCTTTTTTTGCAGATGTAACTTGAGCAACTGCATCACCAAGTTTTCGATCAACTCATCCAAGCTCAAAATATTTCTGCCAATTAATGTCTTATAAAATCCGCCCCAGCTACGGCTAAGTGTCTCTTGGGTGATTGGCTTGACATTAGACAATATAAAGTGTGCGGCGGCGTTGGCATCTTTGGGTAAATGATTCAGGCAGCGTTTGATGGTGCTAACGATATCCAGCAAGGCGATATCTTGCAAATCTTCCCAAGCCAGCGGACGCAAGATGTCAGGCGCGGCTTTTTGCTTGATGTGTGCTGGCAGCTGTAAATCATTAATACCTGCCTGCTGCCAAATGGCTTCGATAGGGTCTTCAATTAAGGCGCGTGGCTGAAACAAAAAACAAAGTTGCAATTGCTGACTGATGGTCATGTCACCATCAAAATCTAACAGCGCATCTTTGGCTTCGATATTTTGGCTACGTTTACCACCCAGCTTCTGATAGACGTCATTGTTCAGCAAATAGCGAAAGCTACTACCTTTAGGTAATGCAGTGGTCAAGGCACGTACTTGTGACATGAGCTTGGCTTTGCCTTCTGCCAAGGTTAAATCGTAACGCTCGCTTAAATAGGCAAAAATATACTGTGACAATGGCATGGCATTCGCGATTTGCTCACGCATGGCATCGCCGCCCTGACTCTTAATAAATGTATCAGGATCATGATTATTTGGTAGGGTTAAAAACCGCAACTCTTTGTCATCGGCCAGTACGGGTAGGGCAACTTCAAGGGTACGCCAAGCTGCTTTTTGTCCCGCGCTATCACCATCAAAGCTCAAGGTTAGGGTTGGGTTCAGCGTCAGTAATCGTGATATTTGACTCTCATTAATCGCCGTACCCATAGAAGCAATAGCGCCATAAATACCCGCTTGGTAAAGGGCGATCACATCCATATAGCCTTCGACCACCAGCCAGCTGTCGGCACGTTGTTGGCGTGATTCGTAATAGCCATACAGCACATGCTGTTTATGAAAAACGGGTGAGTCAGAGGAGTTGATATATTTAGGTTTTACTTCATCATCGAGCGCGCGACCACCAAAACCAATGGTGCGTCCTTGATTGTCTCGAATCGGGAAAATGACCCGATCACGGAGTAGATCATAATCGCGTCCTGACTCTGATTGGCGCACCAAGCCAAGCGCCTTCAGCCCTTCAATATCTTGTGGAAACTGATGCTCAAGATGCTGCCAACCAAAGGGCGCATAGCCTAAACCAAAGGTTTCAAAGATGTCTTCTGTGATACCACGCGATAAAAAGTAATGCTTGGCATGCGGATGAAGGGTGAGATTGTATTGATAAAACTGCTGGATTTGCTCTAACAGCTCATACAAGTTACCGTCTTTGTCGGAAACGCTATGATCATCGTACAATGCCGCAGCGTCAGTATCGCCACCTGTTAACCATGCTGGCGGATAGCTATTATCATCTTGGTAGTCTGTGCCATAAGAACCTTCTGGATAAGATGCTGAGTCGTAAGCATCTAGCGGTGGATACTCATCGTAGCCGTTGCTACTATCGTGATAAACGGGTTGATCGGTATCGCCGTACTGGTTTTGTTGCTGAATAGCCGAAGTAGCGTTAATAGAAGGTACATTAATTGCTTGAGCAGGACTTTTAGCGTCGATAGTCGGACTAGGTATTGACGGTGGTGCAATCGGTTTTGGTGCACGGCGCTGATAGCTGACGTTTTGTTGCTCTTCTTTTGGGACTTCGATACCCGTCTGTTTTGATAGCTCATTAACCGCTTCAATAAAAGTTAAGTTTTCATAATCGCGTAAAAAACTGATGGCATTACCGCCGACGCTACAGCCAAAGCAGTGATAGATGTTTTTTTGTGGATTGACATAAAAAGAGGGCGACTTTTCACCATGAAATGGACAGCAGCCTTTAAACTCACTACCAGCACGTTTAAGCGTCGTATGACGCCCAATGATACTGATTAAGTCAGCTTGGCTATTTAATTGGTCGAGAATGTGATTTGGAATACTCATGCAAAAAACAGTTTACCATAGGTGTATTATCTTAAGCATAGGCAATATCGGGCGCAAACAATATTGGGCATAGATATTGGGCATAGATAATGAAACAGAAACAGAAAAAATAAGGCCAACTCTGTCGTTGACCTTATTTTTTTCATGATGTGCGTTGATGTACTAAAAAGAAGAGACGTTCTCTTAATTAAAGAAGAGACGTTGCCTCAAATCTAGCGCATTTATTCATCATTCATATCGACATCTGCTGGCAGAATATCAATCCCTTGAACAGGCAATGTCGTACGGCGTACAGGATTGGTGTTTTGTGGATCGACATTGGCTTCTCTTGCCGTAGAGCCAGTGCTCGATTGGCTAGTAATACGCTCAGCGGATTCTTCAGGCAGACCCAAGCCGACATTGATGCCAGTATTGGCGCGCACAGGTGAAGTACCTTGCGCTGCACTGGCTGCTGCTGCATTATCGCTTGGCAGTCTCAATTGACTGGCGTTACGAATAACCTGAGTTTTGGTCGCGCCTTTATAGTCGCCTGTCGCAACTGATGAAGTATCTTTGTTAAAACGACTTAACTGTCCAAAAGTCAATTTGTTGATGAAAGAACGCTCACGTTTGGTGTCGAGTTTAACGCGTCCATCAGCACTTAACATGTTGGGATAATTAATCTGCAATAGAGTTTTGTATTCTGCTGCCAAATCAGACATACCCAATTTGTCATAGCTATAAGCTAAGACTGCGATTGCGTCTGGGATGGATTCACTAAGTGGATAGTATTGAAACACCCATTTGGCACGGTTAACAGCAGCGACATAAGCTTCGCGCTCGATATACCAGTTGGCTGCACTCATCTCACTTTCAGCAAACTGATTGTAAATGAAAGTCATGCGCTGAGCGGCATCTGGCGCGTAAGGGCTGTTAGGGTACTTATTAATAAGCTCTTGAAAGTTAGCGAAGGCAATACGTAAATAGGCGGTATCACGCTCAGCTTGATTGAGCTTAAACAGTTTTAGACCTTCTGATGAGCCTTGCATATTGGCCACGCCGCGCACATAGTAAGCGTAGCTGACTTGAGGATTAGAAGGATATAGGTTAATAAATTGCTCAGCGCTGGCGGCTGCCATTTCATACTTACCACTGGCATATTGTGCGTACATCATGTCGAGTAATGCTTGCTCAGCGTACTGTCCAGTAGGATAAAAAGTGCGCAGATTGGTCAAATCTTCGATGGCTTGTGTATAGCGGCCTTTATCAATCTGGGTAATGGCATCGTTATAATAGTTCTGCTCTGATTTTTCGGCAGTTTCTACTGCATCGACGTCTTTACCGCCAGTCAGGTTTTTGAAAGTCTGACAGCCCACTAAGTTTACGCTTAGCGCAAGTAGGGTTATTGAGGACAGTTTGATAAACGTATTGCCAACAGCTTGCATACTTCTTCTCCGACACAAGACGTATAATAGCAGCGACGCTATCATACTAGATATTAGGTTAATGATAAAAAACGATGCGTAGGCATCAATAGTGGTCTGTCATCTACTATGTCAATCATCGGACATACCAGTTATCGTTATTAAAAAACGCTTGATGGCATAGGGTTTATATCAAACCAAATGCTTTTAATAAAAAATTCGATAAGCATACAGTGGCATAGCATACAGCAAAATATGGCTATACTTTATAGAATAACGCTTGCTTCGTCTATTTTTTCGCCATCTATATTATACTTAATCCAATCGTGCTCATCGAATTTGAGTCAGTATCGTACAGTTATTAGTCTACTGCAACACAGGTGCGATATGCTGCTGCTCGCAATGAGCTGTACACCAGCGCATGTCAGTTTGGCATTTTAACATGAGCTGCTGTCACGAGCGATATCGAATGTCGCTGACACTGACAAATATACAGTAAATTACAGCAATGTCATATTTTAGAGAGTTAAGTACGACGATGAGGCTCGCTGCGGTATAATCAAAAAATGACAGATAACACACAGCTTCTATAGGGCTTAGGCGCTTGGCGTGATACACTAGCACGGTATTGCCTCCGCTTTTTTCGACGACGATCGCTTTTATGATAAGCGATTGATAGCGAATGGCCTTTTGTTTTTTATAGCGTTACGCTTAACACTTTATTAGAAATTTTCTCAAAAGCTACCTTTCAAAACTATGTCAGGCGCTTTGCCATATATAAATCTGCTATGAATAATAATGCTATGACTACCCATTTACCACCGAATCAATCACGACAGACTGATTCATCAGCACAAGAGTCACCGATGCCAAATGACGTTTTAAATAATAGTGAATTACCTGACGATAATCAGTCGATGCTTGATGAGCAAAGCCATGGCGATCATGTTTTAGAAGACGCTGTGTCAGAAGAAGCTATTTTAAAAGATAGTGATGTGCTTGACGACGATATGATAGATAGCAGCGATGAAGATGTTGACGACATTGATGATAGCGACGATGATGAAGCGTCAGCCGCCGGTCAAGTGGTGCCAGTAATTATTAATATGACGCATACGGTTATAGAAGACGAAGCTGGTTTACGTATTGATAAATTGGCTTCAAAAATATTTACCGATTTTTCACGTGTTCAATTACAAGGTTGGATCAGTGATGGCAGCCTGCTGTATAACGGTGGCGTGCAAAAACCGAAAATTCGTGTCAGAGCGGGTGATGTGCTGCAGTTAACCACCACATTAGAGCAGCATAGTGAAGATCAACCAGAAAATATAGACATCGATGTGGTCTATGAAGATGATGACGTATTGGTCATCAATAAACCTGTTGGCATGGTAGTGCATCCTGGCGCAGGCAATCAAACCGGCACCTTGGTCAATGCACTGCTGTATCATTATCCGCAGCAGCACCATCTGCCGCGTGCAGGTCTGGTGCACCGTATCGATAAAGATACCTCAGGGCTATTGTTGATTGGTAAAACCAAGCCAGCACAGCTTGCGCTGATGGAGCAATTAAAGGACAAGTCGGTCTATCGTCACTATCAATGTGTGGTAGCAGGGGATGCAGCGAGTTTATCGCGCCATCGCCGTATTGACGCGCCAATCGGTCGTCACCGCAACCAGCGTACTAAAATGACGGTAATGACGGCAGGACGCGAAGCTGTGACTCATTTACTGAATGTGACCGCGCTTAATGGCAATTATTGCCTGTTGGATGTAGGTCTTGAAACGGGACGCACTCACCAAATTCGTGTGCATTTAAGTCATGTGACTTATCCGATAGTGGGTGATCGTGTCTATGGTGGTCGTCGTCAACTGCGGGCAGGACTGACAGAAGCCCAGCGTCAAGCGATTAATAATTTTCCACGTCAAGCCTTGCATGCTTATACACTGGGTTTCGTACATCCAACGACAGGTGAAGATATTGAAGTCACCACACCACTGCCTGAAGATATGCAGCAGTTAATGGCTGTGCTAAGTGATGGCTATGATGACGAGTAGACCGCTCCTTGTAGGCGAGAGCGTAAAGTCGCTTGTAAAAAACAGAGCCTAGTAGTAAATAGCGATCCGTGACATAAAAATGACTCATTAAGACGGTAAATCAGCCATGACTCATCAGTTTCCTATGACATTGCTTGCACAGATTGATGATGTGGCTGTTTTTCAAACGGCTGCCTTTTCAAGCGATGATGTTGACTCACAAGACCAGCCCATAGAACAGCTAGTACGACAGCAACGTCAAGCGAATTACGGTGAGCTAAATTTAGGTTTGCATGTCAATGACGATGCTGCAAAAGTACTGAGCAATCGCATGCGTTTATTATCTGCCATCAATGAGCAGCTTGCACCCTTATCGTCGACAGCCTGCCAACAGGTACCCATCAAACGCTTACACTGGGTTAACCAAGTTCACGGTAAGCAAATTCATGATATTGATGGCACAGCGCTAAGTATGGCGCCAATGTCTGCTGACGCGATGGTCAGTCGGCAACAAGGGCTTGGGCTTGCGATAATGACGGCTGACTGCGTGCCGATAGTTTTATATCAGCCAGCTAGTGGTCAAATAGCAGCGATTCACGCGGGTTGGCAAGGTCTGGCTTGCGGGGTTATTCAAGCGACTGTGCAATGCTTTACGCAATCGGGACAAATCAAAGCTTGGATTGGTGTTTGTATCAGCCAAGACAGTTATGAAGTTGGCGCTCAAGTTCGCAATCAATTATTGAAAGGTTGCACAGAAAATAAGTTATTGAACACAGCCAGTATTGAGCATTTTGATTCGTTATATGTCATAGATTCTGTGGCTACTATTAAAGGCGATAGCAATACTCAACATGTACAGGATACGGTTGATAAGCTGTCAAGCTGTCAAGCTGTGACACAGTTGACGCGAGAAAAATCAGGCTAAACTTACCAAAGTTGGCAGCGGATCAGCTTAGTGCGGCGGGCGTTATAGTAGATGACACCTTATCTAGCAGCTGTAGTTATACTGATGACCACTATTATTCTTATCGGCGTCAAACGCATTTGCAGCAGCCTGCTACAGGTCGAATGGCGCTGGTCATTGTACGTGGCGCTGCGTAGGATTACGCTATTTGCTGTTGCGCGCAATTAACTGTTGAACTTATATTGTTTTTATTTAACCATTTATAGCCATTATTAGAGTTTGTATGAATACACCTGCCAAATCGTCCACTACTGATAACATACCGACTGTATCTATTGCTGTTATTTATCATAGCAACTACGGTCATACCAAGCGCGTCGCTGAAGCGATCGTTAAAGGGGCGCATCAGCAATTGCCAGCAGCACAGGCCAAAGCCGTTGATGTCCACAAGGTTGACTGGGATTATTTGGATCAGGCGGATTTGCTGGTTTTCGGTAGTGCCGTATATATGGGTAGTGTCACTGCTGAATTTAAGACTTTTATGGATGAAACCTCAAAGCGCTGGTATCATCGTAAATGGGAAGGCAAGTGGGCAGCCGCTTTTGCCAACTCTGGTGGGCTGAGCGGTGATAAGCTGGCGGTATTGCAGCAGATTTCTTTGTATGCGATGCAGCATGGCATGAACTGGATTGGATTACCGCTGATGCCGACAGGTCATGAGGCTCATGATTTAAACCGTTTATCTAGCTTTTTGGGCTTGATGACCCAGTCGCTTGATGGTCCCCCTGAGGAAACGCCAGGACGGGGAGATATTGATACGGCTATTTGGTTTGGCGATCATTTGGCTAAGACAATTATCAAGCATCAGCCAGCGGAACGCCCTTGAAATGAATGGCTATTGAGTCATTCAAGGTAATTTATTAAACATTAAAGGCAGATATCAAACCGATATCTGCCTTTTTTTTGCTTGTTTTATGAGTGTGATGGCACTAATTTTGATTTTTTGTACTGGTATTATTTTGAATCTGCACGGTGGTGGCAGGCGTATTTTTGACCAAGATGCTATTGATAGGGGTGGTATTCACAGGGATGGGGCTGTCGACAAATTGAAATGATTGGCAGCCTGTCAGTAGCAGGGCTGATGTAAGTATATAAGCAAGAATCGGTAACTTCATAGTGGTGTCTCAGGCGGCGATCGGCAACGTGGAAATAGCGCCTATCATAAACAAAATATGGTGCGGTGCAATAGCTTGTTTCGTAGCATTATAAAAATATGACTGGTAAAAAAAGCGAGTGCTAACTTAAGTCTATGTATCTATTATGTACAACTAAAATCGATGATGACAAAAAATGAAGTAAATTTGTGACAATTATCTACAATGATAGGTTTTTCATAGAAGATATGCACCCAAAAAATAGGGCTTTAGTTGCTGATTTTAATGATATTATTCAAATATCTTATTATTATAATATAAAAAAATATATTACTTTATCAAAAACTGATAATGATAACGCGGTTCTTTACGTTTTGTAAAAATTTGAGACCAATACGTTACTCACTAAGTAATAGTAGCGAAATAGTCTTACATTAGTAGAGCGAGTAGACATCATTTAGTAACCATGCTTAGTAACTACGCTTATGAAATTAACTTTTGTCACGCTATTTTACTCAGCATTTACTGGATGATTTGCTACCTCACTTAATGGACTATCAATTGAGTATAACAAGTCGTCACTCATTAAGGCTTGCTCAATGTTAAATGTTTCATCTCAATCATTCATCCTAATAATAATTACAACACCCTAGGTGCCAGCTATATGAGGATATTATGAAGCCACTTTCTGTGATGTTATCGATGCTCGTCATCGGTATGACCTCTAGCGCTGCGATGGCTGAAGGCGCAAGCGTCGTCAATACCAGCCTAGCCAATGCTAGCTTGCCTAATGCCAGTTTACCTAATATTAGTCCAGCCAATAGCGAGCTTGTCAATCGCGGTGCTTACATTGCCCGTGCGGCCGATTGCATGGCATGTCATGGTGAAGATTATACTGGCGGTACAGCGATCGAAACGCCGATGGGAGATATCTACTCAACCAATATTACCCCGTCTAAACGTTATGGTATCGGCGATTATACCGAAGCGGATTTAAAGACTGCGTTGCAAAAAGGTCGTACGCCAAGCCATATGCTTTACCCTGCCATGCCATATCCTTCTTATAGTGGCATGAAAGAAGAAGATATCAGTGCGTTGTTTGCTTATCTGCAAACCGTACCTGCTATCGATGAAGCACCAAAATATAAAACTGACCTGCCGTTTCCCTTTAACATTCGCAGCTTAATGATTGGCTGGAATTTTCTTAATGTCCCGTCTACTGAAAACCGTGATGGTCTCACTGAGACGCAGCAACGTGGTGAATATATTGTCAATAACTTAGAGCACTGCGGTACTTGCCATACCCCGCGTAATAGCACTATGGGTTTCGATAAAAAAATGTATCTATCAGGTGCTCAGCTTGGTCATTGGCATGCACCAAATATCACGCCTGACGAGTCGAGCGGTATCGGTAGTTGGAGTGAACAAGATATTGTCACTTATCTGCGTACTGGTGAGCTTGACCAGCGTGCCTATGCGGGTGGTCCTATGGGCGAGGCAGTTGCACATAGTACGCGCTACTTAAAAAATGAAGATTTGAATGCCATTGCTTCTTATCTAAAAGTGGTGCCTGCTATCCAAACAGATGATAAGGTCGCAGCCGTTGATGTCTCGCGTTTGCCAACACCCATTAGCGAATCTATCACTCATGATTTACTGGCGCAAAAAGATTATTTAGCCCAAGCCAAAGTACAGGTGAGTAATGGCAGCAATTCACCAGAATCGCTATATTTGGCAGCCTGTGGTAGCTGTCACGGCGTTGACGGTTATGGTCAGCCTGATGCGCGTTACGCTCCTATCGTTGGACTCAGCAGTATTCGCCGTGAGAAACCTGATGCGCTGGTCAATATGATCCTTCATGGGGTAGAAGGCGCGACTAACACGTCACCTATCATGCCAGGGTTCTCAGATGAGCTAAATAGCGAGCAAATCGCTGGTATTACCAATTATGTGCGTGTGAATTTTGGTGGTCTCAACAGTAGTGAGGTGAGTGCTAGTGATGTTGACCGTATCGCAACGACAGGTACTGACAAGCCCTTCTTAATCAAATATGCGGGCTTACTGGCAGTAATCGGCATCATCGTGGCTATTATTATCATTGTGTTTATTATACGAGCCATCTTGCGGTCTAGGCGCCGTCGTTAATTCATTGATTCTATAAAGACGATTTACATATTTATTATAGGATAAGACCTACAGGCAATATGGTAAGGCACAACAGCTCGAAAAACAGACGTAGAACTAAGTCGAGCTGATTAATAATATATATGCCTACCGTCTTGCAGGAACGTCTACTTTAAGGACATTATTATGAAAGACATGCTTCAATCGCCAACGCGGCGCCAACTGCTCTCGATGATTGGTAAAACAGCGGGCGCGACTGCGATGTATCAGGCGATGACGACATTAGGATTTGCGTCAGAGTCGAGTTTTAAAGAGACCATGGATCTTAAAGGTGCACCTCCGGGCGCTAGTATCGTCATTCTTGGTGCCGGTCTTGGCGGCCTGACCGCGGCTTACGAGTTACGTAAAGCAGGCTATGATGTCAAGGTGCTCGAGTTCCAAAACCGTGGTGGCGGTCGTAGTTGGACGCTCAATAGCGGTGATAAATATACTGAGCTTGGCGGCGAAGAAGTCACCTGCGATTTTGAAGAAGGTAACTATTTTAATGGTGGTCCATGGCGTCTGCCAAGCCATCATTATGCTGTTTTCCATTATTGCAAACAGTTCGGCGTTGAGATGCAGCCCTTTATTCAAACCAATGATCGTGCTTATTTGCATCGCAGTACTCATTTCGACGGCGTGCCGCAGCGTTTGGGTGATGTGAAAAACGATATCCAAGGTCATGTTGCGGAGCTGCTATCGAAATCAGTTAACGTCGGTGGTCTTGATCGCTCGGTCAATACTGAGGACAAAGAAAAGCTATTAGAAGGTTTAAAAGGCTGGGGGGTGCTAGATAAAGATTATCGTTACCGCGCCAGTAATGAGACCAGTAAACATCGTGGCTTTAGTGTGTTTCCGGGTGGTGGCTTGATGCCTGATGCGACGCCATCAAAACCTTTGCCGATTAGTGAGATACTAGATTCAGGTATGTGGGCAGATATTTATGGCAACCATATGACTTATGGTCATCAACCAACGATGTTTCAGCCAGTGGGTGGTATGGGGAAAATTGGTGATGCGTTCACCCGTGAATGCCGCGATATGATTGAGTTTAATGCAAAGGTCACTAAAATTCATCAAGATGACAGTGGCGTAACGGTCGATTATGTAGACAGCAACAGCCCAGATGGTGCCACCAAGACCATTCGTGCAGACTGGTGCGTGTGCAATATTCCATTAACTGTATTAACGCAGATGGATATCAATGTCTCAAAGCCAATGAAGCAGGCGATGGCCGCCGTGCCTTATGAAACCTCTTATAAAGTTGGTCTAGAGTTCAACCGCCGCTTTTGGGAAGAAGATGAATGGATATTTGGTGGTCTGACTTATACCGACATGCCCATTGCTCAGATTGCCTACCCGTCACAAAATATGTTTAAAGATGGTACGGGCGTGCTACTCGGTGCATATGGTTATGGTCCGACGTCTTATAAGTTTAATACCTTAACGCCGCAAGAACGTATTAATGTTGCGCTTGCTTATGGTAAATACATCCATCCTCAGTATCCAAAAGAATTCCGCGCAGGGACATCAGTTGTCTGGCACCGCATCCCATGGACGCTCGGCTGTTACGGTATTTGGAATGAGTCGACTCGTCGTCAGCATTACGATACCTTGTGCAGTATTGATAATCGTATTGTGCTGGCGGGCGAGCATTGTTCACATATTCCAGCATGGCAAGAAGGCGCTATTTTATCTGGTATGGATGCCGCAAAGCGCCTACATAAAAAAGCAAAAATGCTGGTTTAATAACGCTTGGGTTATATAAATAACTATAAGATTCAGAGGCTATCATGGACAATGCAATCATGAAGAAGGCAATCGTGAAGAAAAGAGTCATGAAAAACATGACACTCAAACTGCTGACGGTGATGCTGCTGAGTGGGATCAGCAGTGCAGCACTGTTGGGCTGTAGTCAACGGTCAGATGATGAAGTGACGGTTTCCAGTGTACAAGATCAGGATTCCTTAACAACCAATGACTATCAAGCAAGCCGAAATACGGGTGCGTGGGGCGGCGTTTATATGAGCCGTGAGGAGCTTACTGCACCTGCTATCAATATTGTCGACGACAGCTCATTGCCCAATATGGAAGACGACCCAAGTATTACTGAATGGGACGCAAAGTTTGAAGGCACAAATGGCTTTGTAACGACAGATGGCAAAAAGCTGTATCACGACTCTTGTGCGGCTTGTCACATGCACAAAGGCGAGGGTGCTTACGGTGCAGGCTATTATCCGCCACTGGCGAATAACAGTAAGATGCAATCAAAGTATTACATCATCGATATCTTGATTAATGGCTTTCGTGGCATGCCCTCATTCCATGGAATGATGAACGATGCGCAGATGGCGGCGGTTACTCAATATGTGGTCAGTGACCTAAATGGTTTTACCGATACCGTGACTGCTGACGATGTGGCAAAACTGCGGCATCCCAATCCATCAGCGGGTGATCCGAGTGATGATTAATCGTGTTTACTACTTTAGTCAATAATTGTCCAATACATGCTAGTGGCAAAATGATTTAACCGTGCTTCGCAATATAAAAAAGCGCCTAATTATTTATTAGGCGCTTTTTTATGAGCAAGACTTTATGAATTAAGAAAGATAATGATAAATATGGTTTATTTAGGGCTAGATGACCAAATTGGTGAGCGAGCAATGCCTTGTACAGGTATGTCAAACGATTGACCACTACTCAAAGATTTAATTGTTAATTTACCTTTGCCGCCTTGTTTTGAAGCATAAATTACATTTCTGCCACTGGGTGAAAAGCTTGGTGCTTCATCGATACCGGTATTGCCCAAGTTAGTAGTAACAGCGCCGCCGCTATTCATGATCGCCGCTGAGCGACCACTTAAAACGATGCGCAGATGGCGGCGGTTACTCAATATGTGGTCAGTGACCTAAATGGTTTTACCGATACCGTGACTGCTGACGATGTGGCAAAACTGCGGCATCCCAATCCATCAGCGGGTGATCCGAGTGATGATTAATCGTGTTTACTACTTTAGTCAATAATTGTCCAATACATGCTAGTGGCAAAATGATTTAACCGTGCTTCGCAATATAAAAAAGCGCCTAATTATTTATTAGGCGCTTTTTTATGAGCAAGACTTTATGAATTAAGAAAGATAATGATAAATATGGTTTATTTAGGGCTAGATGACCAAATTGGTGAGCGAGCAATGCCTTGTACAGGTATGTCAAACGATTGACCACTACTCAAAGATTTAATTGTTAATTTACCTTTGCCGCCTTGTTTTGAAGCATAAATTACATTTCTGCCACTGGGTGAAAAGCTTGGTGCTTCATCGATACCGGTATTGCCCAAGTTAGTAGTAACAGCGCCGCCGCTATTCATGATCGCCGCTGAGCGACCACTTAAAAAGGCAATTTGTGAGCCATCGTTACTAAATTGCGGGCTAGTGGCATAACCGCTACTTGATACCTTAGTCGTACGTCCTGAACCAAACTCATAACGATAAATCTGTGGTTTGTTAAATCCAGTTTTGTCTGATACAAAAACAAGGGATTTGCCATCAGGCGCATAACTTGGTTGCACTTCGCTGCTTGGCCAATTGATAAGCCTTCTAGGTTGACCACCACTGGCACTCATCTCATAAATATCTGCGCTACCTTCAAAGCTGCTAGAAAATAATATCTTACTGCCATCAGGAGAGAATGATGGACTGAGATTGCTGCCAGGGAAGGGCGTTAACGGGGTTGCACCGCCACCGCTCACACTTTGTACATAAATAACGGGATAAGATTTATCGCGTTGTACAGAATAAGCAATGCGATTGCCATCTGGCGACCATGTTGGTGAAAAGATAGAACCGGTTACTTCAGTAATGGTTTTGGCATTTTCGCCATCGGCATCCATCACTTTTAAACGTGAGACTTTTTCTTTACCAGCACCAGTCTCTTCAATATAAGCAATACGTCCTGAAAAGTCACCTGGCGTACCAGTAATCAATGCGTAGATTTTATTGGCAATGACGTGTCCAGCACGACGCATACTGTCAGGATCTTTATTTGTTGTCGAGGTTTGCTTACCCTCAAGAATTCGCCCCGATTTGACATCAATCACTTCATAATCTGTGATAATTTTACCTCGGTTGGTACGCGTGCTACCGATTACTAAGTACGGAATACCTAAATTTTGCCATACTGGCAAAGTACCCGCCAGCTCGCTACTACTGCGTGGCTGCTGCGGTAGGTTTTGGCTAGTAATTTTTAGACCTTCTTTGCTTAAGTCGTTGACGATAATCGGCGATAATACAGAATCACCAGCAAATGGCACAAAGGCGACTTGGTTTTGTTGAACGGGAATTTCGAAACTATCCTGTAGTACGACTATTTCTTTGGCAGACAAACTAGTAGAAGCAAGTAAACATGATGCGCTAATACACAGAGTTGTCAGCTTTTTTTTGTAAATATACTTGTACAATTTATTCTCCTAAAATCAATAAAGAATCTTGATACTTTTAAAATTTAAGAAATGAGATTTTTATATACTGAGTTTTATTTAGTTGTTCCAATATATTCTATGCTAAAAGTAGGGTATTTAGGATCGTCAGGACCAATGGGTAATTTTCTGGTAACCCTAGCTGCATCTTCTAGTGCTTTGTTATATTTTGGGTTACTTCCTGATGCATTGTAACCAGTTATAATACCACTGCTATCAACAGTAATAGTCAGAGTTGCTAGGACAGTTTGCCCCTTAGCTCCTTCTGGTGATATAAGATTCTTTTTGATTAGTGCTTTTATATCACTATCGCTAGCACCAGTAGAACGAGAGGTACTGCCACTACCACCATTAGATGTTGTTGAGTTGCCGTCTGCTTCTAGATCATATCTCTGACCTGCGCTACCAGAATCACCTGTATTAATCTTTAAATTTTTATCAGTCGCAGTCGGGCGTGGAATATGAGGCGGATTATTTTGTTTATTACGGAAATCGCCCAGCTGTTTTTGTTCTTCTATTAGCTGTTCTTTTTTGTTTTGCTCTACCTGACCATGCTCTTCTGTCACCGACTCATCTAATTGTGCTGCCCACTCTGCCATTCGACGTTCGTAGTCTTGGTTTTGCTCAAGTAAGCGTTGATGCTGCTCTTCACTCATCAGCATTGGTTGACTGGCAGAATCGTTAGAGCGCGTAAAGACAGGTACACGCTGCGAGTTTGGCTGACTGGCGCTATCGCTAAAACTTTCTGATGATGAGGTGCTCGATGCACTACTTGCATTAGTTTCAGCTTGCATCGCCCTAGCTGCCGTTGCACGATTGGCAAGGATTTGACCTTGCATCTCAGCCAATTGCTCGGGGGAGACCATTACCGTCTCAATACTTTCCACAGTGTCGGTTTTAGTATGTTGATAAGTATAAACGAGTATCCCAATCACGAGACCATGTGCCAGTACGCTAAGTAGCGTAGGCAACGTTAGCCCATTGCCTTCAGGTTGGGTCGGTACATAAACGACAGGAGCATTATGCATGGTAAAGATACTCAAGGACGAGGTTCATCAAATTATCTACTTTATTATAGCAAGCTGAGCGAGGAATAGGATTTATTACAATGATGGTGTGGGCAAGGGTGCGCCTGTTAATAATCCCACCTTTTGAATGCCTGCTTGTTGTAAGGTGGCCATGAGTGTCATGATAGCGCCATATTGATTGTTTTGATCGGCATTAATCATGACTTGTAAAGGCTGTGCCCCAGCATCGCTACTTTGATTTTGTAAGTTAGATAGAGTATCAATCAGCTCTGGTTCACTAATCGGCAGGTCGACATTGTCTTCATAACTGATAAAAATATCGCCACTATCGGTCAAGGATACAATGACGGGTAATTGGCTTTGGCTCATGGTATTGGTTTGCTCTTTTGGCAAGTCAACATCGACGCCCGTAATCAGCATGGGCGCTGTGACCATAAATATGACGAGCAGCACCAACATCACATCGATATAAGGAACGACATTCATCTCCGCATTTAGCGCTTTTTTTTCACGGCGATAGGGACTCTGTTTCATGATTTCATAGTCCTTGTGCTTGATTGGCAGTAGATTGCGTTTCTCTCGTAGCAATACTGTCTCTACCAACAGTGCTTTCTGCACTGGTCTCGCGCTGGAGCATGCCTGTCATTTCATCACAAAATAGAGCACGTGAGTCATAAAGGCGGCTTGATTTGGCGGTAAAGTGGTTATACGCCAGTACGGCAGGAATCGCTGCAAACAAGCCCATAGCGGTTGCGATTAGTGCTTCGGCAATACCAGGTGCGACAGAAGCTAGGGTCGCTTGTTCCGTTTGTGATAACCCTAAAAAGGCGTTCATGATGCCCCAAACCGTACCGAACAATCCAACATAAGGCGCGACTGAGCCAATGCTCGCTAGCGTGGTTAGTCCTGATTCTAATAGTTGCTGCTGACGTCCTAAACCGACTCGTAGCTTGCGCTCAACACCATCGATGATGTCATCTTTGGGTTGGCGCTTTTTATGCATTCTTAAGTATTCAGAGAATCCCACATAAAATATTTGCTCAAGTCCTTGGCGTTCAGGCGAGCCTTGTACGCCTTGATAAAGCTTGGCTAAGTCTTCACCTGACCAAAACCAAGTTTCAAACTGTTGATCGAAATTTTTGGCCGTACCAAGCCGCGCGCTCATACGAAAGATAATTACCCAACTGAGTAAAGACGCCAATAACAATAATGCCATCACAATCTGCACCAAGAGACTGGCTTGGGTAATAAGGTCGATAATATTTAATGATTCAGGCATGTATGGGACTCATGGGTAATTAATAATAGCTGGCATGGCGCGACACGCAGACCAGATAGGATCTTTAATAACGAAAATATAATATGACAGTCATGATGCATATTGCTATCAGCCGCCTAGTGTACTGCTAAATGTCGAAAAGGTCATTTGTTAAAGTGTTAAATACCAAATAATTAACAGCTGTTTGTACAATTCATAGTATAAGGTTAATTTATATGTGGATGTCTGAAATATTATCTGGCTGTTATGTCTTAATTGACTGAAAAGGTGGGTTTGTACCCATAAGGCACTGGTAATGATTGAATTTGTACCGCAACTTCTCTAAAATGTTGCACCTTGTTACCGCTGTCTTTTGATAATGACGTCGCCATCCATTGGCTGACGTCATATTTATTTTAGGCATCAATAAATTTGTTCTTTCACTAGCAAGCTGGGCGCGACACTTATGAATGCAATTGAACGCTATTTTGGGATTAATGGTGAAAACACCACAGTCAAAACGGAAATCCTTGCCGGTATAACCACCTTTTTGACCATGGCTTATATCATCTTTGTCAACCCCAACGTATTGGCGGAAGCTGGTATGGATAAAGGGGCGGTATTTGTTGCTACCTGTTTAGCAGCGGCAATAGGCTGCTTTATTATGGGTATCTATGCCAGACTGCCGGTGGCACTCGCACCAGGTATGGGTTTGAACGCCTTTTTTACTTACGGCGTTGTATTGGGCATGGGCTACGCTTGGCAAACTGCGCTAGGTGCTGTTTTCTTATCGGGTTGCTTGTTTATCATTTTGAGTTTGTTTAAGATTCGCGAATGGGTTATCAATGCCATTCCAAACAGCCTTAAGCAAGGTATTGTGGCAGGTATCGGTGCTTTCTTAGCATTTATTGCGCTACAGAGCTCAGGTATCATTGTCGGTCGTGATGCGACATTGGTGATGCTGGGTGACATGACCTCATTTGCGCCTATGATGGCTGCTTTGGGTTTCTTTATTATTATTGGTTTGGTCTATAAAAAAGTCCCAGGTGCCGTGACGATTGGTATCTTGGTTATCACCGTGATTAGCTTGTTGACAGGCCATACACAGTTTGCTGGCATCATGTCTGCGCCGCCATCTATCACACCAACATTGATGGAGCTTGATATTGCGGGTGCGTTTGACGTTGGTATGATCAGCGTTATTTTTGCCTTCTTATTCGTCGATTTATTTGATACAACAGGTAGTTTGGTTGGTATTGCCAATAAAGCGGGTTTGATTGATAAAGACGGCAATATTCCTAATATGGACAAAGCGCTACTGGCGGATTCTACTGCTACGGTCGCTGGTGCAATGTTGGGTACGTCATCGACCACCAGTTATATTGAGAGTGCTTCTGGAGTGGCATCAGGTGGTCGTACAGGTCTGATGGCAGTGACGGTTGGCGTATTGTTTGTACTGAGTATTTTCTTTGCACCATTGGCTGGTATGATTCCTGCTTACGCCACAGCTGGCGCGATTTTCTATGTGTCGGTACTGATGTTATTTACCCTAAAAGAAATCAACTGGGAAGATTTGACAGAAGCGGCTCCTGTAGCGGTTGTTCTGTTATTGACCCCGCTGACGTACTCTATCGCTGATGGTATTGCGCTTGGTTTTATCACCTTTACCGCGGTAAAACTGATGACCGGTAAATTCTCTGAAATCACGATCCCAGTTTGGGTATTGACCGTTATTTTGCTGACCAAATTGGTGGTTTTATAAGTTTTACTAGGGCGTGTCCTCATTTCAAAAATGTTGATAAAAATGAGATAAATTGCAGTCAAACGAGGAAAATAGCGCAGATAATATCGGGATATTAATCAGCTATTTAACGATGTTTGGCAAAATTTAGCCATTTTTAGCCCGTTTAGATATGATCAATTGAATTGAGGACACGCCCTAGGATGCGGTAAGCGTTCGATACTACTTTACTGCTTTTGAGTTTTGTTACGTTAAATTCCTCTTTATTCGGAAACGATAAAGGGGTTTTTTTTGGTTTAAAATGGCTCAAATTCCCCTAAATTTATTCAAGTGTTTGATTTAATAAAACAATTAATAGTAAATAGTAAATAGTAAATAGAAAAGTATAACCAGTGCGTCATAAGGGATAAAGTGCTGGTAACTGATTGTTTTTTAGAAATATATTAATTTGTGAAAATAAGCAATATCGTTAGTTTGAAAATTTTTTTCATGATATTATAGCCGAGTTAAGCGCATCACCTCAATCAACGCCGTAGAGGTTTTTCTTACAGTGAATTAGCAGCACCCAAGATGGCAGATTTTTTTGCTAAAGCGACTTTTTCGTTTTAATGTAGCGATATCTGATCATCACACTCCTTTCACTACAAACAAGAAGAAGGCACTAATGCCGCTTAGCTGTTCGTTGTTGCCTTTGTATTGTTAACGTAGCCCGTTTAACAGTCGAACGACCTACTTAACCGCTTCCAGCCTACGCTGGATTTTCTCGTTTTGTGATGGCGCCGTTTGGACTTTTGATTATTGTTATAAGTATCTATCGATAGCCATCATCTAAATGAATGATGGTGATGGCTAGTTATACCAGACGATCAGACTTCCTAAAGCACTATTTATGATGGTTTTTAAACGATAGTTATGGAGTTGTTATGAACCCAGTAGACCAGTTTACCCCGCAAGAGCCGATTTTGTTTAATCCTGTCGATTTGCTATCGCCAGATTATATTGCCCAGTCGGCAGAAACTCTGCACGCCCGTATTTTGCCGTTGTATAGCGTTGATGAAGAGCGCTGGTTGTCCAAATTATTGCCACTTGCTAAACCCAGCACAGAAGAACGTGACGCCGCTGCTGAGCAAACGCGCCAGCTGGTTGAACATGTACGTAATGATGGCAAAGCGGTCAAGATGGTCGACTCGTTACTGCTTGAGTATAGTCTTGATACCCAAGAAGGTATCTTGCTGATGAGCTTGGCAGAAGCCTTGATTCGAGTGCCAGACAATTATACTGCTGATGCGTTGATTCATGACAAAATGAGTGTGGCTGATTGGAAAAAGCACATCAAAAATGACAACGGTTTTATGGTCAATGCCTCGACATGGGGCATGATGATGACAGGTCGTGTCGTCAGTATTGATAGTAGCACCACAGCCTCAGGCTTTTTGGATCGCATGACTAAAAAGATGGGCGAGCCTGTTATTCGTAGTGCCATGCAAAAAGCCATGCGCATCATGGGTCATCAGTTTGTATTGGGCGAGACCATCGAAGACGCCAATAAAAACAGCCAGCCTTATCGTAATAAAGGCTATACCTATTCGTTTGATATGCTTGGTGAAGCGGCTATTGCGCATAAAGACGCTGAAAAATACTTCAATGACTACCTGCATGCGATCAGAGCCACTGCCAGTATCAAAGTCAAAGAAGGCATGCCTAAGCCATCAGTATCTATCAAGCTGTCAGCATTGCACCCTCGCTATGAAGCCACGCAAGAAGCCCAAGTCATGGGTTTATTACGTCAACGCTGCTTGCTGCTCATCGAAGCGGCACGTGAAGTCAATGTGGATCTTAGTATCGATGCCGAAGAAGCCGACCGCCTTGAAATTTCTTTAAAACTGTTTGAGTCTTTGTACCGTGACAATTTGACGGCTGACTGGGATGGTCTTGGCTTGGTCGTGCAAGGTTACTCTAAGCGTGCCATCGCTATTTTGGTGTGGTTGGCACGGCTATCGACTGAGGTGGGAGATCGTATTCCAGTACGTCTGGTAAAGGGCGCCTATTGGGATACTGAGATCAAGCTTGCCCAGCAAAAAGGTCTGTCAGGCTATCCTGTCTGGACACGCAAAGAAGGCACGGATACTGCTTACCTTGCCTGTGCGCGTTTCTTGTTATCAGATCATCTGCGCGGCTTGATTTGGCCACAGTTTGCGACACACAATGCGCACACCCTAGCGTCAATTATGACCATGAGTAAGCATAGAGAGTTTGAGTTTCAGCGTCTACATGGTATGGGCGATGCGCTTTATGATCATATCTTACAAGCGTATAAAATTCCGGTACGTATCTATGCCCCAGTTGGCGCGCATAAAGATTTGCTGCCGTACTTGGTACGTCGCTTGCTCGAAAACGGTGCCAATAGCTCGTTTGTCCATCAGCTACTAGACAAGTCTTATCCGATTGAGAAGCTGACAGTACATCCTTATGACAAGCTACTGACCAATGCGACGTTACACAATCCAGAGATTCCGTTGCCGTTAGAGATTTATGGTGCGCGCCGTGCCAGTTTTGGCCCTAATATATTCGTAGAGTCACAATGGTTGCCCTTTAAATCTGCTATCGATAGCCATTTGCATAAAACTTGGTCAGCGACGTCCATCGTCAATGGCAAAGCAGTTGATGAATATGAAGTAGAGGGCGTAACGCATAAGCTTGAGACTCAAACCGTACGTGCACCTTGGAACCACGAAGTAAGTGCTGGTGAAGTCACTTATGCCAATGCTCAAATAGCTGGTCAAGCAATCGATGCGGCAGTGGCAGGGCAAAGTGTCTGGCAAGCAGTATCAGCTGCTAAGCGTGCTGAAATATTGCGTAAAATAGCTGATCTCTATGAAGAAAACTATGCTGAGCTAATGGCGCTATGCCAAATCGAAGCGGGCAAAACCCTTCAAGACGGTATTGATGAAATCAAAGAAGCGGTTGATTTCTGCCGTTTTTATGCTGATGAAGCAGAGCGTTTAGACGATGTCGTGCATGAATTTACCGATTTGGCTGGTAAGCAATCTCGTCAAGTTTATAAAGCACGTGGTACCTTTGTCTGTATTAGCCCATGGAACTTCCCATTGGCTATCTATACCGGTCAAATCGTAGCGGCGCTAGCAGCAGGTAATACGGTGGTGGCGAAACCTGCCGAACAAACCAGCTTGATTGCCCATTTTGGTGCTCAGCTAATGTACCAAGCAGGCGTACCAACACAAGCCTTACAGTTAGTGATCGGTGCTGGCGATGTTGGTGGTGCATTGACAGCGGCTGACAATATAGCAGGTGTGATATTTACGGGTTCAACCCAAACGGCTCAACGTATTAACCAAAGCCTAAATGATCATGCCCAAGCCAGTGGTGAGCTACCTGTTTTTATCGCCGAAACTGGTGGTCAGAATGCTATGATAGTTGATTCAACGGCATTGCCAGAACAAGTGGTTAGAGACGCTGTCTTATCTGCATTTGGTTCAGCAGGTCAGCGTTGCTCAGCTTGTCGTATATTGTGCGTGCAAGAAGAAATGGCTGATAATTTAATTGAGCTATTACAAGGTAATATGGCTGAGCTATCGGTCGGCAATCCTTTATATGCTGCTACAGATGTGGGTCCAGTGATTGATGCGGATGCCAAACGTAGTCTTGAAGCGCATATCGAGCGTATGGACGCTGAGCCAACGGCGACTATCTTGGCACAGACGCCAATGAGCTCAAGCTCAGTTGTTAGTCAAGAACAGTCTACCTTTGTATTGCCAACAGCGATCGAAGTGAAAAGTATCGACGTGATCGGTGGCGAGCATTTTGGCCCAATTTTGCACGTACTGCGCTATCAAGCACGTGATCTGAATAAGTTGATTGATGCCATCAACGCGACAGGCTTTGGCTTGACCTTGGGTATTCATAGCCGTATCGAAAATACCGTTGAGCATATCGAGCGCCGTGCGTTTGTAGGTAATACTTACATCAACCGCAACCAAATCGGTGCCGTCGTAAACGTACAACCATTCGGTGGTTGTGGTCTGTCTGGCACGGGTCCTAAAGCTGGTGGCCCGCATTATGTCGCACGTTTGATGCAGCTTAGCTCAGAGTCAAATAGCAACAACCGGACGACTGCTAATAATACTACCCAAACCACCACTCAAACAGAACTCGCATAAGGAGTAGCAACATGGCGACTGAATTCAAAAAAAATCATGCCCAGGTTTGTGAATCTTGGCGATTACTTGGCGCAGTGAATCGCGCAACATATCTGCAAGCGGCTATTCCAAAGTTGGCGCTGCTGACTGGTGATGCCAATAAAGCAAAGCGTTTGTTCAATCATCTATTGAGCGCCGCGCCTAGCTTGGATGAGGTGCATCGTATGACTGGTGCAACTGGTGAGTCCAACGATCTATATGTCACTGGTCGTGGTAAGACGATGGTTGTTGGTGGTGAATCTGCTAGAGCCATGGCAGTATTAGGACAGCTGGTAGCCGCACTATTGACAGGTAATGAAGTCATCCTGCATTGCCCAAGCCAAGATGAGATGTGCAATGAAGCTGCCAAGATACTATATGATACAGGTATCAGCGAAGATGTATTGAGTGTGGCGAATGACTCGCAAACCGTCACGCTTTTATATATCGATCGTCTGGCACAGGTTGCAGTCTCTGGCAATCGAAGCGAAGTACAGACTATCAGTCAAGAGCTTGCCAATACAGACGGTATCTTAACGCAAGTCATCAGCGTCACTGATATGGAAGGCTTGTCAGAGATGCTAACGCCTGATTATTTGCATCGTTTTGTCACTGAGCGCGTCAAAACAATCAATACCACAGCGATCGGTGGTAATGCTAGCTTGCTTGAACTTGGTACAGAATAACCGTATTAATTACAAACCCGCTTCGCTCTTATATCCGTTTTGATAAGTGCGAAGCAGTGTTTGGTATAGCTATAAATACCGAATACGATTTATAAGAAAAAACCGCTATCTGAGTAATTGTCGGATAGCGGTTTTTTTTATTTACGTTATTTGATTAATGTCTGATTAATAGATATTATTCAGCAATATCAATCCACACCCAGCCGTTCTCTAGCCATTCGCTCAAATCGTCTGAGTCAACATCGGCGACATCTTGACTATTTAGGTGTTCGCCATTAGCCAAACGCACCAATACCGCTACTGCGGTCTCGTCAAGCCCGTCAATGCGTTGCCCATTGGCATATAAAACGATGTCATTATCCGCCTGGGTGTATAACAAACGATTGCTATAATCCGCTTGCAAGGTAGCACCTTCTGCTAGAGCTTGCATGAGCTCATCTGTATCTAATGTATCCTCTGGCATCAGCGCATCATACTGGCGTTTGCTGACGACTTCAGAAACTGCTTGACGAATGATATCACTACCACGCTCAGACTGTAGCATTTGTAATAGCTGATCTTTGATCGCATTGATGCTGCTCGCTTGCAATTCACCTGACGCTTGCAGCGCTTGTGGCAGCAGCATTGGGATAAATAAATCGCTATCGTTGGTGGCGATATCAGCCAAGCTGTCGATGATTTGCATCAAGTTAGGACGACGGCAGCCAAATGAAAAGGTTAAGCAATCGTCTTGTGCCACACCAAAATGTGACAGCTTCGGCGGTACGTAAAGCACGTCACCCGCTTCTAATATCTCATCAAAAATAATCTCACCCATATCATCAAAGAGGCGAATCGGCTCATCAGCGACAAACTCGGTATTTTTATCACAGAATTTGCCCAGTTGCCAACGTCTAGACCCAAACCCTTGCGCTAAAAACACATCATAATCGTCATAGTGTTTGCCGACTGAGCCACCTTTTGGCGCATAAGAAACCATGATGTCATCACGTTGCCATTGTGGAATAAAGCCAAAGGCTTGCCACAATTGACCAAGCTCAGGTGACCACTGTTCCATATTCTGTACCAATACCGTCCATTGCTCAGGTAAGTTATCGAAATCAGTTTCAGTCAATGGGCTTTTTTTGAGTTGCCACTGCGCCTGACCTTCTTTTTTACTTGCTGCTTGAGTTAGTAAACGCGCCGCAGCATCTTCTTCTAGGGCTAGACCAAGCATGTCGTCAGGTTCAAACATGCCAATTAGCTGTGGTAAGCCTTGTTTAATTAAGAGTGGCTTTTTTTGCCAGTATTCGCTTAAAAATTGCTCAGGCGTGATAGAGTCGGGTAAACAAAGCGGTATAGAAGTCATGGGTAGATCCGTGTGTTTAAGTAGAAAGGATATTAAGGTCAACAGAATATAAAACTAGAACAGTGCTTTATAGCTGATGTGTATTGGTTTATGATTAGCGTCTAGCTGATGGTCAAAATATAGCCATCAGTGCCTCTCATTATCCGTAGGAAATTTATGAAAAAATTACAATTTATCGTCATCATCGCCAGTATGTTTATGCTGCAAGCTTGTGTGCATAAAATCGTTACCGTACCTGTAAAAGTCGCCTACAAAACTACTAAAGGCGTCGTCAAAGGTACTGTTGCTGTTACCAAAGCCATCATACCGGGTGATAGCAGTGATAAAAAAGATGAAGACGATAAAGAATAAAACCTCACCCATTAACTATGTGTTTTCAAAAAATCATAGTGTTTAGAGTAAGGTTTTTTTAAAAAGATATAAATGAATGCTCGTTTATATCTTTTTTGCATTTTATAAAGATAAGATTGTTACCAGTTAAATCTTAGCAATCCACTCTTTAATCGTGCGTGCTTGCTCCGCCGCATTACCGATATAAGTGGCTGGCGTCATCTCACGTAGGCGCGCTTTATCCGCATCACTAACGGCAGATAGCTCATCGCTTTCAACGAATGTCAGCATGGCTTCGCGAGTCATGGCATTGCCACGAGTCAGAGCTTTAAGCTTCTCGTATGGGTTCTCAACACGGTAGCGGCGCATGACGGTTTGAATCGGCTCTGCCAATACTTCTTGTGCATTATCCAAATCGTCGTTTAAGCGCTGGGCATTCAATTCAAGTTTGCTCACGCCTTTTAAACAAGCATCATAAGCAATCATACTTTGCGCCAGACCAACACCGATATTACGAAGTACGGTAGAGTCTGATAAATCACGCTGCATACGCGAAATTGGTAGCTTTTCACCCAAATGCGCCAGCATGGCATTAGCAACGCCCAAGTTACCTTCAGAGTTTTCAAAATCAATCGGGTTCACTTTATGCGGCATGGTAGAAGAACCAACTTCGCCATCTTTTAGGCGCTGTTTAAAATAGCCTAAGCTAATATATTGCCAAATATCACGGTTAAAATCGATTAGGATGGTATTAAAACGTTTGACGGCATCAAATAGCTCAGCGATATAATCATGTGGCTCAATTTGCGTGGTATAAGGGTTAAAAGTCAGCTCAAGGCTTTCATCAATGAAGCGTTCTGCATGAGTCTGCCAATCAACGTCAGGGTATGAGGCGTAATGAGCGTTATAGTTACCAACCGCGCCATTGATTTTACCTAATAGCTCTACTTGACCGACTTGCTTGATTTGACGGGCTAAGCGATAAGCGACGTTTGCCATTTCTTTACCAAGAGTCGTTGGGCTAGCGGTTTGGCCATGGGTACGTGACAACATCGGCTGGTCAGCATGAGCAATCGCTAAACCAACGATGCTATCAGTCAATTGCTGCATTTTCGCAACCACAATCTCGCGGCTGTCTTTTAGCATTAACGCATAAGACAAGTTGTTGATATCTTCACTGGTACACGCAAAATGAATAAATTCTAATGAATCTTCAAGTGATGCCTGACCACGGAACTTGTCTTTGATAAAGTACTCAACGGCTTTTACATCATGATTGGTCGTCGCTTCGATGTCTTTGATAGCTTGGGCATCTGCTTCACTAAAGTCATCAACGATACTGTTTAAAAAGGCATTGGTATCGGTATCAAATGCTGCCAATTCACCAATAGCGCTGTTATCAGCCAATGACTGTAACCAGCGAATCTCGACAGTGACGCGGGCTTTAATGAGACCAAATTCAGATAAATAAGGACGCAAGCTGTCAGCTTTGGAGGCGTAACGACCATCGATTGGGGAGAGTGCGGTAAGTAAGTTCATAATGATGCCTTTAAATTAAAAAAGTAAAAGTGATGAAAACTGTGAAATCACACAAATGAACACATCATATAAGACTGTGGTCAAAAAAATACGGGTAGTGTAGCAAATGTAGCCGTTGATAGAATCAAAATATGCATATAACGCTATTATTAAGGGATATCGGGTGTATTAGAATGTGTGGTGCCATACTTAGTATTAAAGTAAAAACTACGTTTTGTCCTTGGATCTAAAATTGAGGTTACCGTTTTAACAGTACCGTTATTGCCGATAGCGACGCTGTCTGCGGCATATTCGCTTGCTTGATGGACTGGATTCGCAAGTTTTGACGTCACTATTGCGCCATTCACATTTTTTTCTTGCAAGACATCTTGTAGAACAAAGTGATTGATACTAAGGTTGGCTCGATTGGTCGCAGTAATTTTGTAGGCAATACATTGTCCTGGAGTTACTTCAGATAGGGCGGCTTTACTATAGGCAAGCTTGTTTTCTAGATTTGGTAACAATGAGGCGATTTTGCAATCGTTAAGTGCTTGTTCTTTTTCAAGGACTAAAGCTGCGTTTTTATCAATCACTCTGCCAAAGTTATTATTTTCATAGTTATACTGGTTAGTAGTCAAGGAAATAACAGTTTTTTCATTAGTAGTACGAATGGGATAAGTGCTACCACTATTTTCTTCAATCAGGCAGACAGTACTTTTGCCAGTTAGAGAAGCGATAGGTATTTTAATCTCATATTTACCGACAATATTAGTAGGGATATTGATAGTTTCAAGAGGAGCATTGGTTGTACAGTCAACCAGCTTGACTGTGCTACCTGAAATACCACTTTCAGCAGAGTCAAAAGTACCATTAAAGAAGTTGGTATTGTTATATATACCGCTGTCTATCGTAGTGTTATCTTTTTTGACATTGATGTCGCTATCGTTTATACCGCCATTATCATTGAATACAGTGCCTGAAAAGACGTAATTGAACGGTTCACTTTCTACCCCAAAGCTGATCCATTCATTAAAAGTTTCACCGACTACGTTACGCGCAATGCCGATATTACCATTCATAATCCCTTCATAAGTCAAAGTCACGGCGTTCGCGTTTCTTACCGCGACAACATAATTGCTTTGACTGTTTTCAATGCCATAACTGACATAAGTACCGCCATTAGAAATAGCGGTATTAGGTGATAGTGCAGAATACGTGCTGCCATTATTGATACTTTTAATAATATTTTCAAAAGTTGGCGTCGGTGGTAAAACCCCGTTATTTGAGCTAAGGGCGACTCGATTGTTAGTTAAAGTAGGGCTATATGGATCTTGGCTACCAGTAGCACCCGCTAGATTAGTAATATTATAATAATATAAACCACTACCATTCATATTTGAGCTATCGGTACGCAGCTGCGGGTTGAACACAGCATTTTGTGAATTCAGCTGGGTACTATTGACTTTGCTGCCCATAAAGTAGTCGCCCATTGCATTATAGTAATAGGGGACATCTGGGTTGTTTTTGATAGTGGCTTGCGCAGGTAGACTAATTTGACTATTTTGGGTAAAACTTAACGTTTGACGTGCAATTTCTGAGTTACCACCCATTGAATAGCTGGCTTGACCAATCTTTATGGTATGTATAGAGGCGTTATCATTAGGCGTAATAGTAAAAGTGTACTTGAACTTATCTCTATCAATACTAGTATTAGAATCATTCCTGATCTCAATACCGTTGGTACGCGTACCACTAGATGGTGTTATCTCAGCATTACTGTTATAACCAATATTTTCATTGCGCACCAAAGTAAAACGACCTGTAGCACCAGAACCTGCTGCGATATAGGTGCCAGAAGCACTACCAGTCGAAGCATTAGAGCTGGTCACCGTAATACTACCCATCTCTGCTGGTGCTGACTGTGCACTAAATGACGCAGCAATGAAAGTAAGCGTAAGACCTCGCTTTACCCATATCGAACAAGAAAATGAGATATTCAGCAGGGCGAAAAGGCAAGCAGTCATTCAGTATCCTAAAAAAAGACAAATCATTGTATTAATTAATGTTAACTGAGATGTCAAATCCCGCAAGGCGCATCAATGGAGGCAATGACACCGCCGCCCAAACATACTTCATCGATATAAAACACCGCTGACTGACCTGGCGTCACTGCACGTTGCGGCGTATCAAATATCACTCGTACTTCTAAACCTTTATCATCAACAGCAAACACTCGGCACGCTTGGTCTGGCTGACGGTAGCGCGATTTTGCCATACAACGTAAGCCGTCTTCGCTAAATATATCTGCAGGCGGTAAACCATCGACCCAATCGAGCTTATAAGCTTGCAGCTCATTACTCAGCATCATGGGGTGCTCATGACCTTGTCCAACGATCAAACGGTTGTTGTCCAAGTCTTTTGCCAATACAAACCAAGGCTCTTCAGGACGGTCTTTGACACCGCCGATACCGATACCGCCACGCTGTCCTAAGGTGTAGTACATCAGGCCGTCATGTTGGCCGATCACGTGACCATCGTCAGTGACGATATCGCCTTTTTGAGCGGGCAAGTACTGTTGTAAAAAGTCTTTAAAGCGGCGTTCACCAATAAAGCAAATACCCGTTGAATCCTTTTTATTGGCAGTAATAAGATCATGTTCTTCAGCGATTTGACGAACCACTGGCTTTTCAAGCTCACCGATTGGGAATAGTGTCTTAGCGATTTTATCGCCGCCAACCGCATGTAAAAAGTAACTTTGGTCTTTATTGTTATCAAGCCCGCGTAATAGCTGCGCAACCTCAGTGCCATTAGCATTCGTATAGTTCATACTACGGCGCGTGTAGTGACCGGTGGCGATATAATCTGCGCCCAACGTCAAAGCATAGTCTAAAAATGCTTTGAACTTGATTTCTTTGTTGCACAAAATATCTGGGTTGGGCGTACGACCTGCTTTGTATTCGGCCAAAAAATGCTCAAAAACCCGATCCCAATATTCCATGGCAAAATTGGCCGTATGTAGCTTCATACCGATTTTGTCACATACCGCTTGTGCGTCCGCTAAATCATCCATTGCCGTACAGTATTCGGTGCCGTCATCTTCTTCCCAGTTTTTCATAAACAGACCTTCGACTTTAAAGCCTGCTTGTTGAAGTAAAACGGCTGATACAGAAGAATCAACGCCACCTGACATACCGACAATCACGTGCTTGGCGCTAGGATTTTCGATATCGGCAAGTGTTAATGGACGATGAGGCGTAAAAGACTCAGAAACGGCTATGCTTGAGGTATCTTGTATGGCTGACATAAAGCGGCTCAACTATTTGTACGTTCTCCAAAATAGATATTGACGCCAAAAATTATGCCATTGCTACAATAGGTAGTCTTAGCAGAACGACGTCAGCTTATCTTTTGGATCTGGTATTATGATAAAATAAACGTCATATTATACCAGTTAATTGAAACTGGTGGCGACCGATGGTGTCTAGGCATTGGTAAAATCGCTTTAGAAATTTAGATAGTGGTTTTGAATTATTTTAATCACGTTTCACTCATCTTGGAATAATAATGATAAAAATTGGTCAAGGTATCGACGTTCATGCTTTTCACAATAATGGTCAGCAGCAGCAATATGTGGTGCTAGCAGGTGTGCCTATTGAACACACGCACAGCTTGCTTGCACACTCTGATGGAGATGTGGTGCTGCATGCGCTTGCTGATGCACTGCTCGGCGCATTGGCGCTTGGCGATATTGGTCAGCATTTTCCTGATACAGATGCTGCCCATGCAGGGTTGGACTCGCGGGTGCTGCTACGTTATGTCTACAGTAAAGTGCAAGAGGCTGGTTATAGTCTAGGCAACGCTGATATCACTGTGATGTGTGAGCGTCCAAAGCTGGCACCGCACAGTCAAGCCATGCGTGATAATATTGCCAGTGATTTGCAGACGGCGGTCAATAATATCAGCGTTAAAGCCACTACCACTGAAAAGTTAGGCTTTACCGGTCGGCAAGAGGGCATTATGGCCAATGCCGTGGTATTATTAGTCCCTAATGTTGTCGAATCTAGATAGCTTGGATCGGGTGTCATCGCTGCTTGAGCACTCCGAGTCATATTGACTTGGTGAGTTGAGCGTAGATTTTATATATGCAGATTTTATATATAGTCTATAGAGTTGTACTTGTAATACCGTGGCGCTTGCCCCATGTATCAGCCATCTCTTTTCTCAATCATTTTGTAATATCAATCACTGTTTTCAATGAACCGCTTTATCAATAGGAGCTTTTATGAGTGAGCAAACCCCAAATACTGCTGCAAACGACGTTGAACAATTGATCCGTGATCAAATCCGTGACAATAAAGTTATTATTTATATGAAAGGAACGCCGCAATTTCCGCAGTGTGGCTTTTCTGCTAAATCGATTGAAGTGCTTACTCAAATCGGTCGTCCATTTGCGTTTGTAAATATTTTAGAAAACCCAGAAATCCGTGCGACGTTACCTAAAGTGGCTAATTGGCCGACTTTTCCACAGTTGTGGATTGACGGCGAATTGATGGGCGGATCAGACATTATTTTGCAAATGTATCAATCAGGCGAGCTTAAGCCATTGGTTGAAGCAAACAGCCCTGCTGCTTAATACTTGATAGTATGCTTTGGATGTCTTTGATATTCAAATAAACTTGATAAGATAAAGCACAGTAAACCCAAATGGTCAGTTAATGGCTATTTGGGTTTTTTAGTGTCTTTACGCTTTAGTGTTTTTAGGCTTCGTTGTTTTTATCGAATTTACCCCCATATAGTGTGCAAGATATCAGCGATATAAATAATAATTATCATACGAGTGAGAGAGCTTTATGAATAGTCAAGCAACGGAACAGCCGGACGTGCAAAAAGAAGCTGCTGAGCAAGCGGCAATCGAAAAACGCCGTGAGCATTTAAAAAATGAATCCACGCGCATCATTGAAATTGCTGGCAATGAGCCACATTCAGCGCTGAAATGTATTCATCAGCTTAGCGTGGCAGGCGGCGCAACAGAAGCCACTTATATTGCGATTGAGCAGCGTATCGTTGCGGATCAAGATTCTGCGGGCGCTTATCATTTGGCATTATTGGCACAGAATACGCCAGATTTACCCATCGATGCGCGTCAACTTATCGAGATGGTCGTTAATAAAGGTGATAACCACCAGCGTTTGGCATTGCTAAAAAACTTGCTGCTACCGCCAGTGGACATGATTAAAGAGCAAGTTCTGGCCAGTAATGATGGCGATGCCATTGGCTTGATGAATGCTTATTTGCAGATCAATCCAGAAGGTTATGGCAGTCAGCATATGCTGAGCAGTGGTCAATCAGATCAAATCGTACCGCTGAGCCCTGGTAACTAGGCGCTAGTTATTAAGTTACTAGTTATTAAGTTTAACAATGATGCTTAACACTTAATGTAAATAGTTTCTACTGCGGCGTTTTTTAAGCATCAAAAAATTGTTATAATGATGGGTTAACAATCCAATATCTAGCGGCTTTTCCAAGTCGTTAACTTTTTAAATCCGACAGACGTTTATTTGCTGATGACCATGCTATTTAGCCATAAAATTCTGGTAATAATAGTTTTTGGCTAAAAGCGGCGTTATGAGTCAAGTGAGGCGTATATGCAATACCCAAAAAATTACGACGTGGTAGTGATCGGTGGCGGTCATGCTGGCACAGAAGCTGCTTTGGCAGCCGCACGTATGGGCGCGCAGACCTTGCTGTTGACACATAATATTGAGACGCTTGGGCAAATGAGCTGTAATCCAGCAATTGGTGGTATCGGTAAATCACATCTGGTGCGTGAGATTGATGCGCTTGGCGGTGCAATGGCATTGGCAACGGATAAGTCAGGCATTCAGTTTCGTGTGCTTAACAGTCGTAAAGGTGCTGCCGTTCGAGCTACGCGTGCGCAAGCGGATCGCATTTTATATAAAGCCGCCATTCGCCATACGCTTGAGAATCAGCCAAATCTTGATATATTCCAACAAGCAGCTGATGATATCTTAGTCGAAAATGGTCGTGCGACGGCAGTGGTTACTGCAACGGGTATTATCTTTAATACGCAAACGGTGGTACTGACTTCAGGTACGTTTTTAGGCGGAGTTATTCATATTGGTCTCGAGAGCTCAAAAGGTGGTCGCGCAGGCGATCAACCTTCTATCAAGTTGGCAGATCGTTTGCGTGAGCTTAAGCTGCCAGTCGGGCGTTTGAAAACAGGCACGCCAGCGCGTATCGATGCGCGTAGCGTTGATTTTAGTGTGATGACCGTACAGCCGGGCGACACGCCGCTACCAGTGATGAGTTATATGGGTGATGTGTCTATGCATCCAGAGCAGGTCAATTGCTACATCACGCATACTAATGCGCGCACGCATGACATCATCCGTGAAAACTTAGACCGTTCTCCAATGTTCTCAGGCAAAATCGAAGGTGTGGGTCCACGTTATTGTCCGTCAATTGAAGACAAGATTCATCGTTTTGCGGATAAAGACAGCCATCAGATATTTATCGAGCCTGAAGGTCTGACGACACATGAGCTATATCCAAATGGTATCTCAACGAGTTTGCCGTTTGATGTGCAGTTAGAGTTTATTCATAGTATGAAAGGCTTAGAAAACGCGCACATTACTCGTCCCGGTTATGCGATTGAGTATGATTATTTCGATCCGCAAAACCTAAAGCCAACGCTTGAGACCAAATCTATCGATCGTCTTTACTTCGCTGGACAAATCAATGGTACAACTGGCTACGAAGAGGCTGGCGTACAGGGTTTGCTAGCAGGTACTAATGCGGCATTGGTCACGACTAATAATAGTGAGTTTGAAACGTGGACACCGCGCCGCGATGAAGCTTATCTTGGCGTGCTCGTTGACGATTTGATTACCCATGGTACGACTGAGCCATATCGTATGTTTACGAGCCGCGCAGAATATCGCTTGCTGTTACGTGAAGACAATGCCGATCAACGTCTAACTGAAACAGGTCGCAAGCTTGGTCTAGTAGATGATGTGCGCTGGCAAGCGTATCAAGAAAAAATGGAAGCGATTACGACAGAGACTTCACGCCTAAAAGATATGTGGGCAACCCCTGCTAACGCGCTAGGCAAAAAAGTCACAGAGCAAACGGGCGAGGTGCTGTCAAAAGAATCGACTGCTTTTGATTTGCTCAAGCGTCCGCAGATTCATTTTGCTGATATCGCTGCCATCACTGATTCGCAAGTCGATGCGCAAGTGGGTGAGCAGATAGAAATCTCTGTGAAGTACGCAGGCTATATTGACCGTCAGCAAGAAGACATTGATCAGATGAAGCGCCTAGAAAATACAGCGCTGCCACTGGACTTTGATTATAGCGTAGTATCAGGCTTATCAAATGAGATTGTACAGAAATTGACGCAAATACGTCCTGCGACGCTCGCCCAAGCGGGACGCGTGAGCGGTGTGACGCCTGCTGCCATTCAATTATTAGCTATGACGGTGAAAAAACAGAAAAAAGCAAAAGCCGCGTTAGATTCATAATAGTAGTATAAGTACTATAACAAAAGCCCATAACGGTATATCGTTATGGGCTTTTGTTTATTAAAAATACAGCCGCTGTTAAAAGAAAATAGAGCAGGCGCTTGTTTTACTTGCTATTTTGTCTCTATACTAGGCTAGAAAACTTAATGATTACTTGTTAATTTATCTCGCTGATGTCCATATCATGATGGGCTTGTCAACGAACTGAGCCTATTTATGATTGATGCTATTGTCTTTGCTATTACCATTGTCTTGCCCAACCTTGCCTTAATGTGGTTGGGTTTTTTTATGCAGAGACGCGGTGAGGCGAGCCAGACTTTTATTGATCAAGCATCGAGCTTTGTCTTTAATTACTGTTTACCCTGTTTGCTTTTTTTTAGCGTCGTTGATAGTGATGTCGATTACAGCAAACAAATCACGCTGATAGTGGCTGGTATTCTGGTGACATTCATCTTGTTTATAGGTGCAGAGATTTACGCCAAATATTTTGTGAGCAAACCGGCTGATCAAGGGGTGTTTGTACAAGGGATATTTCGGAGTAATATGGCTATTATTGGACTGGCAACGGTTGCTAATGCCTACGGAGAACGTGGCTTAAGCATCGGCGCTGTCTATATGGGTGTGGTGACAATACTGTTTAATATCTTAGCGGTTATCACTCTCAGCCGTGTGTCCAAAAGTGTGGATGATACTTGGCTCAGTCGCAGTACCATGATTATCAAAAAACTATTTACCAACCCACTGATTATCGCATTGGTAGCAGCATTTGCTTATAAGGCGTCACCGCTGCCGCCTATTACAGGTGTGATTCATACGACTGGCGATTTACTGGCCGCAGTGGCATTGCCCTTAGCATTGATTTGCGCCGGTGCCAGTATTGATTTGAAGTCGATGTTGCACCCTTCAGGGCTGTCCATGCAGGCGAGTATCGGACGTATTATTGTTGCTCCATTGATTGCCATCGCTATTGGATTGGGATTTGGTCTATCAGGTGTGCATATGGGTGTGTTGTTTTTGATGGTAGCCTCGCCAACAGCCGCCGCCAGCTATGTAATGGCAAAAGCCATGGGTGGCAATGATGTGTTAGCTGCTAATATTTTGGCTTTTACCACCGTGGTAGGTATGTTTGGAATGGCGATTGGTGCGGCAATATTACGCGGGTTAGGATTAATGTAGTAGCCGTTTGGCGTGATAAAACATGTTCTCATAATAAATCTATAAATAGGAGTACTCAAATTGCAATTACTAAACCAAGCAATCGTGACCGAACATCTCAATATGCAATCTGCCATTGGGGCGATAGAAGCATTGTTACATCAACAGGCAGCGCACCCCAATTGGATCAAAGCGCCTGAACGTTTGGTCATTGAAACTTTTAGTGAAGATGACACTCATCGCTCAGGTTCGCATTTATCAATGCCTGCGACGATTTATGATGGTAAAAACGAGTATACAGCCGTAAAATTGGTCACCATTTGTCCTGATAATCCGAGCCGAAATTTACCAACCACAACGGCGATTATTACCGTGTCAAACAATGATACTGGTGAGATATTGGCAATTATGGATGGGGTTTATATTACCCAATTGCGTACGGCGGCATTGTCAGGCATTGCGACCAAATATATGGCAAGCGCTGACTGTCAAAGTGTGGCGGTGGTCGGTTGTGGTGGCATGGCTTATGAGCAATTACATGCGGTAATGACAGTACGTCCTGAGATTAAAACAGTATATTTATGGAATAGAAGCAGGGAAGGCGCTGAGATTTTCAAAGTGAAATTTACTCGTGATTATCCGCAATGGGACGTTACTATAACGGTTTGCGAAAATATCAATGATGCTATCCGTGATGCAGATGTTATCAATGTCGCAACCCGCGCAACAGAAGGTTTGTTTGATCTCAACCATATTAAATCTGATGCACACATCAACGCAGTCGGCGCCTATCAGCCTTCAATGAAAGAGATAAGCAATGATGTCATTGCAAACAGTCGCATGGTCGTTGTCGATGATTTGGTTGGCAGTCGTCATGAAGCGGGCGATTTAATCCAAGCTCACGATAGTGTCGATTGTGCATGGACATGGGACGACCTCAGTGGTGACTTACAAGCGCTAGTAACAGGGGCGCTACAAGAAAAAACCGCTAAGTCTAGTCATGGTGTTACGTTATTTAAATCGGTTGGTGCAGCCAGTTTTGATGCAGCAGTCGCTCTATATGTCGCACAACAAGCCGCACAAAAAAATCTTGGCTCGTCAGTTGAATGGTAAGGCCATCTAAGTGACAGTACGTAAAGATTGCTGTGTTTTTCTTATGTAGTAAGCCAAAAAAAGCCCTCTTTCTAAATAAGAAAAGAGGGCTTTTTACATTGCTTTAAACGTTAAATTAATACGCCCCAGCATATTTCGAGAGCGGTTATTAATTTGGATTGTCTTTATTACGTTTGTCTTCGCGCCGCTGCTTACGTTTTGGACTGGTGCGATAGGTCAAATAACCACCGACAGCCATCACCGTCAGAAAGGCAACAATGTACATAAATATTGATGAGCCGATAAGCAGTGAGGCACCGATAATAGGAGTTGCATCCATGTCAAACATCCAGCTAAGGTTTATCAATAATTATGCAAGTGTCTGATTTCATTGTAAAGTAAATAAATTTAACTCAGGTGTAAGTTCCAGTGAACGCATGCGCGCTGCCTGATCGTAAACGTTAGCTGTCACAATCAGCTCGTCTGGCTCATACTGAGCAAGGAATGCCGCCAGTCTCGGTTTGACAGTTTCTACAGAGCCGATGAATGACACTGACAATGCGCTATCTACCATCATTTTTTCAGCAGGGCTCCAGATACTGTCCATATCGTGAGTAGGTTTCGGCATTTGACCTGTCTCACCACGGCGCAAGCGTACGAAGCTTTGCTGCGCAGAGGTAAAATGATACTGTGCAGTAGCATCGTCATCGGCGAGTAATAAATTGGCGGCCAGCATGACATAAGGCTTGTCCAAATAGGCTGATGGTCTGAACTGTTCTCGATAAGCTGTAATCGCTTGCCCAAGCATTTGCGGTGCAAAGTGTGAGGCAAACACATAAGGAAGTCCCAAATGCGCCGCTAACGTAGCCCCAAAAAGAGAAGAGCCTAATATCCAGATAGGAACGTTTGACTTTGCCCCAGGAAATGCCTGTACTGGGCTATTATCTGTACCGTTCCCTAAAAAGTACATCAATTCTTGGACGTCTTGCGGAAAGCGATCAGCATCTTGCATCTGACGGCGTAGTGCCTGAAAGGTTGCGCCATCAGTACCTGGCGCACGACCCAGCCCTAAATCTACGCGATCACCATATAATGCCTGCAAAGTGCCGAATTGCTCAGCGATGACGAGCGGTGCATGGTTCGGAAGCATCACACCACCAGCACCAATACGTATATGCTTGGTTTGGCTGCCGATATGCGCTAGTAGTACTGACGTCGCTGCACTGGCGATGCCCGGCATATTGTGATGCTCTGCCATCCAATAACGGTTTAAGCCAACTTTTTCTGCTTGCTGTGCTGTTTCAACCGTTTGGGCAATGCCCTCAGCGATGGTTTTACCTTCAGGCACGGGTGCTAGGTCTAAAAAGGATAAGGGAATAGCGTTACTCATAAATCACCTGTTTTTATGATGCCGCCTTTCAGCGACATGGTTATATGGTTATATTGGTATTTGATTCTAGTTATGAAAGAGACTAGCGACAGCAATGATAAACCAGCACCTCAAGAATTTAGTGCTAATTTAATATTGTTGTAACTATTCGCTCAATAGTTCATATAATGGGGCGGTTCTATTGAATATAAAGGTCAGAAATTAAGACGATAACAAATCTTAATAATGGGGTAGAGTTATAAGAATCACATGCGCGGCAGTCGATTTTGAGTAGAAATGAGAATAGAAAATGGCATCATTATCTGTTGATAACGATGCCATTGACGTTTAGTAAAAATATGAATGAATGGTTCTTTACTGGCTAAATTGTTTTTGACACAGTTCCATAAATGCTCGACCATACTGACGAATTTCTGCATCATCACGTACCGCCATCCAACTGGTAAAGCGCCCAAAGTGATCCACTGGTATCGCAGTTAAATTTTGATAGTGACTCGGTTCAAACGCCATCTCCGCGATAATGCCGATACCCAAGCCCAGACCTACGTAAGTACTGATTACATCAGCATCGAGTGCTGCTAGCACGATATCTGGTTCCAATCCTGCTTCTTCAAAAGTTTTGTCAATCGCACCGCGCCCCGTAAAGCCACCGTGATAGGTCACAATCGGATAGCTGGCGAGGGTCGGCAAATCCACAGACTCGTGATTGGCCAGTTCGTGATCGCTTGGCACAATGACGCGATGCGTCCAGTCATAATAGCGATAGCAGCGTAAATAATTGTTATGAAGTAAAGACTCGGTTGCAATGCCAATATCTGCCTGCCCGCGAATGACCATCTGCGCGATGGTCTCTGGATCTGCTTGTTGTAGTATTAGGTTGACTTTGGGGAAACGCTCTTTAAACTCTTTGACGACTTGCGGCAATACATATCGCGCTTGCGTGTGAGTGGTGGCAATCGTCAGCGTGCCAATATTCGGATTATTAAAATCGAGACTTAGGTTTTCAATCGTACGGATCTCGGCGAAGATAGATTCGATATGCGGCATTAGTGCTGTGCCCATGGTCGTAAGACCCGTTAGGCGTTTGCCTTGACGGACGAATACTTCCGTTTTGAGCTGATTTTCAAGTGCCGCAATATGTTTTGACAGACTTGATTGGCTAGTGTGCAGTACGGTTGCTGCCTGACTTAAGTTATAGCCATTAATCACCGTATGCCATACTGTCTCCAACTGCTTGAGCTGAATCTGTAAATGCCGCTGATTGACCACTACGTCGATTGCCATAACTAAATCCTATTGTATAAATATACAAACCCTGTCTGTATACAAAAGTGAAAATGTACAAATATGCAGTAAGCAGGTAGTGTAAAACAAAGCGTTTATTCTTGTATATACTTAATAGTTATCTATTTATGTTTATTTGGAATATAGGATAAGTCGTTTGTCCGTTGCTAGAAGTAAACCATTACAATAAAAAAGCCCTCGATTAAAGAGGGCTTTTTTAAGATAAAGGCGTATCTATTTCAGTGGGTTTTAGCGAAAACGATCCGCATTCATCACTTTATTCCAAGCCTTTACAAAGTCATGAACGAATTTTTCTAGGTTATCGTCCTGTGCGTAGAGCTCAGCGTAAGCGCGTAGTATGGAGTTTGAGCCAAACACTAGGTCTACGCGGCTGGCTTGCCATTTTACATTGCCAGTAGTACGCTCACGCACTTCATAGAGGGCAGGGGCGTCATTATTGTCTGTCTTAACGGGATGCCAAGAATATCTCATGTCTGTCAAGTTCACAAAGAAGTCATTGCTAAGTGTCCCAGCACGCTCAGTAAAGACGCCTTGTTGGCTCTGAGCGTAGTTGGTATCCAAGACACGCATACCACCGATTAAAACGACCATTTCGGGTGCAGTCAAGCCCATCAGCTGAGTACGATCTAATAGCATCTCCTCAGGTGATATGGCATAGCTGCCTTTGATCCAATTACGGTAGCCATCATGTCGTGGCTCTAAATCAGAGAAGCTCTCTGTTTCAGTCATCTCATCGCTCGCATCGCCACGACCCGCATCGAATGGCACTTCAATTTGAACACCTGCATTAGCTGCTGCTTTTTCAATGGCGGTGTTACCAGCGAGTACCACTAAATCTGCGATGCTGACGTCTTTATCAAAGTTCGTTTGGATGGCAGTGAGCGCCTCAAGTACGCGAGCCAATTGCTCAGGCTCATTACCTAGCCAGTCTTTTTGCGGGGCTAAACGAATGCGTGCACCATTGGCACCGCCGCGATAGTCTGAGGCGCGGAATGTACGAGCGCTATCCCAAGCGGTAATAATAAATTCGCGATGGTCGATACCACTGCCTAGTATCTGTGCTTTTAAGATTGCAATATCATCAGCGCTCAGATCAACATTGCCTTGTGGAATTGGATCCTGCCAAGTGAAGTCCTCGCTTGGCACATCCGCCCCTAAATAGCGAGATTTTGGCCCCAAATCACGATGGGTAAGCTTAAACCAAGCTTTTGCAAATACTTCATCGAAATATTCTGGATTTTGATGAAAGTTCTCTGAAATTTTACGATAAGCAGGGTCTTTAATCATTGCCATATCAGCATCGGTCATGATTGGGTTGCGGCGTACACTTGGATCATGTGCATCTAAAGGACGATCCTCTTCCTTGATATCGATAAGTTCCCACTGCCAAGCACCAGCAGGACTCTTAGTCAGTGCCCACTCATGATTTAGCAATAACTCGAAATATTCATAATCCCATTGGGTTGGATGCGTGGTCCATGCACCTTCGATACCACTTGAGATGGTGTCGCCAGCATTACCTGTACCTTTAGGGTTGCGCCAACCTAGACCTTGCTCTTTGATATCAGCAGCTTCTGGCTCATCTTCTAATAAGGTAGCGTCACCATTACCATGACATTTACCAACCGTGTGACCACCAGCAGTCAAGGCGACCGTTTCTTCATCATTCATTGACATACGCGCAAAAGTAGTACGAATATCTTGTGCTGTTTTGATTGGATCAGGGTTGCCATCGACACCTTCAGGGTTGACATAAATCAAGCCCATTTGTACCGCTGCTAAAGGGTTCTCTAGTGATTCACGCTGATTATTATCTTCATAACGATTTTTGGTAGCAGCAAGCCATTCACGTTCGGAACCCCAATAGATATCCTTTTCTGGATGCCAAATATCGGTACGTCCACCAGCGAAACCTAACGTCTTAAAGCCCATAGATTCATAGGCCATATTACCCGCTAGTATCATCAAATCTGCCCAAGAAAGTTTGTTACCATATTTTTTCTTGATTGGCCATAATAGACGACGTGCTTTGTCCAAATTGACATTGTCCGGCCAACTGTTTAATGGCGCAAAGCGTTGATTACCAGTGTTAGAACCACCGCGGCCGTCGGAGCGTCGATAAGTACCGGCAGAATGCCAAGCCATACGAATCATCAACCCACCATAATGACCCCAATCTGCTGGCCACCATGCTTGTGACTCAGTCATTAGATTTTTTAAATCTTGCTTGACGGCTTCTAAATCTAATTGCTTAAAGGCTTCTGCGTAATCAAAGTCAGGAGCCATTGGATTGGTTTTGTGATCCTGCTGATGCAAGATATCTAAATTTAAGCTATTCGGCCACCAATCGGTTGCTGCCGAGGCGTTCGTAGTATGTGCTTGGTGCATGACAGGACAGCCACCCATGCTTGGACGTTGTGGCTCGTGCGAAGTATCTACATTTTCACTATGAATGGTTGGTCCATGACCATCTCCTTTATCATAAGTGGTGTTACTTGCAGCATCTGATGTTGAGTTTGAGTTAGTCATCATGTGGCTCCTAGGCAGTAATCAGATAAATGGCAATCGAGGGTGTTATTTACTATTGTTTGCAAAAATTATTTGTCATCTCTAGCATATAGAATAATGATTGATTTAGGGAGGCGATTTATATAAACGCATTGTTTTGTAAAATAAATGATATATCTAATAAAATAATATTTTTTAAATATATAAAAGTAAGAATGTAGCAAGAAGTTTTGGTTATTAAAGCATTAATTATTAATGACTTATCAGGATAATGATTGGCTAATCACAAGAGAAAGGGGTTTGTATAAAATGGTTATGATGCAAAATGCGAGATTTTCCTTATTTTTATACCCATTCTTAATATGAAAGTAAACCCTAGTCTATAAGTTAGGTTTTATTCACCAGTAGAAAGAAAGGTTAATGCAAAAATATCGTTAGAATGTCTAGTCAAGGTCAGCGTTCTCAAGTACCATAATTCAATTTTGTTGTAATGGCTGTATTTGTGCAACGTTAAGCAATTTTTATCGATCCCGTTTATCAGTGCTATTTATCAGTGTCAGTTACCGATAGATGATACTAATGATTGATAAAAATTGTGCGCGGTTGTGTTCTTTTTCTTAAGTGCTAGTGAGCGATTATGTCTGCTGTCAAATCTGTGCCACCCAATCAATCAGCTGTCAAAAAATCATGGGGAGAGGCTGCAAAGGCTTATTTAGACCCTCGTGTCATTATCATGTTGTTTTTGGGCTTTTCAGCGGGTATTCCTATACTGCTTATTTTTTCAAGTTTATCACTTTGGCTTAGAGAGGCAGGCATTGATCGTAGTGTTGTGACCATGTTTAGTTGGGCGGCACTGGGTTATTCGTTTAAATTTATTTGGGCGCCATTAATAGATGCGCTTCCTGTGCCATTTTTGACCAAATGGTTGGGTCGTCGTCGCAGTTGGATGGTGGTATCACAGCTGCTTATCATATTGGCTATCTTTTTGATGGCAAATGTTAATCCAGTTAGTGAAGACGTTTTAGTCTACATGGCAGGCGCTGCGGTTTTGCTTGGCTTTTCTTCTGCCACCCAAGATATCGTGATTGATGCTTACCGCATCGAGCTTGCGCCGCCATCGATGCAGTCCATTCTATCCTCTATTTATGTGTCGGGTTATCGTATCGGCATGATCGTTGCGGGGGCAGGCGCGTTATATTTGGCAGATTTTTTTGGCTCGAATGAGACTTTTTATAGTTATGAGGCATGGCGAAATACTTACTACATTATGGCAGGTGTCATGACATTAGGGGTATTAACCACGTTTGCCAGCTATGAGCCAACGGCTGAAACGTTGCAAAGTAAAAAGCAAAAGGGCAATTTGAAAGTATTTCTTATTTATTCTGCTTTATTACTTATCCCAGGTCTGATTTTTGGCGTTATCTATCTGATCAATATTTTGATTAATACAGTATTTGATAGCACATTGGCAATGGTACCGTTAATGGTCATGCCAGCGATTAAGTTTTACTTTTTGGCACTGGTCGCTTGTGCTCCTTTACTGCTGTTGTACTTCATTATCAATCAACCAAAAATTATCAATAAAGCGCCATTGGTTGCCGAAACTCGCGAAGACTACGTGAGATTGGTGGCGCTATTTGTATTTTCTGTGGTCGCTTTTATCGCCGCTTATATATTGATGGGACCAGTACTGCCAGAGTTTGAAGGAGCATTCTCCAGCTTCTTTGTTGAAACATTGCATCTGCTGATAAGCTTGAGTGTAGCGATAGTAGCAGGTTATGCATTGGTACAAGTGGGGTTGGTGAAAAAAGAAGTAGCCATGGCCACTTGGGTCGAGCCGATCTTAGACTTTTTTAGACGCTATGGCAAAAAGGCATTTTTATTATTGGCACTAATTGGTCTATATCGAATTTCAGACATTGTGGCAGGCGTGATTTCCAACGTTTTTTATCAAGACATGGGCTTTAGTAAAACAGATATTGCCAATGCAGTGAAACTCGTCGGCGTGATTATGGCGATTGCAGGTGGGTTCTTAGGTGGGCTATTGGCACAGCGTTTCCGTATGATGCATGCCATGATGATTGGGGCAATTCTTGCGTGTGCGACCAATTTGTTATTTGTGCTACTAACTTATAACCCAGGCAGTTTGCCGTTTATGTATGTTGCGGTCATATTTGATAACTTAGCAGCAGGGCTTGCTAGTGCAGTGTTTATTGCTTTTTTATCAGCGTTGACCTCCATTCGTTTTACAGCAGTTCAGTACGCTATTTTCTCATCACTTATGACGTTGATTCCTAAAGTCATGGGCGGATATTCCGGTGCTATCGTTGATAATATGGGCTATCCATTCTTCTTTATCTTTACCTTTGCGATAGGTATTCCGATTCTGGCGTTGATTTACTTTGTCGATAAGCATATCGTCATTGGTGATAACGATGATATTTATGGCGATGACAATAATGATGGAAGCAGTGATAAGTTGGCCAAGGCGAATCCAAACCTGACCGACACCAAAGAGCCACCACGCGCGTCAGAGTAGGCTAAGCAGTATTTTATTCTCATTGATTCATCATATTTTTAAGAGTTACTTATGACAGCATCGACTATTCGTCAAATAAAGCAGCACATTCAGCAATTGACGAATGAGACTGCAAATAGCAAGCTACCGTCATTTTGGCTAACAGATTGGCTGTTGTATGTCGTTGATAAGCCTGCGATAGCGCTAATCACAGATGAAGGTTACCAGCTAACAGACATTGAATTTGAGCAATTCAATGCAGGTGTAACAAGGATGCAGCAAGGAATGCCACTTGCGTATTTGACGGGTCAGCAAGAATTTTGGTCGTTAAAATTTAGGGTCAATGAGTACACTTTAATTCCGCGACCTGATACTGAGATACTGATTGAGCAAGTATTAACTTGGATAAAATCTCAGCCAAACAGTGTCAGCAGCCCAAAACGGTTATTGGATTTAGGGACGGGTTCAGGTTGTATTGCGATTAGTCTTGCACATGAGTTAAATACGCAGCGTTCAGACAGTAAGGTCGAAAGCTGGCAAGTCGTTGCGGTGGATATGTCGCCAGAAGCGCTCAAGGTTGCTCAGCACAATGCAGCTATCAATGATGTTGCTGATATTGAGTTTATACAAGGCAGTTGGTATGACGAGCTGCCCAGTCATGGCGAGCTATTATTTGATGTGATTGTGTCTAACCCTCCTTATATCGATGAGGAAGATGAGCATTTGGCACGCCTTGTAGCCGAACCTATTAGTGCCTTAAGTGCCCGCAATCATGGGCTTGCTGATATAGAGCATATCGTAGGACAGTCACCGAAATACTTGCGTGTCGGTGGGCTACTCGCTATCGAACATGGTTTTGACCAAGGTGATGCCGTTCGCAAGTTGTTTGTAGACAGTGACTTTGAATCTGTGCGTACAGTACAAGATTATGGTGGTAATGATCGTGTTACGCTTGGTCAAATTAAGTCATCAGATTTTTGTTAGTAGACTTCTTTAATAATAGGTTATTGGTAATAAATATGGCGCACACATCAGATGAAGGGCGGTTGTTGGATGAAGAGCTGCTGCGTTATGCAAGGCAGATATTATTAGACGGTTGGGATATTGACGCTCAATTACGCTTAAAGTCAGCTCGTGTGGTCATGATAGGGGCAGGCGGGCTTGGTTGTCCTGCTTCTGAGACGCTGGTGCGTGCAGGACTTGGGCACATTCATCTGATAGATGATGACATCATTGAAGCCAGTAACTTGCAGCGCCAAACGCTGTTTTTACCTGAGGATATCGGTAAACCTAAGGCGCTAACAGCGGCGCACATGTTAGAGCGTATTAATCCTTTAATTACCGCGAGCGGTACAGTTGCAAGATTAAGCGAAGACAATGCTTATGAATTGCTCGATATGGCGACAGGCAAGCCTGACTTGCTTTTAGATTGCACCGACAATTTTGCTACGCGTGATGTCATCAATCGTATTAGCGTGCGCTATAAAATCCCGCTATTATCTGCCTCAGCGATTGCGATGCAAGGTCAGTTGGCGCTATTTGAGCCGCAACTAAACACTGGTTGTTATCACTGCGTGTTTGGTTCGGTAGTACTTGATGCGGCGGCTGATGAGCGTACGTGTGCCAACTCAGGTGTGCTAGCGAGTACCACTGCTATCATGGGTAATTTGCAAGCGAATGCTGCCCTGCAGTATTTGGGATTAACCAAAAATCCACTGACAAATAAGCTATTAATATGGGATGGTAGCCAGATGCAACAACGGCTGATGGGCTATCGCCAAGATGCTGCGTGTCCTGTCTGTAGTAGTCACTAGTTATTGTTTATTAGTGGCTGTGTAACTTGTCATTACTTGTAATCACCTATTCTCAAAACCCTTTCTTATGACCATAGTTGTTTTTTATGAAAATTCATCGTCCGCATTTATTAAAGCATACCTTCAATGTCATGAACCGTGTTCGCCAAACAGCCAGCGTGGCAGGTTTATCTGCGCTGAGAGTGGCAAAAGGTGAAAAGCCTGATGCCACATTATTAAAAGAAACGTTTGAGCAGTTGGGCACGACTTATATCAAGATTGGTCAGTTTATCGCCAGTACGCCGTCACTGTTTCCACGCGAATATGTAAAAGCTTTTCAGAGCTGTTTGGATCAGACCACACCACTGTCTTATGCCTATATCGAGCAGGTATTGAAAGAAGAGTTGGCGGTTGATGGCATGACGCTCGCTGATAAGTTCGCCCATATCGACTCAAAGCCACTAGCATCAGCTTCTATTGCGCAAGTTCATGCGGCACGGTTGCATAATGGCGATGAAGTCGTATTAAAAGTACAAAAGCCTGACGTCGAGACTATTATGCAAACGGATTTGGGCGTATTGCATGGGGTGACTAAGTTACTTGAGATTCTGATGCCGTCGATGAAGTTTGCCAGTATTGCGCCGATTATCGATGAGATTCGCCTGCGTATGCTTGCCGAGACTGACTTTATCGCTGAGGCACAAAACATCCGCGATTTTCAGCAGTTCTTAGCCGTATCAGGCAATACACGCGTGGTAGCACCCAAAGTATATGAAGAGCTGACGACCAAGCGTGTACTAACCATGAGCCGCTTGTACGGCGTATCTATGGTCGATGAGTCGCTCATGCGTCAGTATTGTGCTGATCCTGCGCAAGTCATGGCGGATACCTTGAATACGTGGTTTGCCAGTCTCATGCTGTGCAACAGTTTTCATGCTGACCTGCATGCGGGCAATTTGATGCTATTAACCGATGGTCGTATTGGCTTTTTGGATTTTGGTATTGTCGGTAAGCTAAAAGCTGAGAGTTGGCGTGCGTGCATGGGTATGATGCAAGCCATGCAGGACAGTGACTATCAAGCGATGGCGCGCCATATGATTGATATGGAAATGACCCATGGTGGCAATAAAGTCGATGTAGTGGCATTGGGTAATGATTTGCAGCGTATGATGAAGACTATTATGGCGGAGGACAAATCCTTTACCAGTGGTGTGCCTTTTAATAGTAAAGAACAAGCCGATGAGCTAAATAAAATGATGCTTGAGATTGTAGAAGTCGGTAAGCGCCATGGTATTCATTTCCCACGTGACTTTGCTTTATTGACCAAACAGATGCTCTATTTTGACCGTTTTATGCGTACGCTGGCACCTGATATGGATATGTTTAGTGATCAACGCGTACAAATGCTAGGACACACAGAAACAGATGTGACCATGTCACCAACAGTAAACGTATCGTAGTTTTCGCTTGTATGTTTGATTATTAATCTGCCGCTGCTCTTGAATGCTCTAACACAAAGGATTGTGTGCTAATTGCCGCAAAAATGGCTCTGTCATGATGACTGCTCTCAAAAGCCGTGCTTTTCCTCATATTACCAATGAAGCTGCCATTGCCTGTATCGGTATGTACTGCATGGCAGTCGTCATGGGCTATGGGCGTTTTTTGTTTACTGCTACCTTGCCCGATATTATGGTGCAACTTTCGATTTCAACGACGATTGCAGGCTGGCTTGCCTCTATCAATTACATCGGTTATTTTATCGGTGCCCTCATCGCCATGTTTGTGCCTCAGCGCTCGACGTGGCAAGCGCTGACACTGTGGGCAATTATAAGTGTCGTCACAACGATGCTACTTGTCGTACCCGATATGTCATTAACTCTATGGTATCTCATTCGTCTAATCGCAGGTATTGCAAGCGGGGTAGCGATGATTTTAAGCTCATCGTTTGTTATTCAAAGCTTAAGTCCTGAACGCCGCTCTGTACTGTCGGCAGTACACTACGCAGGTATTGGTGTGGGCATCAGTGCCTCTGCCATACTGACGTGGTGGTTGTTAATATTGGGCTATCATTTTGATGTCATTTGGTTGGTAGCAGGCTTTACAAGCTTACCTCTGTTATGGCTACTCTATGCGGTAAAACCAAGACAAACAAATGGTTCCGACTTGCTGCGGACTGATCCTAAACAGCACGTGTCAGTGCATCAAACCTATTTGAGCTTTAAGCGCGCTTTGTATGAGGCCATTGCTGGTCATCGTAAGGCTATTGCTTTGCTGTCAGCGAGCTATGTACTGGCAGGATTCGGTTATATTACCTCTGCGACCTTTTTGCCAGTCATGGCAGCACAGCGGCTCACGACGCAGACGTATGCTGGATTGCTCATTTGGCTAGTCGTTGGTGTGTTTGCGATGTTATCAAATCCACTGTGGGGCGCACTTGCCAAACGAATTGGTGAAATAAAAACATTAATAGGTTTAACAATATTACAAGCATTTGGCATGTGCTTGCCCATATGGTTCGACGGCGCTATTGGGTTGTATGGTAATGCTGCTATTTTAGGGCTGACATTCGTAGGTATGGTGTCGATGACGCTCACTTTGATTAAAAACATCAATCCTGCTTACTCAAATTTGCTGATAGGATTGGCAACTTTGGCTTATGCATTGGGTCAGTTCTTGGGACCATTGGTGACGGTAGCATTGGCAGGGCAGGACGACAATTTCAATGCAGGGCTACTCGTTGCCGCCGCTGGATTGATGGTTGGATTGGTGCTGTTACTATTACTATTGTTTCGTCGACAGCCACCGACTACCATTTAAACGACACTACTAAACCACACTACGATTAAATATTTCTCGCAACTCAAAACTGGTATGCACTTGAGCAACACCTTCGATACGATTGAGCCTATGTAATAAAAACTCCTCATAATGTGCCATATCGCGTACCCTTACCTTGATAAGGTAGTCTTCCGTACGACCCGTGACAATGCTACAGCTAATGACTTCATCAAAGCTCTGAATCTTGCGCTCAAATTGCTCAAAGCGCTCAGCCGTATGGCGGTCCATACTAATCGCGATAAAGACGGCGAGCGGGTAGCCAAGTTTTTGCGCATCTGTTTTGGTGTGATAACCTGTGATAATACCAGCATCTTCTAAGCGTTTAATACGGCGTGCACAAGGCGTGGCTGACAGGTTGACGCGTTCGGCAAGCTCGGTGATACTCATACGTGCCTGAGTTTGCAATACGCGCAAGAGCTGTCGATCGATCTCATCAATATCGGCTAAATATGGACTATCCAGATGACTGTTTGGCATGATCTGTTGCTTTATTAGTGAATTCAGCTAATTATACTGATTAAATTGTATTTTTTCACTAAAATAGCGCCATATATTATCAAAGAAAGCTGATTTCTATTGCATAAACTCTGATATTATTATGGTATAAACATTGGTTATCTCGTATGATAAACATTGATCTAATCACCAGCCGTCCAGCTAAAAACATAAATTCCCATATCATCTAAGGATTGATTATGTCTGACCAAGCCAAACGCACTGTAGCTTCAACGACTGCAAAGATTACACCCAAAAATGCCGCTTTTGATTATAAAAAGTATCGTCCATTTGCTTTTGCGCCATCGCTGTCAGATCGTACTTGGCCGAGCAAAACGATTGAAAAGTCACCAATTTGGGCAAGTGTGGATCTGCGTGATGGCAATCAAGCACTGATTGACCCGATGACGATCGAACAAAAAATGCGTTTTTTTAAAACGTTGGTTGAGGTTGGTTTTAAAGAAATTGAAATTGGCTTTCCATCAGCGGCGCAGGTTGAGTTTGATTTTGCTCGTAAACTTATCGAAGAAAATCACGTCCCAGACGATGTGACTTTGCAGGTATTGGTACAGGCTCGTGAGCATTTGATCGCCCGTACGTTTGAGTCATTGAAAGGCGCGAAGCGTGCGATTGTCCATGTTTATAATTCAACGTGCCGTGTACAACGTGAAAAGGTCTACGGTAAAGATAAAGCTGAAATCAAAGAAATTGCTGTTACTGGTGCTAAATTATTGGTTGAATATGCGGCTAAATACCCAGAAACAGAGTGGGTATTCCAGTATTCACCAGAGAGCTTTAGTCAAACGGAAACTGAATATGCTGTAGAAGTCTGTGATGCGGTCTGTGATGTGTGGCAACCACAACAAGGGCAGGAAGTAATTTTAAACTTGCCAGCGACGGTTGAAGCGTCTATGCCCAATGTTTTTGCCGACCAAGTCGAATATTTCTGCCGTCATCTTGCCCAGCGTGAGCATGTCATTATCAGCTTGCATACGCATAATGACCGTGGCTGTGCGGTTGCAGCAGCAGAGCTTGGGGTATTAGCGGGCGCCGATCGTATCGAAGGTACGCTATTGGGTAACGGTGAGCGTACGGGTAATATGGATATCATGGTCATGGCGATGAACTTGTTTAGTCAAGGTATCGATCCAGAGCTTGATTTTAGTAACATGAGCGAAATTGTACAAGTGGTCAGCGAATGTAACAATTTGCCCTTACATCCGCGTCATCCATACGTCGGCGAATTGGTCTTTACGGCCTTTAGTGGCTCGCATCAAGATGCCATCAAAAAATCTCTCGATTATAACGAAAAGCATCAAAACGAGACGGATAACGTTTGGGATGTGGCTTACTTGCCAATTGATCCGGCGCATATCGGTCGTAGTTATCAGGATGTGGTACGTATCAATAGCCAGTCTGGTAAAGGCGGTGTGGCTTATATCTTGCAGCGCAACTATGGCTTTAATTTGCCGCGCTGGATGCAAATTGACTTCAGCGGCGTGGTACAGAAGCAAGCTGAATCAGCTGCTCGCGAATTGCAGAATGATGAAATCTTACAAACCTTTGAAGACACGTATCTACAGCAAGGCAGTTTTGAGCTATTAGATTATACGGTCAATAATAAAGGCGGTGAAGTCTACTTTACTGGTCAAGTACAAATGAATGGGGACATCATTAATATTGATGGCACTGGTAATGGTCCATTATCATCGTTTATAGACGGACTTGCCCAGCACACTGGTAAATCTATCCATGTTATTAATTACGCTGAGCATGCCATCAATCCACAGCACAATAGCGGTGATGGCATCGATGATGATACCAATAATGACAACAAAACCAATGCCAATGCCGCTGCTTACATTCAGTTGAATGTTGATGGGGAGGTTTATTCTGGTATTGGCACTTGCAGCAGTACTGTATCAGCGATGCTTAAAGGCGCCTTATCAGCGTTTGCTCAAGCAGTTAGTACTATCACTGCTTAATGTCTTTATGATCGTTTTGATAACTTGTCGCTATAACGCTGTCGCTTCTTGTCTTTAGCAAGTAAAGCGATGGCGTTATTTTTTGCATGAAAAAAGACAGTCTATATGTAGAAAGTAGACATTTATGATTATCGCCTATCTTGCAGTTGGCTAAAGCATCGCGACTAATAGCATAATGTTACTTGTGTTTTTGATGTCTAAGACTTACGCTAATGTACATAACTCATATTATTATATTATTATATTATTATAAACAAAAGGTTAATTATGGAACCTATCTCACTTGCTTCATTTTCATTGGCTGCTATTTTGGCGTCATTGCCAGTAAATGGCGAAGTGGTCACTAAACCGACTATTACCACTCATATCAGCCCAGCTATCGCAGGACAATGGGAAATCGACTTAGACAGTAGTATCACGATGACCAAAGAAGCCAAAGCCAGACAAGCTGTAGCAAAAGAGCTGAAACAGACAAAAAGTGATGAGCCAGAAGTAACTGCTGGTACAGAAGGCGGTGTCCTTGTGCAAAGTGAAAAGCGCGTCCTTAATATTAAGCCAAATACCAACAACCAGTTAAAGGTCTCTGCCAAAAAAGCAAGCCAGTGCCGCGAGCTATACAATTTTGCGGCCGATAATGAGATGTGGGCAGTGAGTGGCAAAGAGTGGACATATGGTCGTTACCTAATCACGCACCGCGAAGAAGGGCTGCCCATTATTGCGCTAAAAACAGTCTATGACAACAATGAAGTAGATTGTTCAGGTAACCAAATCGACCAAACTGACGAAGCGTTGATTGCGTTTTTAAACCACGACGGCAACCAAATGCAGTGGTGTGCGGATCCTGATGGTAATGAATGCTTTATGAATTTTAATAGAGTGTTGCCATAGCACTTTATCGTTAATCATAAGACTTAAGACCATTTTTTTCTACAATAGAAACATAAAAAAACCGCTATCTAAATAGGTAGCGGTTTTTTTATGTTTAACAATGAATCAAAGCAGGTTATACATCCGCCTTCTTTTTATTGCCAGTTAGAAGCTCTCTTTCAAGGTAATGAATATTTTGTGCTTCGTGAATAAAATTGTCATCTGCCAAAATGACATCGCGATGCAGCGGGATATTGGTTTTAATACCCTCAATCACCAATTCATCGAGTGCATGCAGCGTCTTAGAGACGGCTTGCTGGCGCGTTTGACCATGGCAGATAAGCTTGCCAATCAATGAGTCATAATAGCTTGGAATCTCGTAGCCCGGGTAGAGGTGCGAGTCAAAGCGTACACCAGCACCACTGGGGGCAAATAACTGAGTGACTGTACCAGGACAAGGCATAAAGGTGGCTGGATCTTCAGCATTGATGCGACATTCAATGGCATGGCCTTGAATTTCAATCTCGCTTTGACGATAAGACAAACCGTAGCCGGCTGCGATTTTTAACTGCTCGACAACCACGTCGATGCCAGTAATCATCTCAGTTACCGGATGCTCAACTTGCACACGAGTATTCATCTCAATAAAAAAGTATTCATTATTTTCAAATAAAAACTCAAAAGTACCGGCACCGCGATATTTCACCAACTCACATGCTTTAACGCAAGCATCTAAGATAGGCTGACGTACATCATCAGGGATATCAGGCGCAGGGGCTTCTTCTAATACCTTTTGGTGACGACGTTGCAATGAACAATCTCGATCGTATAAGTGAATGGCATTACCGTTACCATCGCCAAGCACTTGTATCTCTACGTGGCGCGGATTTTGTAGGTAGCGTTCCATATACACGGTATCATCACCAAACCACAGCTCAGCTTCTTGCTTAGCAGCCTGTACTTGCCCAATGACTTCTTCGAAGCGCTCAACCACACGCATACCGCGACCGCCGCCGCCAGAAGCGGCTTTAATCAATAACGGAAAGCCGATATGGCGTGCTTGCTCTTCAGCATTATGCAACGTTACCGCGCCCACTGAACCAGGGACGGTCGGTACGCCAGCTTTTTTCATCGCATTAATGGCAGAGACTTTATTGCCCATTAATCGAATATGATCAGCATTAGGACCAACGAAAGTGAGACCTGCTTCTTCGACGCGTTCAGCGAATTCAGCATTTTCAGCCAAAAAACCATAACCCGGATGGATAGCGTCGGCACCAGTGATTTCAGCTGCGGTTAAAATAGTATTGATATCAAGATAGCTTTGATTGGCATTGGGTTTGCCAATACAGATTGCCTCATCAACAAAGCGCAGGTGCATCAAGTTTGCATCAGCTGTGGAGTAGATACCGACGGTCTCTATGCCAAGGGCTTTGCAGGCTCGAACGATACGTAGGGCAATCTCACCTCTATTGGCGATGAGCAGTTTTTTTATCATGGGGTCATCCTTGTCGAAGCGGCGGTCATTGATAGAGTCGTTATTTTAGGCACCATTAAATCGAGCTACGATAAAGATAAAATAACTCAAGCTAAAATGCCAAATGATAACGAAATCTCTATCATAATGAGGTAAAGGTTGGTAAATAGTGTCGTTAAGCTCTATAGCGTATGACGGGTTGACCAAACTGTACCACTTCGGAGTTATCGACTAAGATTTCGTCAACGACACCACTTTGCGTTGCCTCAAGAGGATTCATAATTTTCATGGCTTCGATGATGCCCAATGTGTCACCAGCTTGCACCTTTTGTCCGACCTTTACGAATGGCGGATCATTAGGGCTAGGGGCTGAGTAATAAACACCAACCATCGGCGATGTCTCAACGCTACCCGCTTTTACCGCTGGCTTTGCTTCAGCAGTGACAGGGGCAATGCCAGCAGTAGGTGCGGCCATCATGGTCGGTGCAGGCGCATCATAGTGACGAGTTAAGCTGATATGTTCATCATCTGAGCTGATTTCTAAATTAACCAGTTCACTTTCTTCCATGAGGGCGATTAGGGTGCGTATTTTTTCAATATCCATAGTTTTAATTTTGCCTTCTACTAATTTCAAGAAATAGTGTAACTAAATATTGTGTAGGTAATTGCTAATGATACCTATATTCATGGCAATGAGCAATCGATGTACAGTTGTTAACTGAGTTTTTTTACATATTATGACGTAAGCATTTCTTACGAGTAAGAAATGCTTAATGATTTATCATAGTCTATGTGACCATGTAGCGCCAGTCATGGTTAGTAGATACTGCATTTACATCAGTATAGCTGATGCATTAACCCCACATCGTCGTCAGACGCTTTTGTTGATAGCGCAGGCGTAGGGTGAGTAGAATAGACGATAAGAATAAACCCGTGATTAATGCCATCCAAAACCCTTGTGCGCCTATATCGGTGAAGCGCACCAAATAAACACCGAGTGGCAATGCCACCAGCCAGTAACAGAACAACGTGACCCACATTGGTATCGTGGTGTCTTGCATGCCGCGCAATATACCAGCGACGTTGACTTGCCAGCCATCGAACAGCTGATAACCAAGGGCAAAAATAAGTAAATGCATAGATTGCGTGATAACGGCTGGGTTATCAGAGAATGCGGCTGCCAATTGCGGCCTAAATAGCCAAATACCAATCATACAAGTGAGCGCAATCAATACTGTCCAGATAAGACCAGTGGCTTGCACTTGACGTAACGCCATGAGGTTTTTTTCGCCAAAACGATTGGATACCATGATTGTCAGTGCCATAGCGACCGATATCGGAATCATAAACAGCTGGGAAGTCACCGCTAATGCCACCTGATGCGATGCGGTTGCTAGCTCACCTAATGGACTGATAACAAGAGCGCCCAAGCTGAACAAACTGGCTTCAAAAAAGATAGAGATACCAATCGGAATACCAAGTTTGAGGAGCTTTTTAATCTGTGCACGATTAGGACTGGCAAAGGCATAAAAGAAGCGCGTGCTGGCAAACTGCTGTCGCTTAGTAAAGCTGGTATAAGCCGCCAGTAATAAAACGTTTATCCATAACACTATTGCCGTTGCGACCCCGCAGCCTGCGCCGCCCATTTCGGGCATGCCAAACAGACCGTGGATAAAAATATAGTTAAGGGGAATATCGGCAAGTAGCCCGATAATACTAATCACTGTCACCGGCTCAGGTCGCCCAAGTGCTTCGCAATAACTGCGCAGTACCGCATAGACAGCCAGTGCGGGAAAACCAAACGACACGCCATGCAAATACTGCGTTGCGATCGGTTGGATGTTTTCAGGCACACCCATGACCCCAAGTACATTGGGTGCTAAATTAACGATGATAAAGCCCATAATACCAATGACACTAGCGGTCCATAAAGACTGCTGCGTGATATGCGGCACTTGATGGTGCTTATTTTGACCAATCGCCTCACCAATAAGAGGGGTGGTGGCGATTAAAATACCAGTGGCTAATAAAAACAGCGGCAGCCAAATACCAGAGCCAACGGCGACGGCCGCCAAATCAAGCGCGGAGACTTGACCTGCCATGATAGCATCGACCACACCAAGTGCTGCTTGGCAAAACTGAGTAATTAAAATAGGAAGCGCGAGCACGCCTAAGCGTAAGCTGTAGCTTTTAAAATCTCTAAAAGATAATGGGAAAACCATAGTGAGCAACTTTTTATTCTTTGCGGTAATTATGATAGATGAGCAAATATTGCCATCAATAAAACAATAGCGAGACGGTCATACCATGACCAAAAATTTGAGCAGAAAAGCAAATGAGAATGAGGACACGCCCTAAGCAAGTTTAACCAAGCCAATCCAGTTTTTTGGATGGATGTAAAAGGGGGAGTCGTGCCGACGATAATACTCCGATAAATAATATGAGCAAGCCTATATAGACAGAGTATGCAAAAAAAGTCAGGCACAAAAATAAAAATAACCTGTCAATCCAAGCAGTGGATTGACAGGTCATAAATAAATAGAATGGTAAAGAAGCCACGCTATGATGTCAACGCTTTAAAAGCGTTGTATTGATCTTAAAAACTGACTGTGAAAGGTAATCGATTCAATAGAGTGTGCACTGGACGATAACCATTCTAACTTATAGGCACATCAGCAGGCATTTATAGCGACTCAGGCAAATCTTGCACCACTGCTTGATAGCCAATCAAGGTATTATTGGCATCAAATGCTTGCACGACAATCACGTAATTGGTGAACATGGCTGGAATGACAGGGGCAAACTGCGTTTCAAGATTACTTAATATCACGTTCTGCACATAGCCGTTGGCACCAGACTCGGCCTTGTTGACATCAATTTGGCTGACCAGTAAATGCTTGGTATTGGCAGGATTTTGCCAACTGACGGTCTTTTGACTGCCATTACCGATGACATCAAGAGTCATTTTGCCCAGACTATAATCAAGTGGGTACGTCTTAAAATTAGAGCGATCGCTGATGGTGTAGGTGACGTTGCAATTTTTTTCGCTACTGGTTAGTTTTTTACCGCCAAGGCCATCCTGATACTCAAAGCTACCTCTCCAAGGTGATCCTGCTTCTTTTTCCTCAAAGCTCCCCGCAAAGGTGGTTAATAAGTTCGGTGTTTCTACGCCCAAATCATTGATATACTTAATGTCTAAAAACGCTAACGTATCGAGACTGCCTGTTATTTTACCCGCGATATAGTTGTCAACCTTAATGGCTGAGTTGATGCCCAGAGTGTTATTTTCTTGGCAGGCTTGCTGCTGATAACTAACGCTACCATCTACGCTGCCAGCGCCATCTTTGCTGATGTCAAAGTAAACGGCACCGATATCGATATCGTCGCTGTCACCATCGTCAATCTCAATAAAGTGTCCGACATATAAACCGCCGCGACCGCCTTCTGGGGTTATTTTATCCAAGAAATTATCGAGCGATTCTTCTGGTAAAAATACCGACTCCAGAATCTCGGCCATGGATTTTTCATCATCGCTCAGCTTATCTTCGACTTCTTTATACTTCTCTTTGACCTTGTCTTCCACACGATCATATTCATCTTTCACCTGATCTTCTATTCGGTCATATTCGTCTTTGACCTTGTCCCCGTCACTGCCACAAGCGCTAAGGGTCAGACTGAATATACTGACGGTTAATACAGATAATAGTAGTTTGGGTGCGCTCATAAGCGGGTCCTGATAATGGGGATAAAGGTGTGATAAAGAAAATCGAGAAATGAATTGTTGAGCATAAATCGCAAATATAGCAAATTTTTTGCAGGCAGCGCATCAATAAGTGTTCGTTTATAACACTAAAAACCTTACTCAATCGTTACTATCTAACCACTGGTTGCTCAGATAGTAGATTAAGCGTTTCTGCCATATCCATAATGGCGTACCAGTGTTTGGCGTCTAGTGGAATCACGGTAAGTTGCTCACAGCCTTTTCTCATTAATAGTGAACCCTCAAGTGCGGGTAAAAATTTAAGGGCTGATAGTGGTAGAATATCAATAAATGCTTGCTCAAAAGTGACGTCTACCATATACCATCGTGGCTCATCTTCGGTGGCAATAGGATCGTAATGACGGTGCTCAGGATGGAACTGGCAAGGGTCAGGGTAGCCTGCTTTGCTTACCGTCATGATGCCAGCGACGCCAGACGGCTTAGCGCTAGAGTGATAAAAGAACACCTTGTCGCCGACCTGCATCTCGTCACGCATGAAGTTACGAGCGCGGTAATTGCGCACACCATCCCAACTGTCGGTCTCTAGGCGTTGCAAATCATCAATACCAAAAAACTTGGGGTTGGATTTCATCAACCAATAAGCCATATCTTTATCCTATTTATCATTATCAGCCATTCATTATTTGCAATGTCACTGTATGCAATGTCATTTTATGCCATCATTCTTCACTATTTTGCCTATAAAAGTACAGGGTTAACATGCATGTTTGTGACTGATTTTGTTATTGATCGGCTTTTCTTTAAGATAGCCTTTTTTTTAATCACATTAGCCGTTATCCTAGCGCTACTTTCTGCTAGTGACAGCAGTCATCCATTTATGTAACCTTTTTTATAGATACCTTCGTTTATGTCAAATATTACACCTGCTCATTTTTCTGATAATCTCAGCGCTTTTAATAATACTGCGAGTGGGATACAGGTAAGCGCCATTCCACTGGCGCTTTATATTCATATCCCGTGGTGTGTCAAAAAATGCCCTTATTGTGATTTTAATTCGCATGAGTTGCCGATGGATATGCAACTATCTATGTATGACGAATATGTGGATGCGCTGCTGTCAGATGCCGCCATGCAGCAGTCGTTAACCCAAGCGCGTGAAATCAGTTCGATTTTTATCGGTGGTGGTACGCCTTCACTGCTACCCATTGTGCAATACCAGCGATTGTTTACTGGCCTACGCAACATCTTTAAGTTTGCTGACGGCATTGAAGTGACGATGGAAGCCAATCCAGGCACGCTTGAGCATGCGCCTTTTGCCCAATATTTAGAGGTGGGTATCAATCGTTTGTCGATAGGTGTACAAAGTTTTGCGGCTGATAAGCTCAAAACCCTTGGTCGCATACATGACCCTGCACAAGCATTGTCAGCGATTCGTGCGGCGCGCGAGGCTGGGTTTGAGCGAGTCAATGTCGATTTGATGCATGGGCTACCGCAGCAAACGATGAATGAGGCGCTGAACGATATCCAGATGGCGCATGATGCTGGGGCGACGCATATCTCTTGGTATCAATTAACGATTGAGCCCAATACCGTATTTTACCGTAGCCAGCCGATTTTGCCAGATGAGGATAACTTGGCAGATATTGAGCAGGCAGGTCAAGCGTTGTTGCAGCAGTTGGGCTACCGCAATTACGAAGTATCCGCGTGGGCAGGCGCGTCAGATGAGGCATGCTGTCACAATGTTAATTACTGGCAATTTGGTGACTACCTAGCGATTGGTGCGGGCGCGCATGGTAAAGTAACTATTGCTCATGAAGCATCAGCATTAACAGAGAATCGCTTAAAGAATGACTTGCTAGCAGATTCTGGTATTTATCGTTTTAGTAAGTCACGATTGCCTAAAGATTATGTGGATTATCAAGATAACACTGATTCTTCTGTTAAACAAAACGCACCAAAAATGGTGGGTTGGCAGGAAATTGATAGTGAGGAGTTGGTGAGTGAGTTTATGCTGAATGCGCTACGTCTACATGATGGCGTCGCTTGGTCGATGTTTACCGCAAGGACAGGGCTGAGTTACGATGATATTGCTGTACAAGTGGCGCAATTGATTACTCAGGGATTGCTAGTAGACAATACTGAACGACTACAGCCAACGCTATTGGGTCAACGTTATCTCAATCAGATATTGCGAGCTTTCTTATAATTGGAGATATTCACGGCGTCTTTGATGTCAGTCTTCACGATCGAAAAATAAAGTCATAAAAAAAGGCTTATCACGTAAATGATAAGCCTTTCAAATACTCAAAAAAATCAATACTTAGATTTTATTTTGTACGTCTTGTGCGCCGCCAGTAACAGCTTCGCCAGCGCTTGATACGTCTTGGCCCAAACCTTTAAAAGTGTTGCAACCAGTTAGAACAAACATAGCAGTTAAAGATGCGATGATTAATTTTTTCATAATAGAATCCTCAAAAATGGGTCGTTATAAATAATAACAGTGATGCTAAGCATTAGGCTTGAGCCTCACTGAGGGGTTATTGGATAAGATAATAATTGATAAATACTATCTCGATATCCGTTAGAGACATCATAGTGAAAGTTAAAAACTGTGCAAAGTATCAAAATGTAATTATTGGCAGTAAACTGTAACTTTTAATTACCTTTTGCTCAGAAATTCAAATAACCATCATTTTAGTAGAGTCTGTCCACGTTATCTTGGATCGACGATAATACGCAGATTTGACGACTTAAGGAGTCGATATGACCACCCATATTGTGTTGGTAGCGCCAAAAATGCCTAGTAACACGGGCAATATTATCCGCTTATGTGCCAACACGGGCGCGCAGCTACATTTGGTCAGGCCATTAGGGTTTGAGCTTGATGATAAAAAGCTGCGGCGTGCAGGTTTGGATTATCATGAATACGCGCACCTACAAGTACATGATGATTGGGCAGCAGCAAAACGGGCGCTACAGGCAGCGGATTGTCATATTGTCACAGCATTGACCACCAAACTGAGCAAGCCTTTCTATGACTATGACTTTGGTGGACAGCCGATGACTGACCAGATGCCTAATGTTGCCTTAGTATTTGGCTCTGAAACGGCAGGTTTGGCAGATGATATTCGTGAAGATATAGGTGCTGATAATTGGCTGAGGCTACCAATGCTGGCTGATTCACGCAGTCTGAACTTATCGAATAGTGTGGCGATATGTTTGTATGAGGTATGGCGTCAGCAAGATTTTACTGGCGATGAAGGTCGTAGTATCGGTTATGAAACCTTAACGGTATATGATCCAAAATAGCCATGCATTTTTTACTGATTGCAGGCGATGATCCAACATTCAGGTATTCATCGCCATTCATATATCTTATAAGCCATATATCTTACAAACAGTTGGGTGGTTTGGGCAGACCGGCAAGGCGATTGACATGGCGGGCAACCAAGCCAGTGTTGAATAACTGCTGTAGTTTCTGATTGCTGATATCATGCTCTGGCAAGGTTTTCTGTAACCATTTAATCAGTGGGCGCGTGGCTGGTGCGTGATTAAACTGAGTAAAAAATGCCCGTACCTGTTGTAAAATTTGTAAATGCTCAGTTTCTAGATGCACCTCTAGAGTGTTGGCCAATTGCTGAGCGATATCAGGGGTCCAGATGTTATGGTCACATAAATGACCGTCTTGATCTAATTCAACGTTGATTGCCGCTGTTATATCATGATTGGTTATATCGTAATTGATCGAATTATCGTTATTCATAGGGCAATGGTCACTACTTTATCAAACCCCGCATTATTAGCATCGGTATTACTAAAATTGGTACTCTGAGTTAGATTGACCCATTCTTCATCGGTTAACAGCCCACTCAACTTGGTCTCTAAATTGAGCTTCGCGCTGGTATTGGTACTTAGCTGCGCCACATCATCGGCTAAGGCATAAATATTTGCGATGCCTTGTATTTCACTGTCACTCAAATAGGCATCAAGCCAACTGATAAAAGCCACGGTGCTACCAAGCAAGAGAATACTGTCACCGGTGCGCCATGTCCGTGACATCTCATCGACACTGCGCCTGAGCATATCCATTGTGCTGTGTATTTGATATAAAGTTGCCATAACAGTGTCCGATTCGTTGCTAGATTTAGGATAAGGCGTGTCCTCATTTTCATCTCTATTTTTAAAATGAGGACACGTCCTAGTATTTAAAGTATTACAAATAAAATGGCGAGGCTAAAAGCGTAGTATTTGCTCAAAATCTGAAGCGTTCACCACTTCAGGTATCAATGTCAATTGTGAAGCCAAATCAATAGGCAGCATACCCGTGACCCACCCGCTAAAGACATCGTCAGGTAGCCAAGCGGCTGGCATGTCATATAGCTCAAGCGACTGAATCATGCCGTGCAAACGCGACGCAGGCTGCATCAACAAGCCAAAAACAGGCGCATCCAAATACAGCTGTACTTCATGACCAAAGGTGGCTAGCGTTAATGCAAGCGCACAGCCTTCATAACTCGCCATTTCAGTCGGCGTGAGCAGCTGAATTAATAATTTCATGGTTAATTCCTAATCTAATTGGTCGCTGACAGTTATTATCATAAGATGTAATCTGTCTGCACGGCAAGTCATCAAAATTGCATCAAACGACAGTCGCCTTGCATCATCATCGCAAGCTCACTCAGTCCGACCAGTGAAAAGCCGGTGGCAAGGTTGTCACCATTAAGTTGATGGCGTTTGCTGTTATCCGTGTCGCTAATGCCGCGACTGAGAGCAGTACTGACACAGACAGGCAGCGCTAACTGGAACTGCTCAGCGAGCGTTTGCCATTCTTTGGTCAAATTAATTTGATCCGCCGACTGCCAGCGTAAACCATTGGCCGTATGCGCCGCATCGCCATAAAAAAACACGTTTAAGGTGACATTATCTAAGGTGACACTATCATTGATATCTTTATTATTGGCAGCATTTTTCAGATAAGCGCGTGCATAACGTAGCGCTAAATGGGCAAGTGGGTGGCTAGGATCAGCAGTAATCAGAAGCAATGGGGTCATGGTGGTCATAAGAGCTCTTTTCAATCATCTGCGCTAAAGTTGTTTATGCTACCATAAAGTGCTCAAAAGCAAATAGGGTCACTGTCATTAAACGTAGTTTTATATTAAATACCGACATATTGCGTATCGTTAGTTGATGTTGTGACTACTTCGTAAGAAAAAACGATAAACTTATGCGCTAAGTTCACGTAGTCTTATCACTCTATGCAAGGAGTTATGTTCCCTATGTCATCCGCTATGCCTTCACGTGCAACCCATGGTACAGATTGTCAGTATACAACCGAACAGCTGCAAATATTGCAGACGGCAAGCGAGTTCGCTTATCAAATTTGGGAGAGTCGAACGGTTTCATGCCAAACGTTTTTACGTAGCTACCCGTTAGATCGAACCTTAACTCGGCAGCAAATCGATGATTTGATTCAAGATTATACGTTAGATGATAATTACCAACTTGCTGATGAAGTGAAGGTGATGAGTGGCCTGCGTCATCTACGTACACTGCTGATGATGCGCTGGATTTGGCAAGATGCCTTACAACTGATAGCACTTGAGCAATTGACCGACGAGCTGTCTGAGTTTGCAGACGGCTGTATCTCATTTGCCAAAGATTATACCTACCAGCATTTGATTAAACAGTACGGCGAACCAACGTTTATCAATGCTAAAGGTAACGTGCAAATTGATGACATGGCGATTATGGCGATGGGTAAGCTTGGCGCTCATGAGCTGAACCTATCGAGTGATATCGATCTTATCTTTGTTCATCAGGCTCGCGGTGTAACCAGCGGTGATAAATCAAAAGGCACGCGCAGCATAGATAATAAGCGGTTTATGACAAGGCTTGGTCAAGGTATTATTAAATTACTGGATCAAAAGACGGCTGATGGCTTTGTCTTTCGGGTCGATATGCGTTTGCGCCCTTGGGGTGACGGTAGTGATTTGGCCATTCATCTATCCGCATTACAGAAGTACTTCTCTCAACATGGACGTGCATGGGAGCGTTTTGCATGGCTAAAAGCGCGAGTAGTCGGGCAGCTAGAACAGCCGTTTTATGATGAGATACAAGCGCTCATCAAGCCCTTTGTTTTCCGTTATTACGTGGATTATAGTGCTTTTTCAGCGCTCAGGGAGATGAAATCCCTTATCCAAAACCAAGTCGCTCAGCGGGAGGATTTGGATAACATCAAGCTGGGTGCTGGTGGTATCAGAGACATTGAATTTATTGTGCAGGCCTTTCAGTTAATTTATGGTGGCAGGCATCCTCAATTACAGGTGAAATCTTGTTTACAAGCGATGCAGGTATTACATAAGCTTGAGTATCTAGAGAGGACTACTTATCAAGAGCTCCAAGCCGCGTATCGTTTTTTACGTCGCCTTGAACACGCCATTCAAGCGATTAATGATCAACAGACTCAGCGCCTGCCACATGATCCGCAGTGGCAGCATAACTTGGCAGTTACCCTTGGGTTTGACGATTGGAACGCACTGTTAGATACCCTTAACCACCACCGAGACAATGTCAATGTTCCCTTTGAGCGTATGGTGACCGAACGTCAGGTACCGGATCATGAAGACACAGATCTTGAGCCCGAACATCTTGATGAACAGATTGCACGATTGAATGATGTGCTCACGGCAGAAAATCGAGTGCTATTACAAGATTTTTGGCAGTCAAAGATGGTCGCTAACTTAAGCGATGAGGCTCGCGAGCGGTTGGATGACGCTTATCCTGTGATTATCCATGCGTTACTCGCTCATCAAGAGCAGCAGCAATTGGCCAATACCGCTTTGCCGCGTCTCATTACATTGCTCGAAGCGATTTGTCGTCGTTCTATCTATTTGGTGATGATTGCAGAAAATCCCAATGCGACAATTGAGCTGATACCCATGCTATCGGCCAGTCCTTGGATTGCCAAAGAGTTGGCACATTATCCTGTGCTTTTAGATACTTTTTTACAGCAGCGCTATCGCCACTTGCCGGACAAGCCAGAGTTGCGTGATATTTTGCGTCAACAGCTATTGCGCGTAGAGCCTAATGACGAAGAAGAGCTGCTCAGCGTATTAAGACTATTTAAGAAGAACCAAGTGTTGGCGGTCGCCGCCAGTGATGTATTGGCTGAGCGTCCGATTATGAAGGTGTCGGATTCTCTTACGTATATCGCAGCGGTGGTACTAGAAGCCGCATTAGAACGGGCCTTTGCAGAAATTGTCAAACGCTACGGCTATCCTATTGGTCAAGATGGCGACCCAGTGACCGAGGCAGACTGCGGTTTTGCCATCATTGGTTATGGCAAGCTTGGCGGGCTAGAGCTGTCTTATTCTTCAGATTTAGATCTGGTGTTTTTGCATAAAATAAAAGAGCAGGGCATGACTACGGGTGAAAAATCAGTCAGCGGTATGAAGTTTGCTGCCCGTTTGGTACAAAAGCTGATGAACTATCTCAATACCCAAACTCGAGATGGCCGCGCTTATGAGATTGATATGCGTCTGCGTCCTTCAGGTAATGCTGGCATGATGGTGGTGTCTTGTCATGCTTTTGAAACCTATCAGCTAGAAAAGGCATGGTCGTGGGAGCATCAAGCCTTGGTACGGGCGCGAGCGATTTGCGGTGACAAGCGAGTGACGGCACGCTTTTGTGATATTCGCCGAGACGTATTGTCATTACCGCGCACGATAGAGCAGGTGCGTACAGAAGTCACCAGTATGCGTATTAAGATGCAAAAACATCTGGGCACCAGTCAATGGCAACAACAAGCAGGTAAGTTTCATCTTAAACAAGATGCAGGCGGGATCATCGACATTGAGTTCTTAGCGCAATTTGCAGTATTGGCTTATTCGCATGAGCATCCAAGCCTGACCAAATGGAGCGACAACGTTCGTATTTTCGAAGAAGTGGCATCACTGGGTATTTGGGAGGAGCAAGTCTGCCAAGATTTAACGGATGCCTACCTCAGAATTCGTGCTGCTACTCATCAATTGGCACTATCAGAGCAATCGCTATTGGTGGATGAGTCACTGTGGAAAGAAACACGAGCATTAGTACAAGCGCAATGGCAACATTTGATGGGTGTTAATTTGTCCGATGGCGATTCGCCTAATTCTTAAGAAGGTTTTTGCTTATAAATAATAGCCTGTGATACTCAAACTAAAAGATTTCATTTGCTAGTACCGCCAGTGATATAATCGGCGACACATTACGATAAAGCTGTCAGTTGTTGGTTGTTTCTTAGTAAGGATAACACTATATTTTAGCAATAAAATTTGACGCTGCGGTGTTATCATATGATGTTGATAAATACGATTAAACAAAACCTATAGTCGAAGCATTTATACGTGCGTCGACTATACCTAAAAAAATAGCCGTTAGTGCTAACATAAGGATTATAAAATGAATATGGCAACACAAGATGGTAAGCTTTGGATGAATGGCACAATGATTGAGCAGCCAGATGCCAAAGTCCATGTGCTGACGCATAGCTTGCATTATGGCATGGCTGTGTTTGAAGGTGTGCGTGCTTACCAAACTGCTGATAATCGTACGGCAATTTTTCGCCTAAAAGAGCACACCGAGCGCCTGTTAGGCTCTGCAAAAATCTTTCAAATGAATGTACCGTTTGATGCAGCGACTCTGGAGCAGGCGCACAAAGAGGTGGTCAAGCAAAACAACTTGGCAGAAGCCTATATCCGCCCACTAATTTGGGTCGGTGCAGAAAAGCTTGGTTTATCGTCACGTGATAACAGTATCAATGCAATGGTTGCTGCTTGGCATTGGGGCGCTTATCTGGGTGAAGAGGGTATCAAAAATGGTATCCGTGTAAAAACCTCGTCATTTACTCATCATATGACCAATGTGACCATGTGTAAGGCAAAAGCCTCGAGCAACTATCCAGTTTCTATCATGGCAAACCAAGAAGTCACTCGTAATGGCTATGACGAAGCAATTTTGATGGATCCGCAAGGTTATGTCTGCCAAGGTGCTGGCGAGAACTTGTTCTTAGTAAAGGATGGTGTATTGCACACGCCAGATTTAGCGGGCGGTGCACTTGACGGCATCACGCGTCGTACTATCATTCAATTTGCCGATGATCTAGGCATCAAGGTCGTTGAACGTCGCATCACTCGTGATGAGTTTTATTTGGCGGATGAAATATTCATGACGGGTACGGCGGCTGAAGTGACGCCTATCCGTGAATATGATGATCGTACTATCGGCAATGGTGGCCGAGGACCTTTGACTGAAAAGCTACAAACCTTGTACTTTGATGTGGTGCATGGTCGCAATGAGCAGTATATGGATTGGTTAAGTTTTATTGATTAAGACTAGTTCATGAGGTAGTAGAATTTAATAAGAGACCCAAGACAACTTAGTTGTCTTGGGTCTTTTGCTGTATTTATAAATTGGTTGCGAATAAATAAAGGTCACATTGATAACTATCATGGTTATAATTCTAATGCTTAGTAGAATAATAGCTAATTTTGGATTTTATTTTTTGTTCAATCTTTCGAACATTATGGCTATTAATCGTTTTGCTCATTGCCCTAAAAGGAATGAATAATTTTTCACCAATGCCATCAACCAATACAAACTCAGGAATACCTTGTCTGTGCTCGGTATACATGATGCCAGCAATATTAACTTCACCCAATACCACATGCAATTCACAACACTCATCAAAAAACTTATCTAACGCCTTTGCATGTGTGTCATTAAACATATTGGTATTAGAAAGCTCATAAAGTGTCATGGTTGAGCCGCTAGGGTCTATGACCTTTTCCGTCACTAGGCCCAACCCTTTATCCGTTGCGATAAAGCCATATACGGTTTCCACTGGAAACGTAAATCGTTGCTGACCATAGTTATTCTTACAAAGCTGTAGATATTGCAATATCTCTCTGCGAAACTGTTTGTATATGCCCTGAGAATGATGACCGCGCAAGTAATGCTGCCCCTTTCTACCACCATTATATGTCGCATGCTCAGGCTTCATTATTTTGATAATTTTATCAGTATCAGATGGGTGCTCATATATATATACTTCTGAGTGCCTGCATCTATTCTTTTTAGATTTTGAATTAAAATCATAATAAATCTCAGTTAGTCATATAAAAAATTCAATGAATAGTCTAAGCAAAAGAAAAAGGTGATTTATGTTATAGGGACAGTCCGCATTAGTAATAAAGCTGTATTTAAGTGTTTTTTAATAAGTATTCATAGTACGAATCAGGTCTGACTTGTTTAACATAAGACATTTTATGGATGCCAGCTTGTGAGACTATGTTTTGATAATCGGCTTCAGCATAAAGGTTATGCAAAGTAGCAACTAGTAAATGAGGTTTAGTATCATCGATGATAGGGCATTGATACTGTGCAAGTTTGCCCTTAATTAGCGTGTCAAATAAGATTTGGAAGAAAAAATAATGAGGAATATATTCTTGCGTTTTCCAAAAGTTTAACATTAAATCCAAACACGTATGAATGACCGGATTTTTTTTGTGAGCAAAGATAACGCTGTTCAGCAAGTTTACCTTGTGCTTACTATCCCAGTTAAAATAGTAGCTATTAAATTTATACCATTGTTGTTTATTATGTGCGTCTGTGGCGCGCTGGTACATAAAAAAACCATTATCCTTTAACATATTAGGCAAAGGTTCGGTGAGATAGATAGTTGCATCTAACCAAACGCCGCCATAAACATCAAGTAATGCTAGGCGTAATAAATCTGCAAAAAATGCCGGTTTAAATCCTGAGAGTGTTTTTTTATCCCAAACAAATTTAGGTAGATCTAGATATTCATGAATATTACTGTCATCTAGCCGGATTATTTTATAGTCTGGACAGTGTTTGTCTATCGATTTGAAATATAATTTAACTGCTTCAGGCAACTGATTTTCATTAATACCTTGACCCCAATACTGCCAAATTATTTTTTCATCATAAAATTCTCTTTTTGGCTGTAATGAAAAAAATTCTAGCTTGTCACTGTAATATAGCTCAATAAAAGATGCCCAACACGTGGCTACTTGGTTTTGTTGCTCAAGATTGGCCTCTTTTTCAAACGCTTTGCGTTTGCTGTGTGGGGTGATTAAGTTATATAGATAACGATAAGGCTTTTTCTTTTTCTTTTTAAGCTGTTTATGGCTCTCACTATCAGAAAAAAAGTGAGGCGATATATTGCTTGAATCGAGTGTTGAGCTTTCTTCGACGTTTGCCATTCTTTTGTTCCCAGTCAGATTTTGTGATTTTGTCATTTGTTTCGGCTCTTAGATAAGCATGTCCGCCAAATCGATAATGTGTTTTATCCGAAAACATTATTTTTGAGCTTTTTTTCCAGTATTCGTGTTCTCCACGTGTGAAATAGGGTGGTAGAACCTTGATATCTGTGCGGTCTAATGCAAATTTGTTCAATTGACTTTCATCATGCCATAGTGCAATAACGTTATTTTTTAAATCTAATTCTGTGTTTTGGTTGAGATTTTCGCACATCTGTAAATATGCATGAGATTTCCCACCATTCAACGCACCTGTGAAATAATATTTTCCTTTATGATAGGGAATATATGCTTGTGATTGAGGGTTACGATCATAAGTGTAGGCACGTTTATTGAGATGAAACATATGAGGCTGGACGCCGAGACTCAGATCCTCATGCTGATCGAGAGGTAACAACTCATCTTCAGTGATGTCAGAAAGAAACTCTGTATTGGCATTAAAGTAGAATATGAAGTCATATTTTTCAATAATAGACTTTACCCCTAAAAAGAATTTAAAGCGCATCAATGTGCTATAAGGCCATCCTAAAGCCTCCTGTTTTATCATTGTGACATTCGGATAGTCAGTCTGCTTGCTGATTAATGCTGGGTTATCAGTAAATAAAACATAGTGTTTGTTACTATTGGGAAGTAAGTGTTTTTCAGCAGAGCAATAGAAGTACTCCCAAAAAACGGTATATCGACCAGTGGCAATATATAATATGGCTACAGATGGTTTGTTATCTTCCGTCATTACTTTCCCATTCCAAAATTATTATCATAATAAAATATTTAACGATAAAAAATACTATTTAAAAACTACTTCTGTCGCAAATATGGATTTCTTAAGTTTCATCGCAACCCTGTTAATTTCGCGCTTCGCTTTAAACATAGCAGGTTTTTTCTCTGACTTCATACGACCTTGACGATCTGTAATTAGGGCGCTTGGAAGCGAGGGATTGCCTTTATTTAACAGCATTTCTTGAATGCATAGAGCAGGGGTCATTTGATAGACGGGTTCAGCGTCATGTTTGATAAAATCGTCAAACATTAACTCATCAAGCGGTCGCAGTTTGTTTTTTGAGATATAGTCCAAATATACTTGCGCACCGCGCAACGACAAAATATAACCGGCGGTACCTAAATTTTTCCCTTTTAATTGGGCAATGCGCCGCCTATTTGAGACAATCTCAGAGGAGTTGGAGGACAAGAAGACTTTTTCAGAAAAGGCTTCTGTTTTAATAATATGCCAGTCAGGTTTTATCCAACTCGTGGTGGTTAATAGCGCTTCTGCATCTTCACCTAAATATATATCGTCTTCAAAAATGGCTAAATACGGTATATTTTGATCAATCATTTGTTGCCAAACGGAAGCATGGCTCATAAAACATGCCAATTCGCCACCAGTCAAAGCGATGTTTTCTAAATTAATGGGCAAATTTTGAGCATAAGTATGAGCCAAATCTGGAGTTAACGCATCAAAGAACTCAAAATCTACTTTATGTTTGCCAAACTCTTCGTTTATATGCTTTCTGCGCTCTACCGCAGATTCTAAACTTATTACGATATTTTTCATAAAATATAAACTACTTGTTTAGGTATAAGTTGGCAACAGCTGTGGTTTTATTTTGCCACATTCTTTTCTGTTTTTTTATATTATAGGACAAGTCTCTATTTTCTTTGTCTTTGCGTTTTATGTTTTGCGAAGCCTCAGTTCCTAAGATATCGCTGTCAAGTCCCAAGGGCTGTACCAATGCAGGCCAAACCCCCAAGCCTTTCCCATTGTCACTCAGCCATTGTTGGAAAAATATATCAACGGGCATAGAGATGGGTTTGGCGGCTGCTATAAATGCTTCAGCACCCTTACGTGACCAAATGAGGCCAAGACCACGAATAGGGAAATAATAGGCGTGCCATAATGTATGTTTATCAAAGCTCACGATATCCCGAGCAAGCTTTTTCTTTTTTGCTGCAAGATTTATCAAGTACCAGTCCAACGTTGGATGAGCATATAAAAACGCTAGGGTTTCATTGACGATTGTCTTGAAGCTGGTAGACAAGGTCATATCATCTTCTAGTACCACCAAAAAATCAGCATCCGTCTGCAAAAATTGTTCAGCGCAGTTGTAATGACTTAGATAACAGCCGATTTCGGAGCTTAATAAACCACGTCCTAGATTTTTTCTGGCTTGAAAGTCATCATAATCTGCAAAATCAGATAAATTTTTACCACGACCATCAAAGGCAGGTATCCTCTCAAACGGCCAGTCTATCTGCTCTAACTGCTGAGTTGCGCTCTCTAGACGTGTATCGCTTCCATCTAAATTGATCAAATATGTCAATGTTTTCATAGGTTGACCCTTCCTTGCTATATCTATTCTATGACTTATCGAGTTTTATGCTTGCTGTGATTCTCTTGTTTCTTCTAGATAATAGGCTCTGTACCAATCGACAAATTTTAAGATGCCATCTTCGATGCTGGTTTCGGGTCTAAAGCCAATGTCGGCTGTTAGCTCGTCTATGTCGGCATAAGTCGCTGGGACGTCACCTGGCTGCATGGGTAACAAGTTTTCTTTTGCTTTTTTACCGCATGCACTTTCAATCGCGGTAATAAAGCGGCGCAGCGTTACGGGTTGGTTATTACCGATATTGTAGATTTGGTAAGGTGCGATTGCTGTGGTCGCAAAAGATTGTTGTGGTTCTGGGATTTTATCGATAATACGAGTGATGCCTTCGACAATATCATCAATGTAGGTAAAATCACGTTGCATCTCACCATTGTTATAGACATCTATCTGCTCGCCTGCTAATATTTTTTTGGTGAATGAAAAGTAGGCCATATCAGGGCGACCATAAGGGCCATAGACCGTAAAAAAGCGTAACCCTGTCGTGGGGATATTGTATAAATGACTATAAGTATGTGCCATTAATTCGTTAGATTTTTTGGTCGCAGCATACAAGCTAATAGGATAATCTACACGATCTCCAGTGCTAAAAGGCTGCTTGATATTCATACCGTATACAGAGCTAGAGCTGGCGTATACCAAATGTTTTACCTGAGTCTGTCGACAGCCTTCAAGCACGTTCAGAAATCCTACTACATTGGAATCAATGTATTCATGTGGCTTTTCGATAGAATAGCGCACGCCCGCTTGTGCGCCGAGATTAATCACGATATCAAAGCCATGTTCAGCGAATAAACTGGCCATTGCTTCTCGGTCAGCCAGATCTAAGGTGATAAAACTAAAAGTATCTTCGTTTGATTGTTCGTTTAGGATTTTGAGACGGTCTTTTTTTAACGTAACCTCATAATACGAGTTTAGGTTGTCAATACCGACAATAAAGCAATCTTTGCCCAGCAATGCTTTAATTAAATGAAAGCCAATAAAACCTGCGGCACCAGTCACTAAAATCTTCATTAATCGCTCCCAAATAAATCTCTAGTAAACACTTTATGCGACACATCTTGGATGTCTGCAGATAAGCGGTTCGCCACGATAATATCGCTCATGGCTTTGAATGCGTCCAAATCCTTAATGACTTTTGAGTTAAAAAACTCTTCTTCTTTTAACACGGGTTCATAGACAACCACTTCGATACCTTTTGCTTTGATACGCTTCATAATGCCTTGAATAGCAGACGCTCTGAAATTGTCCGAGCCACTTTTCATCACTAGTCGATGGATACCAACAATTTTTGGTTGCTTTTCAATAATTTTATCAGCAATAAAATCTTTACGAGTGCTATTAGAATCAACGATGGCTCTAATAAGGTTGCTCGGGACGTCATCATAATTTGCCAATAGCTGTTTGGTGTCTTTAGGCAAGCAATAGCCACCATAGCCAAACGACGGATTGTTGTAATGATTGCCGATACGCGGGTCTAATCCTACGCCTTCAATAATTTGTTTGGTATCTAACCCAAAAGTCTGGGCATACGTATCTAGCTCATTAAAATAAGCAACACGCATCGCCAAATAAGTATTGGAAAATAATTTAATGGCCTCAGCTTCAGTAGATTCAGTAAATAGCTGAGGAACGTCTTTCTTTATCGCACCTTCCAAGAGCAAATCTGCAAATTGTCTCGCACGTTCCGACTGCTCACCGACGATAATTCTCGAAGGGTAAAGATTGTCATATAGCGCTTTACCTTCGCGTAAAAATTCAGGCGAAAAAATGATGTTATCTGTCAAAAATCGTTTTCTAATATCATTGGTATAGCCGACGGGCACTGTTGATTTTATAACGATTAGCGCATTTTTATTAACACTCAGCACCTCTTCAACGACGCTTTCAACACTTTTGGTATTAAAATAGTTGGTCTTTGAGTCGTAATCCGTAGGGGTAGCAACAATAATAAAATCTGCGTCTTTGTAAGCGGCTTTGGCATCTAAAGTGGCTGTGAAATCGATGGGTTTGTTGAGTAAAAAATCTTCAATATCTGGATCTTCAATAGGAGATTGCTTGGCATTCAACATCTCGACTCTTTCTGCTATGACATCGACAGCGATTACTTTATTGTGCTGGGCAAGTAACATAGCATTGGATAAGCCGACATAGCCTGTACCTACTACTGTTATTTTCATAAAAATTCCAAGGTTATATTTTTATTATTATAAGATTAGTGTTATTTAGTGAGATTTAGCAATAACGATGATGGCAGATGCTGGGAAAACTTCTGAATCATCGCCTCGGTAATATTGCTACGGGAGTTAGAGTCCAGCAAGTCTAAGCTTTGTATACAGCCATATTTGACAGATTTTTTTTGCAAACCTGCTAAAAAATCCTCAACACCATTTTCATTTTTTAGATAGTTGATTGCTACGGGCGGCTTGAGACAAGCTTTTCCTTGTTGAATCTTTAGGTGATTCATTAAGGTAATGGGATTTACCTGAGCCACATCTCTAAACTTATATTGAATTTGCTCAATCAATAGCTGAGGGTTATGCAAAAGATAGTTTTTTAAAATATTCTTATCGACAATATGGGGGTAGTGATGCACTTCAAAAAACTGATTCATCCCCAAGATTTTAGCGCTGAGCATTTGGGCAATTGTATGTTTGGGTTGAACTTTTTTGCCTGATAATTTTTGTAGAGATTTTCGATATTGAAGTTTGGCTTGTAGAAGGGTGTTTTTTCGCCAATGACCATGAATGATAATAGTGTCGTCATCTAAAAAATCTGTGATAACAGCAGGTTGGTTGAAGAAAAAATCATCATTCATGTATATGAAATAATCAGACAGACCTGGGATATTCCATAGCATGCTCTCAATAGACCGCGTGTTAAAAGTAGGCAAAAACTGCTCATAGCCCGCAAAGAGGTCTTTATGATCGATGATACGTATCTTGTCTTTTGCACAAATATCTTGTTCAGTAAATGCTTCAATCAGTGCCGGTTGCTGTTGGTCGGTGACGATATAGATATGTCGACAGAAAGGTACGTATTTTATGATGGAGGCAATATTGTAATATATTTCATCGTTACTGGCGAAACGTGTTGAGCTGATAGCATCAGATGCCGCGCTGGTTGTTTTCTGATAACGCGCTCTTTTTTGTTTGAGCAGTGGCTCATCACCATCTACCCAAGCAATCACAATATCTATTTGCTTTTCATCATCTGCTTTCATGGTATTTCCTATGGGTTTATCGCCAATAATCTTTTAGCCAAGGGCTTGGCTTAACATGACGATACCACTTGCCGCCGCTACCATTGATGGCATCTGGCGGATTAATCTCACCATGAAAGATGACAATCTTTGCGCCATCTGGCAGAGTAGGTGCACGCACAAAGTTAAAGGGAATAGGGGCGATGCATTGGTACTTGAAGCTGACACACCACGTTTTATCCCAATACTCTAAATGATGATGCTCACGTAAATAGTTAGACAGATAAGCCTGCTCATGGCGCACTTGGGTACGAATGGTGGCAAAGTTACGCTCAAAGTTTGCGAGCAAATCAGGATAGGTGTTCATGCCAATATTGAAACGATAAACAGAGCTATTACCAATCATTCGCCACGGTTTTTTCCAATCACGGATAATCACCACGCTGTCTTTATGCTGAGCTTGATAGGTAAAAAAGGCATCTATGTTGTCAACAATAACAATATCGATATCTAAAAATAAAGCCACACCTTTAAGGTCATATAGTTCAGGTTTGAAAGTCGTGAGTTTTTTCCAACCACGCTCAGGCCCAGCAGGCAAATCCATCTCTGGAATAGGATGGCAAGTCACAGCAGGGTCGATACCGCTACTATCATCAGTGAGGCAGATCATTTGAAAGTCTAAGGTCAAATGGCGACTGACCATATTATAAAGACGGTTGACGTACTCAGCGCCGTATTTGTCACCCCATTTCATACAGATAACATAACGCTGCTCAGCAGTGCTGCTGCGTGCGTGCGTGTGGTCTGTCGATGAGGTATTGGTTACGTCAGTTGCCATAATGCACTCATATTAATATAAATAAAAAATATTTAGGGCGTGTTCTCATTTTTAACATGGTGATAAAAATGAGATAAATTGCCGTCAAATGAAAAAATAGCGCAGACAATATTGAGCTATTGACTGACTATTTGACGCTATTTGGCAAAATTTAGCCATCTTTAATCCATTTATAGGATGATCGATTAAACTGAGGACACGCCTTAGTAACGTTCAAAGGTACAAAAGTCAGCCAATACTATCACAGCTAGGATTCACGATATCTCTAAACGTTTGGCTAATTGTAAGGTCATTGTTCATTGTTCATTGTTCATTGCCGGCGCGTGTGGTTGTATCATGAACGTTGTGATCGTTAGCCAGTTTGTTGTCACGAATGAATTTGGCTAAAGTTTCTTCATCAACGTTGTAAGGATTCCCTAATGTGGGAATGTGTTTGAAACGTCGATAGCCCCACATATAGTGACTGCATTTTTCTTCAATCATCTGTTGCATGGCTTGGTTAAGTGCATAAGCGGCGGTCTCGGCATGACGATCATAAAGTGCTGGATCATCGAGCTTATAACAATAGATGTCAAATCCACGACCATCCTCACGGCGAATACAAGATAAGCCGACCAACGCACATCTGGTTTTACTAGCAAGTTTAGAAGCAAGCGTACTGGTTAGCGTTTTAATACCAAAAAAGGGCACAACCACGCCGCCCGAAGGATCAGGAACATGATCGGGTAAGACGATACTAAAGCCACCTTGTTTGAGGGTTTTGAATATGGCTTTGACACCGCTACCATCGGTTGGTACTAAAGTCGCATTAAGCCTTGAACGCCCTTGCAGCACAAAGTTGTTGGTAATGTCGCCTTTGACAGGTTTGTACATAATGGTTGGGGAACCAAATTGATTGAGCCAAGCGTTCATCATCTCCCACGTACCGAGATGCGGCACGATAGCGAGCATGCCGTTGGAACTAGCAAGTCCTTCTAATAAAATGTCTTTATTATGAACGTCGCGAATCTGAGCGATACTCCACTCAGGTGACATGGCCCAGCTTTTGATCGATTCAATACTGGTCAAACACTGGTGATAAATAATCTCTTTGGTTAATACTTGTTTTTGCACATCAGTCAGCTTAGGCGCAATTAACGCCATATTGATACTGACTGTACGCATGATACTCAAATTTGGTATCTTAATAATCACCCACGCAACAAAACGTGCCAGTATCTGCAAGACAGACAATGGCACGATTTTAAAAATATGATACGGATTCATAACCATTCACACGGTGATGAATCACGTAATAAGTACTGAGAAAAATATCCGGACATCGTTAGACCATTTATTGCGCAGGTTTGTTGGTGTCAGCCTGTGCTTTTTCGCGCACACGGATACCAAGATCACGTAGCTGCTTGCTATCGACTTCAGCAGGTGCTTGAGTTAGTGGGCACTCAGCAGTTTTGGTTTTTGGGAAAGCGATAACATCACGGATAGAGTCAGCGCCTACCATAAGCATAATCAGACGATCCAAACCAAAGGCCAAGCCACCATGCGGCGGCGCACCGAATCTTAATGCATCAAGCAAGAAACCAAACTTGTCTTCAGCTTCTTGCTCGCCGATACCTAACGCTTCAAGTACCGCTTGCTGCATATCAAAGGTATTGATACGTAAGCTACCACCGCCAACTTCTGTACCGTTCAATACCATATCATAAGCGATAGAGAGGGCAGATTCTGGGTTGTTTTTCAATTCATCAACAGAACCTTTAGGCTTAGTAAACGGGTGATGCATTGACGTCCAACGACCATCGTCCGTTTGCTCAAACATTGGGAAATCAGTGACCCAAAGTGGCGCCCACTGACAAGTAGTCATCTCAAGGTCTAGACCAATTTTTTGACGTAATGCGCCGATTGCGTCATTGACGACACTGGCTTTATCCGCACCAAAGAAAATAATATCGTTGCTTTCTGCACCAGTACGCTCAATCAAGCTTACCAATACGTCATCGGTCATATTTTTGATGATAGGAGACTGAAGACCAGATTCTTGGTCAACGCCGTTGTTTATGTTGCTCGCATCGTTGACTTTGATATACGCCAAACCACGTGCACCATAAATGCTAACGAATTTGGTATAAGCATCTATTTGCTTACGGCTTAATGACGCGCCACCAGGAATTCGTAGGGCAGCAACACGACCTTTAGGATCGTTAGCAGGACCGGCAAATACTTTAAAATCAACGTCTTTCATTAAATCAGCAACGTCGATGAGTTTTAATGGAATACGTAAGTCAGGCTTGTCTGAGGCATAGTCACGCATAGCTTCTGCGTAAGTCATGCGTGGAAATTGCTCAAACTCAACATCCATCATGGTTTTGAATAAATGCTTAATCAAACCTTCGTTGATGTTCATGATTTCTTCTTCATTTAAGAAAGAAGTCTCAATATCCACTTGGGTAAACTCAGGCTGACGGTCAGCACGTAAGTCTTCATCACGGAAACACTTAGCGATTTGATAATAACGATCAAATCCTGACACCATTAATAACTGTTTAAACAGCTGTGGTGATTGTGGCAAGGCGAAAAAGTTACCAGGGCGTGTGCGTGATGGCACAAGATAATCGCGCGCACCTTCTGGCGTTGCACGAGTCAAGATAGGGGTCTCAACGTCTAAGAAACCATGGTCATCTAAGTAACGACGAATGGCTGACGTGGCTTTAGCACGGAAAACCATACGCTCTTGCATTTGCGGACGACGCATATCAAGATAGCGGTATTTTAAACGCAAGTCTTCTGATACTGTGGTTTTCTCATCATTTAATGGGAAAGGCGGTGTTTCAGATTTCGCCAATACTTCAATTTCTTTGCCCAACAGCTCAATCTGACCACTGGTCATATTATTGTTTTCAGTACCCGCGTAGCGTTGACGTACGCGACCAGTGATTTTTAGCACATATTCAGGACGTACCGCATCAGCCATTGCAAAGGCTTCTGGTGTATCAGGGTCAACGACGACCTGCAAGATACCAGCGCGGTCACGCATGTCTAAAAAAATCACCCCACCGTGATCGCGACGACGATGCACCCAGCCTACGATACTGATGGTTTGATCGATGAAGCTTTCGGTTACGGCTCCGCAATATTCGTCTCGATATTCGCTATGCGTCATAGTGCTTTGCGTCATAATATAATTATCCAGTTATCAGCCCAATTCGAAATACAATAATGCAGCCATTGCTGTACGATTCAAGCTATCCGCTAAAAACGCACAAATAACGCGATTAAGACAAATGGTCATCACGTTGGCTACAGAAAATTTGGTGTAAACGCATATTATGCCTAATCTGCCCTTGTTATACAACCAGTGGCGTCCAATCAAAGCGTAGGAAAGTATCAGTAATGGGCGTATTTATTCAGTAACATTTGCATTGGGTTAAATATTGTCATTTTGCTTGAAAATATCAGCCACTGTGCACATATCAGGCTCACTTATAAAATCTTATTAAAATTATTCTAATCATGTAAGGAATGCTACTCATGCTTTTTCACCCTGCTAAGAACCCTGTTGAGCTACAAGTTGTTCATCTAAATAAAAGCCAAGAACAACGCCGTGAAGACTTAATGGAGGCAACTCAAGGTAAAGCCGCGCTTAAGCAATTCAAAAAAGTAATGGCTAAAAAAGCCAAGCAAGCATTGAAAGCAAAAAGCAAAAATAAGAAAAAAAACAGTGATAATAAATCACAAGTTTTCGTTCTCGACTTTGACGGTGATATCAAAGCCACGGCAGTTAAACATTTACGCGAAGAAATCAGCACATTAATCAGCAGCGCAAATAAAGGTGATGAAGTCGTGGTACGTCTTGAATCAGGTGGCGGCTTGGTTCATGGTTATGGTTTGGCAGCAGCGCAATTGGCACGTCTAAAAGAGGCTGGTTTAAAACTAACAGTTTGTGTTGACAAAGTCGCGGCCAGTGGTGGTTATATGATGGCTTGTGTGGCGGATAATGTAGTGGCTGCGCCATTTGCTATTATTGGCTCAATCGGTGTGGTATCACAGTTGCCAAACTTTCATAAATGGCTAAAAAATCATGACGTCGATTATGAGATGTTCACCGCTGGTGACTATAAACGTACCGTTACTATGTTTGGTGAAAATGACGCTGACGACCGTGCTAAATACCAAGAAGAGCTTGAGCAAACGCACGAATTGTTCAAACATTTCGTGAACACCTATCGTCCAGCATTGGATGTCACGAAAGTCGCAACAGGTGAGCATTGGTATGGCGAAGATGCGCTAAAATTGAATTTAATTGACAGTCTGCAAACCTCAGACAGCTATATTTTAGAGCGTATGGAAGACAATGAAGTCTATGCGCTGCATTCACGTCAAAAACCAACGCTGGCAGAGAAGTTAGGATTGTCACAAGCAGCGGAAGCAACACTCAGCATAGCTATTGATAAGCTGCCAGATGCGCTAGCACGTTTTGATTTTAATAGTCGGTTAAATATCCTAAAGTAGTTTTTAATTTTCCACTCTAAATGGATGCATTGTTTGTATTTTGTAAAAGGCGTGTCCTAGCGGGTCGCGCCTTTTTACTGTTTATTCATAAATGCTGTGTTATAAATGTGGCATACAGAACAGAGTATACGCACGTACACTATAAAGTTAGCATTGAGCTTTTTATAAAAGTCTTATGTAAACGTGATGAAAATCATTAACCATCAGCAAGGAAAAGGATGCCAGCTATGTCTGAAAATACATTGATGTTTACCGCCACCGAACATGGTCAAACCATGCACGCCAAAGTCAAAGCATTTATCGAAACCTATATTGAGCCAATAGAAGCACAGTTTTGGGCGGATTGTCATGCGCAAAACCCAGACGGCAATTGGAAAAATTGGCAGTGGCCAGAGAAGTATGAGAGTTTGCGTAAACAAGCACGCGAAGCCGGTCTATGGAATTTATTTTTGCCAGATGACACGCTAGGGGCAGGGTTGTCGGTGACCGATTATGCACCGATTGCCGAGCTCACTGGTCGCAGTTTATTAGCGCCTTATGTGTTTAACTGTAATGCCCCTGATAGCGGCAATATGGAGCTTTTATGGCGCTATGGTTCTGAAGAGCAGCAAGACAAATGGCTAACGCCAATCTTAGAAGGTAGAACGCGTTCGGTATTTTGTATGACTGAGCCTGATGTCGCCTCCAGTGATGCGACCAATATGCAAGCGACAGCTGTGGTTGATGGCGATGAGATTATTATCAATGGCAGTAAATGGTGGTCATCAGGTCTGGGTGACCCTGCGGTCGATATTTTGATTGTGATGGCGTATACGCCTGATGAGAATAAAGACCGTCATCACCAGCATTCGATGGTATTGGTCCCAGCAAAGACAGCGGGTGTCAACATCGAGCGTATGCTAAAAGTCTTTGGCGATTATGATGCGCCGCATGGCCATGGTGAAGTCAGCTTTGATAATGTACGTGTGCCCGTCAGTCACTTTATCGGTGGACCCGGCATGGGCTTTGAGATTGCGCAAGGTCGCCTAGGACCAGGTCGTATTCACCATTGCATGCGCTGTATTGGCGCTGCCGAAAAGTCGCTAGAGCTGGCTGTTAAGCGCGGTATGGAACGTACCGCTTTTGGTAAGCCATTATTACAACTGGGTGGTAACTTTGAGCGACTCGCTGAGGCGCGTATTAAGATTGACCAAGCGCGTTTATTGACACTATATGCAGCGCAAAAAATGGACGCGCAAGGCACAAAGGCAGCATTGACTGAAATCTCTGCTATTAAAGTGGTTGCGCCAACTGTGCTACAAGAAGTGGTCGATATGGCGATTCAGATTCATGGTGGCATGGGCGTTTGCCAAGATACCATGCTACCTGCATTCTTTGCCCAAGCTCGAGCGCTACGCTTAGCCGATGGTCCTGATGAAGTGCATAAAACCATGATTGCCAAGTTAGAATTAAAGCGTCAGGGTTTTATTCATCCTTCTAAATCTGGTAAATCCTAAATTTAGTTATTCATAAACTTATAGAAATTGATTTAAATGAGCATTTGCTTGAATTAATTTCTCATTGAAATTCACTATTACACCGTTAATAGTGAATTTTCAGCCCTATATTCATTGATAAACATAATTGAGCACACGATAAGGAATGTCATATGGCAACTGCTAATCAAAGCAACACTACCGTCAAAGAAGTAGCTAATAAAGTCTTAGATAAAGGCGGCGAGGTTCGTGAGGGCGAAGAGCTTGATGCCAAAGCGGTCAGCTCATGGCTACGTGCTCAAAGCGTCGATATAGAAGGCGAGCCTACCGTTACTCAATTTTCAGGTGGCGCATCAAACTGGACCTATCGTTTGCAATATGAAGGCGAAGGTAAAAGCCAAGATTTAATTTTACGCCGTCCACCAAAAGGCACCAAAGCAAAATCAGCACACGACATGGTGCGCGAATATACGGTTCAAAAATCCTTAAAAGATGCTTATCCTTATGTCCCTAAAATGGTCGCGCTATGTACGGATGAGTCCGTCATCGGTGCCGACTTTTATGTTATGGAGCGTATGGAAGGTATCATTCCTCGTGCCCATTTGCCAAAAGGTATCGATTTAAATGAAGAGCAAACGCGTGCATTATGTACCAATGTCATCGATGCTTTGATTGAATTGCATCAAGTCGATTATAAAGCGCATCCTGATTTGGTCAATCTTGGACGCGGTGAAGGCTATTGCGAGCGCCAAGTGGCAGGTTGGGACAAGCGTTATGTCAAAGCCAAAACGCCTAACGTCCCAAGTTTTGCCTTAGTACGTCAATGGCTCGGTAAGCATACGCCTGCTGATAGTAAGACTTGTCTCATTCATAACGATTGGCGCTTTGATAATGTGATTTTGGATGCAGCAGATCCGACCAAGGTGATCGGCGTACTCGACTGGGAAATGGCGACCTTGGGCGATCCTTTGATGGATTTGGGCAGCGCATTGGCGTATTGGATTGAAGAAGATGACAACATCATTATGCAGCAGTCACGCCGTCAGCCCACCCATTTAAAAGGCATGATGACTCGCGATGAGGTGGTTGCTTATTATCTTGAGCAGACAGGTCTAGAGATAGACAACTGGACGTTTTATGAAGTGTTTGGTCTGTTCCGTCTAGCGGGTATCGTTCAGCAAATTTATTATCGCTACTATCATAAACAAACGACCAATCCAGCCTTTAAAAATTTTTGGATTATTGTGCACGTATTACATGCCAAATGTCTTAAACTGATTGCTCAATATGAAGGTGAGGCACTATTTACTAACCGAGTACAGCCGCATTTGCAAGATATAGGTATTGATGCTGCGATGATTGAGCAGTTGCCAAGTCCTATACAGGCTGTGATTAAAGGTATTTTGCCAAAGAGCTATTTTGGACAAAGCGCACCTAAAGCTGAAGAGTAAGCAAATTAAAAATTGAAAATCTAGAGCTTTTAAAAATTATAAGAGTGCGATTAATAAGGCAATATTTTATGACAACCATACTTTTGGCCCGTCATGGTCAAGCGTCATTTGGACAAGAGAATTACGATCAACTCTCAGAGCTGGGTGGCAAGCAAGCGCAGATGCTAGGTCAGCATTACGCGACGACTCAGCGTCGAATCGATGCGATTTTTACTGGTAGTTTGGTTAGACAGCAAGACTCTGCACATCATTTTTGGCAGCGTTATCAGTCATTTGTTAATACCGATAGCAATATCTCTAGTAAGCCTGCGATCGATATAAGTGCGCCGGATAGCTATGTACTGCCACAATTTGATGAATTTAATCATAAAGACGTGTTTATAAAGTCTAATCCTGCTTTTATGAGTAAAGGTGCTATTGCGGCTGAGATTGCGCAAGCAGAAGTGCCGTCTATGCGTTTAGCGGAGCTGTTTGATGCCGCAATGCAGCGCTGGCATGCAGGTGACAATGACAGTGATTATATTGAGAGCTGGTCACAATTTAATGAGCGGGCAAAACAAGCGCTTGAGCAAGTGCGTTTGCAAGTAGCCAATCTGAATTTAGAGCGTGATAGTACGGTGCTGGTGTTTACTTCGGGCGGCATTATTTCGGCTATTACCGCGCAGTTATTGCAGCAGGGCAGCTCAACAGCCTATCAAATTAATAAAAGCTTGGTTAATACGGGCGTGACGTCTATTACTTTAAAAGCGCAGAGTACACGGCTATTGTCTTTTAATGAGTACAGTCACTTATTTGCTGATGGCAAACGCTTCGTGACGTGGCGATAACATAGCATGTGATGGCCGGTGAGACATCAAGGTCATAATTAAGCCGTGATTAACATCAGGATAAAATGGCTACTCTAAATACGTAGCCGATTTTTATGTTATTAAAATCGGCTATGATAATTGTTGAGTATTTTTTGTGTATTTTTATGACAGACAAGCCGCACTTATCAATTTGCGATATTATAGACTGTCAACTTCATATAATATGGATGTAAACAGGACGTTCTATGCAAAATAAAGTGATCAATTTAGTCACCAAAAGTGCTAAACAAAGTAAAAATCAGCTATTTAGCGCAATTCAGCCCGCACGATACCTAAAAGGTTTAAATAAGCAGCAGATTGGTCGTGGTAAAACAGTATTAATCACGGGTGCCAGCTCAGGATTGGGCGAAGGCATGGCAAGATTGTTTGCCAAGCTTGGCTATAATTTGGCGATTTGCGCGCGTCGTACCGATCGTCTAGAAAGTCTACAATCAGAGTTAATGGCAGCGTATCCTGATATTCGTGTTGAATATCGAGCATTAGATGTCAGCGACTATGATGCCATATTCGAGGTGTTTGATGGGTTCGCAGCGGATTTTGGTCATATTGATCGCGTGGTGGTCAATGCCGGCGTCGGTGATAGCCGCCGGATTGGCAAAGGACGCTTTGATACCAATCGCAAAACCGTCGAGATTAACTTCATCTCAGCGCTTGCCCAATGTGAAGCGGCGATGAATATTTTCCGAGCCCAAAATAGCGGTCATCTGGTGGTGATATCTAGTATGTCAGCGATGCGCGGCTTGCCTAAACATTTGACCGCTTATGGCGCAAGTAAAGCAGGGTTGGCGCATCTAGCGGAAGGTATCCGTGCGGATATGTTATTGACCAAATTGCCGATTAAGGTATCGACTATTTATCCAGGTTATGTGCGTACCGAAATCAATGAAAATGCCAAACCTTTACCGTTTGAAGTAGATGCAGAAACAGGCACCAAAGCGATCGTTGCTGCGATTGAGGCAGAAGTAGACGAAGCTTGCGTGCCAAGTCTGCCATGGTCGATTGTCGGTCAAGCGATGAAGCATTTGCCATTACAAGTGGTCAATAGAGTCAGCTGATAGCGGTTGTGTTGTTATTAATGTCAAAATTAGTCAAGAAAAATTAACGCAACAAAAAGCCCGCTACATTGTATATAGTGGGCTTTTATTTTTTGAAACTTATAAGTCTTAACTACTGAGAGTCTTAACGACTACAAGGTTTGCGGATTATCTGACATATGTTTTTCACGCAATTTTTGACGTAGTATCTTGCCGACATTACTCTTAGGTAGCTCGGTGACAAACTCGATATGACGCGGGCATTTATAGCCGGTCAAGTTATCGATAGCGAACTCTTTAATATCACTTTTAGTGACGTTATTATCGGCCGGGACGATATATATTTTTACCGTCTCACCTTGATGTTCATCAGGAATACCGATGACTGCACACTCAATAATGCCTTTACAATCAAGCATAACCGACTCGATTTCATTTGGGAAGACGTTAAAGCCTGAGACCAAAATCATATCTTTTTTGCGATCTAATAATCTAAAGTAACCTTTTTCATCCATACTGACGATATCACCCGTACGGAAATAACCCTCTTTAGTAAAGTCGCTACTACTGTCTTTATTAAAGTAGCCCGACATGACATTTGGACCTTTGATGCACAGCTCGCCTGCCTGATTAACGCCTACTTCTTTGCCATCTTCATCGATAATAATAATATCAACGCTTGGACCAGGCGTGCCAATCGTACTATTAAATTTACGATCAATGACGATATTGTTGGTGCCGACTGCTACACATTCAGTCATACCCCAACCTTCAACCATCGGACAGCCTGTCACTTCTAACCAACGCGCCGCTGTTTGTTCGGTTGCTGCCATACCACCTGCCTGCGAGAGACGAAGTGAGCTGAAATCTAGGTCTTTAAAGTTTGGCTGATCAAGCAAGCCTTTAAACAAAGTATTAACCGCTGGGAAAATATGGAACGGCTGTTTGGATAAAGTTTTGATAAATCCAGGCATATCACGCGGATTTGGTACCAAAATAAAAGTGTAACCTGAGCGCATGCCAAGCAGGCTAAGCATGTAAGCAAAAATATGATACAGCGGCAGTGCCATGACCATATTGATATAAACCTCATTAATTTCTGAGGTAACAGGGCGAAACCATGCTTCTGACTGCATGGCCGCAGCAACGACATTACGCTGAGTTAATACCGCGCCTTTAGACAATCCTGTGGTACCACCGGTATACTGCAAAATCGCTTTATGTTGCAAAGCCGTTTTTGGTGCTTGAAACGGTAGGTTTTTACCTTTTTTCAGCACATCTGGAAACTTGGTAACGTTGTATTTAGGATCGTCAAGATTATATTTCGGCACTAAGCGTTTGACCTGACGGATTACCGTATTGACCAAAATACCTTTTAATCCCATCATATCGCCCATTTTCGATAGGACAATACGTTTGATATCCGTCTCTTCGATTACCTGCTCGAGTGCTTGAGCAAAGTTATCAACCACAAAAATAACTTGAGCACCCGAGTCGTTCAACTGATGGCGCAGCTCACGACCGGTATACAGTGGGTTAACTGGGGTACACACATAACCTGCCCGCAAAATACCAATCATCGTTGGCAGATATTGCGGCACGTTTGGCATCATGAGTGCGACCACACTGCCTTTAGGAATGCCTTGCGCTTGTAACCATGCGGCAACGGCCAGTGAGGCTTTATCCACATCACCATAAGTATGAGTGACACCCATACAAATAGTCATAGGATGCATACGAAAACGATTGAAACATTCCTCATACAGCTCTATGAGGCTCTCATATTGATCAGGATTAATGGTCTTGGGTACGTTTTCTGGATATTGCGCCAGCCAAGGCTTATCTACTGTCATACTTAGCGTCCTTAAATGTTGTGATACGTTAAGGTTCTATAAAAGAGTAGTCACATCCTTGTCAACAATATAAATCATCGCCTTAAGAGCAATGGATTGTCGCGTGCTATCCTATCGATTCACAGACTGCTAAAATACGGTGACCTCTATATAAATTATTTAACTACAAGCTCATTTCACTATAAAAAGCAGTGGTCTAAATACAGTAAACAGCTGGTTACTATTATCCTTACTAAGAAAAGCACCACTTGCTCATAAACTGATCTGAATTGAACGACTATCGACTCACACTAATAAAAAATAGCGTGACTTATTTTGGCAACACATTAACATAACTACAATTGATATTGTTATTTTTATACAAGAACTTGATAGTTTATAATTAAGTTTGATAAAGCAAAAAATATATGTTGTAACCATATAGAGGATAAGCGGTTAGCAACAAGGTGCGAACGGCATTTTACTTGGAAATTTATGAATCATGATAAGAATCATCTAGTTTGTAGAAAAAGTTGTTATGTAAAAGCATTAACATTATAGTTACAAAGTAATGATTTTCTGTATAAGAGTGATAGATTCACATAAAAAAAGCGCTCTACATATGATGTAAAACGCTTTTGATAATGATTTTTTTATTTACAATTGTGGGTTGTCCGACATATGCTTTTCACGCAGTTTTTGACGTAGTACTTTACCCACATTACTCTTTGGCAACTCACTGACAAATTCGATATGACGCGGGCATTTATAGCCAGTCATATTGTCCAATGCAAATTCTTTAATGACTTCCTTGGTGACATTGTTATCGGCAGGGACGATATAAATTTTGACTGCTTCACCTTGATGCTCATCGGGAATACCGATCACCGCACAATCAATAATACCATCACAATCTAGCATCACTGATTCAACCTCATTTGGGAAGACATTGAAGCCTGAAACCAAAATCATGTCTTTTTTACGGTCTAATAATCTAAAGTATCCTTTTTCATCCATGCTGACGATATCGCCAGTGCGAAAGTAGCCATCTGCCGTAAAGTCATCACTACTGTCTCTGTTAAGATAACCTGAGGTTACGTTAGGACCTTTTACACACATCTCACCAGCTTCGTTGACACCAACGCGATTGCCTTCATCATCGATGACAATGACATCGACACTAGGAACAGGGACGCCAATCGTACCGTTAAACTTGCGATCAGTGATGACGTTAGCGGTACCTACAGCGACACCTTCTGTCATACCCCAACCTTCAATCATGGCGCAACCAGTGACTTCCAACCAGCGAGCAGCTGTCTGCTCAGTTGCTGCCATACCACCTGCTTGTGAGATGCGTAATGAGCTAAAGTCTAACTCTTTAAAGTTGGGATGATCAAGTAAGCCTTTAAATAAGGTATTAACCGCTGGCAATATATGGAACGGCTGTTTTGACAGCGTTTTAATAAATCCTGGTATATCACGTGGATTAGGTATCAAGATAAAGGTGTAGCCTGAGCGCATGCCGAGTAGACTGAGCATAAAGGCAAAAATATGATAGAGCGGTAACGCCATGACCATATTGATATAGACCTCATTAATCTCTGACGTAATCGGTTTGGTCCATGCTTCTGATTGCATCGCCGCGGCGACGATATTACGCTGCGTTAAGATAGCCCCTTTAGATAGTCCTGTTGTGCCACCTGTATACTGTAAAAATGCTTTTTGATCTAACTGCATTTTTGGTTTGTGGAACGGCAGGCTTTTGCCTTTCTTCAGCACATCAGGAAACTTGGTCACTTCGTGTTTAGGGTCATTTAACTTGTACTTAGGCACTAAGCGTTTGACCTGACGAATGATAGTATTCACCAAGATACCTTTTAAGCCCATCATGTCGCCCATTTTCGAGAGGACAATACGCTTAATATTGGTCTCATCAATGACTTGTTCGAGCGCTTGAGCAAAGTTATCAACCACAAAAATAACCTGAGCGCCAGAATCATTTAATTGATGGCGTAATTCACGACCAGTATACAGTGGGTTAACTGGGGTACACACATAACCCGCCCGCAAAATACCAATCATCGTTGGCAGATATTGCGGCACGTTTGGCATCATAAGTGCGACTACACTGCCTTGAGGCAACCCCTGTGCCTGCAACCATGCAGCAACGGCAAGTGAAGCTTTATCAACATCATCGTAGGTATGGGTCACGCCCATACAGATACTCATAGGGTGCAGACGAAAGCGCTCAAAGCATTCTTCGTACAGCTCCATGATGCTGCTATATCTATCGGGGTTGATAGTTTTTGGTACACCATTAGGATAATGGGCAAGCCAAGGTTTATTCGGCGTCATAGTCAGCGTCCTTGAAGTTTAAAATAGGGTGAATTCTGTCGTAAAGCAGTCATATCCGTGTCAATAAAACACATCAGCGCTGACGTAAACCGTTTGCCGCTGAGCGTGATAATATCCTTATCTATTGACTGGCTGCTAGGTTTTATTGCTATCGTACAAAACGACTTAATCATTATTAAAGGATAATGACGTCAATTGAACGAACAGATCGCTTAATCATAAAAGCATTTTTGCTCTGAAATAAGCTCTACCTGTTATCTAACACTAAGGTATCAAAAAATAATGATACATTTAAGCAATACAGTAGCATGAATATCATCAAATACTATACTAGTATGAAATACTGAGCAGTGCATAAATAAAGCTGAAAAATATGATTTTTATGGAATTTCACGTGACTAGATAGATGCGCTGTTTGTCATTTAAGATACGCTATTCGACACTTAATAAGTATAGAAATGAATGAGTATAGAAGGATGAGTGAAGCAAAAAAGTTATCATAGCCAACATCAATATATCAACTATAGATTTGTCAGCACTCCAACTGAATGCAGTTATGCTCAATTATTCAGGTAATATCAGTTGCTTGTTTTGATTAAAAAAGCGTCGATAAATGAGTAAAGCGCTGATTGTACAGCCGAGCGTACTGCTCACACATATCAAAAACATAGTGACTATCTGATAGCGAATCGCTTGAGTGGGGTCAGCGCCAGCCAATATTTGACCCGTCATCATTCCGGGCAAGCTAACAATACCGACGACTAGCATAGAGTTCAGCGTTGGAGTCATGCCATTGACAATGGCGGCGCGTATTGGTTCATGCACTGCTTCAAATGGGCGAGCAGATAGGCTGAGCATCATCTCTATACGTCCTTGCTGCTCATGAAAGGATTCAATCAACTGGTTGCTGGTCAATGAGATAGCGGTGAGCGAATTGCCCAATATTAGCCCCAATATAGGAATAACGAATTGCGGTGTGTACCAAGGCTGTACTTTTAAAATAACCATGATGGCTATGGCAGTGACTAATATAGCCGAAGCGCTTACTGCTAACAAAGTGTCAGTTAACAAACCTCTATAGCTACGTTTGACGCGATTTTTGGCAGCAGCGCCTGCAATCAAGGTCATGATGGTCAAAATTAACAGGACTTCATACCACTGTTCACGAGCGAAAATCCATGCCAATATTAAACCGATAAAACTAAGCTGGAGCACCGTGCGGATAGCCGCGATTAACAGCGTTTTGGTCAGCTGTAAGCGTAGCCGCCAAGAGATAATAAGAACGATGATAATTAAGCTGCTGGCAAGGGCAATATCACCGTAAGTTAAAAATACTTGTATATCATCTGTACCGCTCATAGTGGCTCATTATATAAACTGACGAATATAAGATAGACGTTAATGCGAATTTGTTAAGAAAAGTCATCTTAAAGAGTGACATGACAGGCTTAGCTCAACATTAGAATATCTCAGTTAATGCCCCTGCTTGCATCTGCCAATGCTGATCGGCTAACGGCATGATGTCTTGTGTATCGTGAGTTACCCACAGTAATGTACGCTGCTTATCTGCCTGTAACCAATTCATGAGTAGATTGACGAGCTGGGCTGATGTGTCACTGTCTAGGGCCGCAGTAGGCTCATCTAGTAACAACACCCGTGGGTTCAATTGTAAGAGGCGTAACGTGTTGACCAGTTGCCGCTCGCCGCCCGATAGATGATAGACTTCTTGCTGCAAAAAGTCAGCGCTGCGTTGCAATTGCTCAAGCTGTGCGATATGCCAGTCGATATCAAAGTCAAGGTGCTGATGCGCTTGTAGCTGATAAGGCATTTGCAAGTTCTCAAGTACACTGCCTTCTAATAATTGTGGGTGCTGGGCGAGTAGGGCAACGTGCGTGCGCCACTGTATCGGTGCAGTATCATGGATACTACAATAAGCACTACTGGTTGATTGGTCATCACGGCGCAAACGCACATTGCCGCCGCTCATTGGCAATAGTCCAGCCAATACCCGTAATAATACCGATTTACCACTACCAGAACCGCCTGTCAACACGGTTACTTGACCTGCTAACAGCCTGCCTGTGGCGCCATCGATTAATAATCGTTGATGAGCAGGTATGATTGGCTGAGAGACAGTGTTTGGTCTTAGTTTGCTGATCCATCTTTGATAAATGGTAGATAGCGCAGATGTTGTGGCTTCTATGGCTTCCATATTTTTGTTATTAATACTTTTATCGCCAACCTTGTTATCATTATAGGCAGGTATGCTGGCTGTACGTTTACTATGTACCTGAATATTCTCGAATATCAGTATCGGTTTATTATTATGAAGATGCATAAGTCATTATCGCCAATTATTCAGCCACTAAATATCCAATCATTAAGTATCTAACTACTAATTATCCAGCCACTAAGCATTCAGCTGCTCGTGGATCGCTTGCTCAATGGCATCGCGTAAATGCTTTGGAACACGAATAGGGCGCATGGGCGTGGCACTAGCAACCGCAGTATCTGCCTTACTATTGGATAGCGGTTTGGTTTTGACTTGGTTTTGCACACAAGCAATGACGATTTTGCCACTACTTAATAAGCTGCTAGCATTAGCATTGCTATTAGCATAATCAGAAGAAAGGCTGTCTGGGCTGTGACGATAAATGCTCTGGTAAAAGATAATGCTGGCAGGTTTTAACTCGACTTTATCGATGCGCACACTGATGACTTCATCTAACAAAATAGCTCTTTTGTATTGCAAGTCTGCTTGACTGACGACAAAATGCTGAATTTCTCCATCGTCAGTCTGCAAAAAATACCCATTCAAATTCAGTTCCCCAAACCAATCACGGCGGCAGTTTTCAAAAAACACCAAATGATTGGCATGGTAGACTATACCGCCGGCATCAGTATGGTTAATATAGACGTTATAATTTTTGGTAAACAATGGCGTATATTCGCCGTCTACACTTGCCACTGTGTTTGTATTTTTGCTGTTATTTTTTATCATAAAGATGCTCGGTCATTGTTTTAATAAATATTGTTCGATGTTCATGATTCGATGGCCAAAATTTGATAGCAGCCATATTAACCACAACTACTCTAGCTTAAGATATCAGGGCGCGCAACAGTTAGGTCGGTCGACGTCTGTTATGATAGCGGATTGTGCACTTTCATAGCCCATTTCTTTATATTAGCACCGTATTTTCATCAATTAGTATAGGATAATTTATGACCCGTTTTGTCAGTTTTAATATCAATGGTATTCGCGCACGTCAACATCAGCTTGAGGCTGTGCGAGAAGTGATCGATCCTGATGTGATGGGTCTACAGGAAACAAAAGTACATGATGAGCAATTCCCCCTAGAGAATATAGAGAGTCTGGGCTATCACGTAGAGTACTTTGGTCAAAAAGCCCATTATGGTGTGGCGCTACTATCCAAGGTTGCACCTATATTTGTGCAAAAAGGTTTCCCTGGTGAAGATGACGAGGCACAGAAGCGTTTTATCCATGCCCGCTATGAATTTGACGGTCGTGAAATTGATGTGCTCAATGGTTATTTTCCACAAGGAGAGAGCCAAGACCATCCGACCAAATTCCCGATGAAGCGGGCTTATTATGCAGATTTAATGGCGTATATCGATACCCTAAAAGCAGAAGGTCGCTCGCTCATAATCATGGGTGATATGAATATTGCCCCAGAAGATACTGATATTGGCATTGGCGACGTCAATGCTAAGCGCTGGTTGAAAAATAGGAAGACCTCGTTTTTACCAGAAGAACGCGAGTGGTATGCGGCGCTGATGTCACGCGAGCTGACAGATACCTATCGCTTACATTATCCAGAGAGCACAGAGCTATATAGCTGGTTTGATTATCGCAGTCGTGGGTTCAATGATGAGCCGAAACGTGGCTTGCGTATCGATCATATTTTGTGCAGCTCGGATCTTGTTGAGGCCTGTGTTGATGCTGGGATTAGCTATGAGCTACGGGCGATGGAAAAACCGTCTGATCATGCGCCAATTTGGTCGGCATTTGATTTAAAAAAACGGTAATATTTATATAGGTCGCGTTTGATACTTCACCAGCCGTAGCATCATGGTTGAAGGCTCAACGCACCTCAGTGTTTATCGCATCATCCGTGATAAATAATGATAAAAATTTCACAATAAGGGTTAAACCATGGCAGTCGGAAATGTTGCAGTACCTGATATTATTTATCCTATCGAAGGAATCAAGCTAAGCGCCACTGCCGCAGGCGTACGCTATAAAGACCGAGATGATTTAGTAGTAATTGAGATCGCTGATACCGCGACCACAGCGGTTGTGACTACCAAAAATACCTTCTGTGCAGCGCCTGTACGGGTATTACGCGAGCATTTTGCCAAGGCCAGCCCGCGCTATTTGGTGACCAACACGGGTAATGCTAATGCTGGGACGGGCGCTGATGGCAAACGTCGCGCCGTTGATATCTGTGCCGCTCTGGCGAGTAAGGCTGGCGTGGATAGTAATGCAATATTGCCATTCTCGACCGGTGTCATTGGCGAGCCATTAAATAGCGATGCGGTCATCGCGGGCTTAGATAATGCACTTGCCAATTTGGGGGCTGACAATTGGCTTGCCGCGGCGAATGGTATTCGCACCACAGATACGATTCCGAAGCTCGCTAGCCAAAAAATCGACGTGGCGGGTATTAGCTATCATGTGACAGGTATGTCAAAAGGCTCAGGCATGATACGCCCTAACATGGCGACCATGTTGGGCTATGTGGCAACTGATGCCAATATCGCTGCTGACCTATTACGAGAAATGCTAAGTGCCATTAATGAGCAGTCTTTTAACCGCATCACTGTCGATGGCGACACTTCAACCAATGATTGCTGTGTGTTGATCGCCACGGGTGCTGCCAGCTCAGATATCATTGATAGTCCAGAACATCCGCATTATCAGGCTATATTTTCGGCTTTGACCGAGGTGTTTGTTCGTCTGGCGCAATTAATCGTACGTGATGGCGAGGGTGCTACCAAGTTTATGACCGTCAACGTCACTGATGGCAAAACAACGCAAGAGTGCTGCGATGTGGCATATGCGGTCGCGCATTCACCGTTGGTCAAAACCGCATTCTTCGCTAGCGATGCCAATTGGGGTCGTATCTTAGCGGCAGTGGGTTATGCTGGTATCGAAGACTTGGATACGGAACAAGTGGATGTTTATCTAGATGAAGTCATGATTTGCCAGAATGGTGGTGTCGCCCCTAGTTATACGGAAGCGGCAGGTAAGACCGTCATGAGTCGCCCTGAGATTACCATTCATATCGATCTTGCTCGCGGCGATGCTAGCGATACGGTATACACCTGCGATTTATCATATGACTACGTCAAAATTAATGCGGATTATCGTAGTTAAGGGTTATCACTGTCAGCTAAGTAAAATACTTTTTAATGAATAACTGAGCCAGAGTGACTATCACTCTGGCTTTTTGATGTGTAAATTTTTCTCAGTATCAATTTACTCTACTATTCAATACGCGCGATTAACAACAGTTGCAAAAGCTGACGTTACTTTACAAAGCAGTTATAGAGCAGAAGACGAGTTGCGCTCTATACTGACCTCAGTAAACAAACAATAGACGACATTATTGAGACTTAATAGGTTTATTCGGTAAAGCTAAATCAGGTGAATACTCTTGCTTGGCTCAATATCGACAGTAGTATTACACCCATCGCAAAAATTGACTGATATTTTTAAAATATATTTACCAGCATGATGTGTCCAAAACAATAATCTCAAACCATTAATAATGTATTTATAACAATTAACTGAGGATTTAATAATGAAAAAATTAGTACTTGCAGCAGTAATGACCGCCTTTGCCCTGTCAGGTTGCTCTACCATGGGTATGGATAACGAACGTACGATGGTTGTCGATGGGCAACCTATGAATGTTAAAGTGGTTAACATTCCAAGTTTTGAAATAGAAGTAGCACCACTGAAAGCCGTCTGTGAGCTGTCAACAGCTGAGGGTACTAAGGTTGAAGCAGAATGCTTACAGTATCGTCAGACTTATCAGAAAAACTACACACCTTTAAACGGTAATATTCAGGGCTTCACTTATGAGCCAAACTATCGTTATATTCTAGATGTTCGCCAAGAAGTCATGATGGATGAAAATACTAACATGGCTAAGCCAGTTTGGATTCTAAACGAAGTGGTTTCAAAAACAGCTGAGTAATGAATCATTGAGCATGTCTAGTTGATGAGCATATTTGACCAAAATAAAAAAGACCCCTAATACAGAATTAGGGGTCTTTTTTATTTTAGCAAATACTTGGGAATGTGATGTCAGGATAAGCTATATTAAACGATCGTTATGTTAGAACGTATCCCCATTTGGATAACAGTCAATCGAATTTAGAGAACGCTCTAGCACTGACTATATTTTACACTGACGCCATGAGTGGCAGTAGGGATACGATTGTCTGCATAAACGGCAAGACCGCCTCGTGAGGTTTCTTTGTATTTATCTAGCATATCCGCACCAGTGACTTTCATGGTTTCAATCACTTTATCTAAAGAGACAAAGTGCTGTCCATTACCGCGGCAAGCAAGTCGTGCCGCATTGACAGCTTTGACGGCGCCCATGGCATTGCGCTCGATACAAGGCACTTGCACTAGACCGCCTACAGGGTCGCATGTTAGACCTAAGTTATGCTCAATACCAATCTCAGCCGCATTAAGGCATTTAGCTGGATCACCGCCCAAGATTTCTGCCAATGCAGAAGCTGCCATGGCACAAGCAGAACCAACTTCACCTTGGCAACCAACTTCAGCGCCAGAGATGGAGGCATTTTGTTTGATTAAACTGCCAATAGCAGTCGCATTTAACAAAAACTTGCGTGCACCATCTTGGCTATAGCTTGATAAAAAGTCACGATAGTAATGCATCACCGCAGGAATAATACCTGCTGCACCGTTGGTGGGGGCAGTGACGACATTTCCACCATTGGCATTTTCTTCATTGACCGCCAAGGCATATAAATCAATCCAGTCCATGGCAGCGAGTTTGTCATTTTTGGTAATGGGTTGGTTTTTCTCGGCGCACAATTGTAGATGTAATGCTTGGGCACGGCGTTTTACATCCAAGCCACCAGGTAATATGCCACTGTTTTGACAGCCTCGCGTCACGCAGTCCTGCATTGACTCCCAAATAGAGTCTAAATAAGCAAAAACTTCTGATTGATTGCGGTAATGACATTCATTTGCCAATACCAATTCACTAACGCTTAAGTGGTGTTGACAACATTGCTCCAGCAATTCTGCGGCGCTATTAAAGGGGTAAGGAATGGCGTCAATGGTCGGCGTGGCGTTATCTTCATCCGGATTGGTGGCATCTTCTTCATTGATAACAAAGCCGCCACCTACCGAATAATAGGTTTGTTGATAATGACTGCCGTCGGTCAATAATGCGCGGATAGTCAAAGCATTAGGATGGTAGGGCAAAACGGTTTCGTCATACCAGTGAATATCGCGCTCTGTCTCAAAGGCAATAACATGCGTGCCTGCTATATTGAGCTGTTTGTCTGAAAAAATCGGTGACAAATATTGACTGGTCAAACGGGTATCGATCGTACTAGGAGCATGCCCAAGCAGCCCTAACAATATAGCAGTATCGGTTGCATGTCCTTTGCCTGTGGCTGCCAAAGAGCCATAAAGCTCAATCTCAACACCTGTAATAGCCTTCAGCTCTGTTTGCTTGGTTAATGAGCCCAAAAAAAGATTGGCGGCGACCATGGGTCCTACCGTGTGTGAGCTTGATGGGCCAATACCGATTTTAAATAAATCAAAAACACTAATCATAATAACTTACCAAGTTTTTTAAGTGCACTAACATGTTGTATAGCTGCTTTAGGCACTTTCATTGAGAATATAACAGGCAGCTCTCGCTTATAGCACCGACAAAGGTATAGAGGAAGCACCGCCCATGGAAGTATTAACGCAAAAGAGGAAAAATGGTGATTGAATAATAACTTTTATTTGTTTTGAAACTCCGCTATCATGCTCGGAGCTAATGGCTATGTAACATCCTGTAAGTTGATTGTCGCTGCAGAGTACACTGAGTCATAAGCGACCATAACCGTTTTTTAGTTAAACATATCCGACCACATACATCTACCAAAACATGGTCATCATACCAAATAATACTTTTGGTTTGCCATATTGCAACATAAATGAATGAGTCAGGGCGACATATTATAAATGAAAAGATGCGGATTTTACTCGTTATTATAATTTCTAGCCACATATTCTTGCCGATTGATGCCCTGATTTAAAGCAATTTTTATTTTTCATTTACTGTTGTCTATTATTTTAGCCCAGTTTACATAGGACAAGCGTGTATGCCCTCTCAAAAAGACCCTTCCTCGCCTTTAGAAAACAGCGCTCAAGCACCATCTGCTGAACCTGGATTAGAGGCTGCGGCGATCAGTCCTCCGTACAATCCAGACTTTGAAAATGGACGCTGGTTTCCGACATGGCGTCCGTATCAAGGCGATTTAGATCGTGATCCAGTCGGTATCAATGAATATTTGCCACCGTCAAAAAGCGTGCTATTAGGTGTACAGCATACTTTTGCGATGTTTGGTGCGACCGTGCTTGCGCCGCTGTTAATGGGCTTTGATCCCAACTTAGCCATTTTGATGTCAGGTATCTGTACGGTGATGTTTTTTCTGATCACTGGTGGGCGCATGCCGAGCTATTTGGGCTCAAGTTTTGCTTTCATTGGTCCCGTTATCGCTGTGACAGCTTATGCAGGCGCAGGGTTCAATGGTAATTTGAATGTCGCTTTGGGCGGCATCATGGCTTGCGGTATCATTTATGCGTTAATTGGGCTGCTGGTGATGAAAACGGGTACTGGCTGGATTGAGCGTTTGATGCCGCCTATCGTTACTGGTGCTATTGTGATGATTATTGGTCTCAACTTAGCGCCAGTGACCATTCAAGGGGTGTCTGCCAATCAGTTTGATGCTTGGATGGCTACCTTGACCGTATTACTCATCAGTGGTGTGGCTGTCTTTACACGTGGTATGCTGCGTCGTCTGCTATTACTGGTTGGTTTAATATTATCCTATTTTGCCTATTTTATCATGACCAACGTCATGGGTTTTGGTACGGCGATTGACTTTAGTGGTGTGGCAGCTGCTTCGTGGTTTGGCTTACCTAGTATCCATACGCCTCGCTTTGAGATGAGTGCTATTATTCTGATTGCGCCTGTGGCCTTTATTTTGGTGGCTGAAAACTTAGGGCATTTTAAGGCTGTCGAAGGTATGACCAAAGCTCGTGTCACGCCTTATATGGGTCGAGCATTTTTTGCTGATGGTTTGGCAACCACCTTTTCAGCAGGATTTGGCGGTACTGGTGTGACGACTTATGCTGAAAACATCGGTGTGATGGCGGTGACTAAGGTGTATAGCACAACAATATTTGTCGTGGCAGGCGTGGTAGCTATTTTGTTAGGGCTATCACCGAAATTTGGTGCCATCATTCAGACGATACCAGCCGCTTTATTGGGCGGTGCGTCCATTGTGGTGTTCGGTTTGATTGCTATTGCAGGCGTCAAAATTTGGATAGACAGTCGTATCGACTTTAGCAAAAACAGCAATCTAATTATCGCGGCCGTGACCGTTATTATGGGTACCGGTAACTTTAGTTTGCATTTAGGCGGCTTTGATTTGGGCGGTATCGGTACGGCGACTTTGGCAGCGATTGTCTTAAATGCGTTATTTAACCAAGGATCTGAAGCGAAGGCTGCTCATCAATCATTGGCTAAGTAATCAGCTTTTATGATGCTGAGGTTTTATACCTATCAGATAACGACGATAACAGCGTATATCACTCCATAAAAAGCGCCCATGCTATCGGTAGCATGGGCGCTTTTTATGGAGTGGCAGCAAGTGCACGATAAAAATGCAGAATAAAAGCTACTTGTAGTCTCGCTTGTAAAATTTTGAGAAAAACCGATAACGTCGTAGGGCGCGCGGCTTAGGTTTCAGTGAGCCCAAATAGATTGCAAACATGGTCAACAGAGCACCGCTCCACTGTAAGCTATTAATTGGTTTGTCCAGCCAGCTATAATCAATGACCAATGCGGCAATAGGTTCTGATAATAATAATAATCCAGTTAACGCCAAAGACAGCTTAGGAATGGAATAGGCAATTAGCCCCCACGCCAAGCATTGCATCACCGTACCGTAGATGAGCACCCAGCCAATCTCAGACCAAGTGTTTGGTAAAATATGACCCATATCAAACACAAACATAGGAACAATCATCGCCAATACACCACCGATACTAATCAGCTGCATCAGCATAAATATAGGTGTGGGTTCAGTATCATGCGTCTTACGGATAAAAGTCATCGATGCTGCTAGCATTGCCCCTGAGACGATACCAGTGACGAACCCCCAAGTGGCAGCGCTGTTATGCGCAAACTCAGGACTGCCTATCATGGCCACACCAAACATGGCTAAAAACAAACTGATGAGCTGCAATATAGATTGGCGTTCGTTAAAATATAAAAACCCAATGGCGGCTAAAAAGAAAATCTGTAGGCTATTCAATAAAGTTGAGATACCAGGGCCGACCGCATAAATACTCTCGTGCCAGAGCGCCAGATCTAAGCCTAAAAAGACACCTGATAATAAACCATAAAAAATAGCGCGCCTTGAGCGGGGTAGACGCTGTCCCATGATTTTGGCCAATACAGCGAATACGACACCTGAAATAGCCAAGCGCCAAAATGCCATTGCCCAACCGCCAATATCAACGTGAGCGACAATCAAACTACCCAGACCAAAGATAATACAACCAATGACCAACCCAGTAGAGGCAGAGCGTGAAGAAGCAATCGCCATACAATATCCTTATATCCATATTATTATTTTATCTTACTGTATCAACGATAACGCCAATGAATACTGACGCTAATACAAGCCGTATTGTCTAGGTTTTGACGCTAAAATGAAATGGTCAAACTATCATTTATGCTTATTGTTTGATTTATTATCACGATATCAGGTTTTATCTCTGTATATGCTAGGTATAAAATCAATGATGACCTTAAGCTTCACTCATATAAGAAAGTATCTATAACAATACGAATATATGGTGGAGACATTCTTACAGGAACGATGTTGGCGTAGATATCACTATTTGCTAATCTAGTGGTTTATAATCTCTGTAGTGGCACAATAAAACAGGATAGTTTCTTATTAGTCTTTACCTCAAGTACTTCAATACCATTAGCCTAGGTTCATCTATGTTGCGACGTTCATTATCCCTACAACAACGACTATCGACATCTGGTTTTGCTATCGCCATCTTTGCTATTACGCTATTTATGGCGCCAAGCGTACAAGCGGCCAGTTGCAAAATTCCAAAAAGTTATTATAAAAACGTGGCTTGTACGGCAAATAGCGGCTATTTTTTGGCGACAAAAGATTTCGGCGCGCCAGTTGCTCTGATGAATAGTAAGGGCAAAAGCGTCGTTGATTTATCACGTTATCAAAAAGTTGATGCCAGTAAGATATCGGCAGGTCTACTGCCTGTACTGCGCAACGGTCATGTCGGTTATCTTAATATGCAAGGTCGTGAAGTAGTGCCTGCGATGTATGATGTGCTTAAAGAAGGACAGGGTTGGGCGCGTCCCGTCTCTAACGGGCGTATCGTGGTAAAGCAGGATGGTAAATATGGGGTCATTACTACTAGTAATAAAACCATCGTGCCGTTTTCGTCCGTGATTAGTGACATTGATGATTACCAAAATGGTGTCGCCCGTGTACGTAAAAATCAAGCGATCAGTTGGATTGATGAAAACGGCAAAACGACCAGTGACCCAAATGGTAGTAACAACGAGCAATCCACGACGCCACGAGCACCTGCCAGCGCTAATGGCAATGCATCCTCATCCAACCAGACACTTCCCAATCGCTTTACGATGCTACAACCGCGTCAGCAAGATGGCAAATGGGGGTTTATCGATGATAATAATGTGACCATGATTACCTATTCTTTTGACGAGGTGCGTCCCTTTGCCGAAGGCTTGGCTGGCGTGCGCATCGATGAAAACTGGGGCTTTGTTAATCTTGGTGGCGAGTTGGTGATTCCTTTTCGCTTTGCCAATAGCGGTGTGTCAGCTGGTGATCTTTATCAAGGCAAACCCGCCTTCACCTTTACTGGTGGTAAAGCGTGGATTGGCAATCTAAAAAACGGCAATAAAATGTGTATCGATAAAGAGGGCACAGGAGTGGGCTGTGATTAAGCGGCGCGTCCAAATATAAAGACCTACATGATCTAATGACCTAGGTAAAATATCCAGCATAAAAAAGAGCGTAAATCCTACTATTGATTCATAGGGTTTACGCTCTTTTTTATGAATTGTGTGACAACTAAAATTATTCGTCTAATAAATGATTGCTGATTAAATCGACCATATAAGGTTGATAGTATTCAGGAATATCATGCGCCATGCCTTCGATTAAATGAAACTTGGCATTCGGAATGGTCTTGGCAACCACACGACCTTGTGAGGCGGGCAGTAGTCCATCTGCGCTACCATGCAGTACGATAGTCGGCGCTTTGACTTGCTTGCTAAACCTGCTAATAGAGCCTGATGCCAAGATAGCATTGAGCTGTTGTACCGTGCCGAGCGGATGAAAGTTGCGCTGATAACGCAATTTGGCAATTTCACGCACCATACGTACGTTGACATGCCCAGGCGTACCGACTGTCTTCATAAACCACACGCTATGGCGCACGATATCGCGCTCAGAATGACTTTCAGGGCGGTTGATCAGGGTATATAGCTGCCTAGGTTTTGGTGGTTTTAAAAATGCACGGTTGGTCGTGGTAAACATCAACGCCATGCGCTGTACTAAACTTGGATAACGTGCCGCTACGATTTGCGCAATCATGCCGCCCATCGAAGCCCCAATCAGATGGGTTTTCCCCAACTGCAACGCCTTAATCAAACGAGCGGTATCTTCTGCCATATCTGTTAAATTATAAGCCACTTGCGTACCTTTATTGGACAACCCCGTTTGCAGGCGCATCATCATTTTTAGCTGACTGATACGCGGTAGTCCATCAATCTGCACTTTAGAAGACAGACCAATATCACGATTATCAAAACGAATGACAAAAAAACCGGCATCAATAAGGCGCTTGATAAAATTATCTGGCCAAAATATCATCTGTGAGCCAAGTCCCATAATCATGAGCAGTGGTGGATCATTAGGATTGCCACCTGCCTCAACACACAGCTCAATGCCATCGCCGATATCAATCATTGATTGATACAGATGCTTGCTAAGGTCAGAGTCTCGCCATTGGTGCGCGCCAAACTTTTGCCACTCAGGAGTAGGGTAGCCACCTAAGTCTTCTGGTAGGGTTGCCGATGGTTTGATGTCATTCGATGTTGTCATGAAGTGTCCTAATTAGAGGGTCGTCTATTACAGCTCAAGCATCTCAAAATCAAGCTTGCCCACACCGCACTCTGGGCAGGTCCAATCATCAGGGATGTCATCCCATTTAGTGCCTGGCGCAATCCCTTCTTCGGGACAGCCGAGTGCTTCATCATATATCCAGCCGCAGACGATACATTCATAACGTTTCATAAATAGTCCTATCGAGCATTATCAGTGTTTATAATCCGTGTTACAGGGTGTTTTTGACGTGCATACTTGCAACCACAGCCGTTAAATGAGACTGTAAAAGCGCACATAGTTTAGCATATAACCGTGATTTTCGTCGTTAAGTTTACACTTGTATATTGAGATTGATTGGTTTTTATCAAGGGGTTTAGGTCTTCTGTCTGTCAGTAAGCACCTGTACGCTTACGTGCGCAACTGCGATATTTCTATCAATTATGTTATAATAAGCGCCGCTAAATTCACAGTATTAGCCATCATTTATCGTTGATATATTATTATCTAAATTACATTATCTAAGTCATATACGCTAAGGGTTACCATGAGCATTAATGCTGCCGCTACATCTAAAAATGTCGAAAATGAGTCGTCTAATAAGCTCAATACGGATCATCCCTTCTGGCAAGTGATTCGCACAGTACCAGACTTCCCGAAAGTCGGCATTGATTTTTATGATATTACGCCGTTACTGCGCAGTCATATTAATGAGGTGATAGATGCATTGCTCGCCGCACTGCCTGAAGGTGTGATGGACGAGGTAGATTGTCTAGGGGCAGTTGAAGCGCGTGGTTTTGTCTTTGCAAGTTTGCTTGCAGGTCGATTGGGCAAAGGGATGATTTTGCTACGTAAACCCGGTAAGCTGCCACCGCCCGTTGCCAATAAAGCGTATGCTCTAGAATATGGTAAAGATACTCTTGAGATGCAAAACAATCTACCGCCTGAGCGCGTGCTATTGGTCGATGATATTTTAGCCACAGGTGGCACTTTAACCACCGCTTATGAGCTGTGTAAATCGGCAGACCATACCGTGGTGGGGGCGTTAGTATTGCTAGATTTGGTTGATTTGCATGGCGAATTTCCAGTGCCTGTCTATACGGTTTTAAAGGCTTAAAACTGGCAACGCTTTTTTAATTGCCTGTATTTGCTTTGTCTTAACGTACGTTACTTGTCTTGCTGGTAAGGTAAGTTTTACACGCCTGTTCTATTAGCATACGACTAATCGTTTTTGGCTTGGTTATCTTAAAATCTTTGGTGGTTAATATGGGTTTTTCTGATTGCCAAGATTCTAATACCTTATTATTGGCATCATAGTTAACGTAAGCGCGTTTATAGTAACTGGCGTCTTTACAAGAGATGAGCAATTGCTGATCGCTATGATGAATCGCTTTTTCTTTACCTTCCTTATCTACTTTTGTTTCATCTTTTTGTGCAGGGTATGTTCTGCGGATAGATACGGTGATGTTTTCGACATTTTTTTCGTCTATGATATTGATGTCGGAGCTTTCAATAGAGTCCAAGTCTAAGCTAAAAATTGATCCAGTAGGACTTTCTGATATTTTTGACCAGTTCACTGCATGCGTGCTGACTGCTAGAACACCACCCACTAATAACACTGATAGCCGTTTCATAATCAAGCCTTGCTTCTTGTTGTGAGAAGTGAGCCATGATAGCCAACTTACTATTAGCAGGCAAATTTCTTTTATAACCTGCGACTGAGGTTTGTAAAATGTTGATCATACTCATCACTGTTTATAACGCTCGACGCTCATATCAATGACGCATCGCTGCTAACATCTGAGCAAGCTCATCACGAGCACCAATAAAGCCGTCGATACCTTTTGGTAATAAATCTTGTGTAACCGTGTCTTGTTGATAGGCGCTACTATATTCCTCTCGCGTTAGACTCACGCGTTTCATGTCGGCTACATCTAATGACATGCTAGGTGACAGTTGCTGTATCACCTCAGTATCCATCGCTGCCAGCGCGTCGATAAGGTCAGGCGCGATGGTCAATAGATCACACCCTGCTAGCGCTAATATCTGTTCAGTCGAGCGAAAGCTTGCGCCCATCACTTGCGTATTATAGTTATGCTGCTTGTAGTATTGATAAATGCGCTTTACAGACTGCACGCCCATATCATCAGAAGCGGGCACGTTTTGACGATTTTGTTGGCGTTTTTGCCAGTCTAAAATACGACCAACGAAAGGCGATATCAATGTCACACCTGCATCGGCACAGGCAATTGCTTGATGCTGTCCAAATAACAACGTTAAATTGCAGTGAATATTTTGGGTTTCAAGATAGCGTGCTGCCTCAATCCCTTGCCATGTCGCGGCCATTTTAATTAATACGCGCTCTGAGTTAACCCCTGCTTTTTGGTAAGCTTCCATAAATACTAAGGCTTTATCAATCGTCGCCTGAGTGTCATAAGACAAACGAGCATCCACTTCGGTAGAGACGCGGCCTTGAATAAGCTCTAAAATATCACAGCCAACCTGAATGGTCAGCGCGTCAATCACTGCATCTATATTGCCATTATGACGACTCATGGTTTCTGACAGCATGCCTTGGTTGTCAGGATGGAGGAGTGCTTTGGTAATGAGGCTTGGATTGGTGGTCGCATCGATAGGTTTTAAGCGCGCAATGGCGGCAAGGTCACCAGTATCAGCGACAATGGTGGTCATGGTACGAAGCTGTTGTAATGCGCTCATCAGATATCCTTTTTGATCAAAAACAGATTGTGTTCAGTTACGTGGTAATTTTCTACTTTATAGTGCTATTTGCTATCAGTTTTAGACTGTAACATAGTTTTGAGTGGATGTTCCTTCATAGTTTTGCCGTGCATCGCTGCCATATTGCCTCTGTTTGCCAATATTGACGAATTTACGCGCATTTACACATGGGCACTGTCGATAGTTTTTGTTATAGTAGAGCGGGTCAGCGATCTGGCTGCTACATTTGCATGCTGGTGTGTGTGACTAACATACGGCAATAGTAGACGATAGCGCTCGCCGTGCAGGGTGCTTTTGAGAGGCTGCCTGCTATTTAGTGTGATTCCTATCGAATATCATTGCTAGTATGCTTGACACCTTTGACCGTCATTGAGTGCTGATTCAATAATGAAATGATTGGTTGTCGATAATTAGAAATACTTGAAGCCTTCAAAGTTAAAAAAGCAGTACCTAACTAGTAAAAAACTCAGTAATAATTTTAGAAAAAGGATAGGCGGTAATGAGTGAGCAGTCATCAGAGCAAAACATGGATAAGCTAAATCAAGCCATCGCAGGGGCTAACGATACTGCAACTGAAAAAGCATTTTTGGACGATATTCGCCAAAGTATTGATACAGTAGACTGCGAAATCCAGACATTGATTAATAACCGTGCCAAGTTGGCTCAGCAAGTGGCCGCAGTAAAGAAACAACACATTGTCAATAACCCGACTGCCGACAATAGCAATCCTATTTTTTATCGCCCTGAGCGTGAAGCGCAAGTGCTAAAAGCGGTGATGGAACGCAACACAGGTCCGATCGCTGATGACAAAATGGCGCGGTTGTTCCGTGAAATTATGTCGGTCTGCCTTGACTTAGAAGCACCGCAGCGCATTGCTTTCTTGGGACCAGTAGGTACTTTTACTCATGCTGCTGCGCTCAAGCATTTCGGTAAAGCCGCTGATACCGTACCAATGACCACCATCACTGATGTATTCCGTGAAGTTGAAGCAGGCACAGCGATGTATGGTGTGGTGCCAGTCGAAAACTCGTCTGAGGGTGTGGTTAACCATACGTTAGATGGATTTTTGTCTTCTACCTTAAAGATAATTGGAGAAGTTGAGCTGCCGATTCATCAGAATTTCTTGGTCGCTGAACATACCAAACTTGATGGTTTAAGCCGTATTTACTCGCATCAGCAGTCACTAGCGCAGTGTCGTCATTGGCTCGATGTCAATTACCCGAATGTCGAGCGCGTGGCGGTATCGAGCAACGGCGAAGCGGCCCGCCGCTTGAAAAACGAATGGCATTCAGCGGCAATCGCAGGTGATGTGGCTGCTGCTGAATATGGCTTGCATAAGCTATATTCAAATATCGAAGACAACCCGAGCAATACCACGCGATTCCTTATCATCGGTCACGAAGCGATTGCGCCATCAGGTCAGGATAAAACGTCTATCGTCGTATCAGCACATGACAAAGCGGGTGCATTGATCGAGATTTTGAAGCCTTTGTCTTATCATGGCGTGTCGATGACCAGTATCGAAACCCGTCCTGAGCGTCCGAATAAGTGGGCATACGTGTTTTTCATCGATATGAATGGTCATATTGACGAGCCAAACGTCAGCGCTGCTATCGCTGATATCCGTCCGTTGGTAAAAGATGTGCGTGTTCTAGGTTCTTATCCAAAAGCAGTGCTATAGTCCCTCTACTGTAAAAGAGTCATGGCGTTTACCTTGCGTGAAGCATCACATAATCATCTGCACTCGGTTGCCTTGGTTACCCTTGACTCGCTCTGAAATTGAACCAACGATATAACGCCGAATGGCTCACATCACTTGCCAAAATCATATCTAAGGATAAATCATGCCGTCATCTCATTCAGTAGAGTCAAATTTATCACCGCTTGTGCCTGCCTACGATAGTATTTTAGAGCTAGTGCCTTATCAAACGGGCAAGCCGATTGAAGAGTTGACGCGTGAGTATGGCGTCTCAGATGTGGTAAAACTTGCCAGTAATGAAAACCCAAGAGGCTGCTCACCGCACGTCACGCTAGCGATTACTGAGCAATTGGGTCAGTTGGCACGTTATCCTGATGGCAACGGTTACTATCTAAAACAAGCGCTGGCTGACTTCAATGATGTCAGTGTGGAGCAGATTACTTTGGGTAATGGCTCTGACGATTTGCTTGATATTTTAGCGCGTAGTTTTGCTGGTGCTGACGATGCTATCGTTTACAGTCAATATGCCTTTATCGTTTATCCGATGTTGGCTAAAATACAAGGGGCGACAGGTATAGAAGTGCCTGCCCATCGCTTTGGGCATGATTTAAAAGCGATGAGTCAAGCGGTTCAAGACAACCCCAATACTAAAATAGTCTTTATCGCCAATCCTAATAATCCAACTGGCACACAGCTTGAACCTCAAGAGTTACGAGCATTTATGGCTAGTATACCAAGCTCGGTATTGGTGGTATTAGATGAGGCGTATATTGAATATAGCCCTGAGAGTAATAATCGGGCGTTGTTAGATGAATTTGATAATGTCGTTATCGTGCGCACTTTTTCCAAAGCTTATGGACTGGCGGGTTTACGTGTCGGTTATGCGCTTAGCTCAGTGGCTGTCGCGGACTTACTCAACCGAATCCGTCAACCATTTAACGTGAGTAGAGTGGCTTTAGCGGCGGCGGCGGCGGCACTTGCTGACTCAGACTTTATTGAAAAAACTCGTCTGATGAATGATGAGCAAATGCGCTGGTTAGAAAAGCAGTTTGACGCATTAGGGTTGGGTTTCATTAAGTCACATGCTAACTTTATTATGGTGGAAATAGCCGTTGAGATGGAAGACATCACCGCTGCTTCTATTCATCAAGCATTGCTAGAGCAGGGTGTTATCGTCCGTCCATTAGAGGGCTATGGCTTACCTCATTGGCTGCGTATCACAGTAGGGGTAGCAGAAGAAAATATGCGCCTGATTGATACACTGCGCTCAATCTTGACTGATAATTGATCAGAAGTATGTTAGGTCGTTTTGGATAAGTAAATAATTTATTAATCATTTTCATGACACTAGCGTCGGCTTGTTTTAGTCATTCTGACGCTAGTTTGTTTAACGAGAAAAGCCGTGAGTCGCCAGCAAAACAATATAAGCAATCAAAACATAAGCAATCAAAACATAAGCAATCAAAACATAAGCAATCAAAACATAAGCAATCAAAACATAAGCAATCAAAACAATAATATGCAGTCTATGAATACTCAGCCGCCGTTATTTAAACAGATTTGTGTGATTGGTTTAGGGCTTATCGGTGCGAGCCTTGCCCAAGCCATTAAAGACAATGGTCTAAGTGAGCGCTTAGTGGCGGTTGATAGACATACACCAAGCATCGACGAAGCCATTCAGCACGGCTTATTAGACGCTGGTAGTGCTGTCTTAAGTGAAGTAGTGTTTGGTAGTGATTTGATTGTTATCGCCGTACCAGTACAAGCGGTGCAAGCCGTATTTATTGATATCAAAGCAGCGATGGATAATGGACAACTTGCCACTGATTGCATCATTACTGATGTTTGTAGCACCAAGGTCAATATCATTGATGCGGCTCAAGCGGTGTTCGGCTCGCTACCGACAGGATTGGTGCCTGCACATCCAATTGCGGGTGCAGAGAATTCAGGATATCATGCCAGACGTGCGACATTGTTTGTTAATCATAGTGTCATTATCTGCGAGCTACCAACGACCCATAATAGCGCCATTGCTAAGCTGCGGCAGTTATGGGAAGCGGTAGGTGCAAACGTTATGTCAATGGATGCGGAACACCACGATCGCATATTGGCGCACACCAGTCATCTGCCACATCTGCTTGCCTTCAATTTGGTTGAGCAGCTGGCAAGCCATGATGATAATTTAGATATGTTTCGCTATGCAGCGGGCGGCTTTCGTGACTTTAGCCGTATCGCTGCCAGTGACCCTAAAATGTGGCATGATATATTTTTTGCCAACGAAAGCGCGATTGTTAGCGCCCTTGATGAGTATGGCGTTTACCTACAGACCATGCGTCAGCTCATCATCGATAAAGATTCAACCGCCCTGATGGGACTTTTGGGCCGCGCGCAAGCCGCACGGCGACATTTTGGCCATATGTTAGCCAGCACCCCTTATACGGATACTTCTGCCATGTCAGCTTCTTATAATATTACTCCTAGCAATACTGTATTGGGCACTATTGCCATTCCTGGTGACAAGTCTATCTCGCATCGCAGCATTATGCTGGGCAGCCTTGCGACAGGCGTGACCAATGTCACTGGATTTTTGGAAGGGGAAGATGCGCTTGCCACCTTGCAAGCATTCCGTGATATGGGCGTGACCATTGAAGGGCCTGATAACGGCAAATTGACCATTCATGGCGTGGGTATGAACGGTCTGAAACCGAGTAAAACACCATTGTATATGGGCAACTCAGGTACTAGCATGCGCCTGCTGGCTGGTATTTTGGCGGCGCAATCATTTGACAGCGTGTTGACAGGCGATACCAGCCTAAATAAACGCCCAATGGAGCGTGTAGCCGCACCTTTACGCGAGATGGGTGCAGTCATTCAAAGTACGGGTCATAGTGGTACGGCGCCACTTAGTATCACTGGTCGAGCGACTATTGGTAAGCCATTACAAGGTATCGATTATGAGATGCCTGTGGCTTCTGCGCAGATTAAATCCTGCTTGTTGCTGGCTGGACTTTGGGCAGAAGGCACCACAACCGTTACCCAACCGGAAGTCAGTCGTGACCATACCGAGCGTATGCTTTCAGCTTTTGGTTATCCAGTAACGGTTGATGGCAACCGCATCAGTGTAGCAGGTGGCGGACAACTCACAGGTGGTGATATCGCTGTCCCTGCTGATATATCCTCTGCGGCATTTTTTATGGTCGCTGCTGCGATCAGCCAAAATAGCGAGCTGACCTTGACGCAAGTAGGTATTAATCCGACACGCACGGGCATTATCGATATCTTAAAATTAATGCAAGCAGATATCAGCTTAAGTAATGAGACACATGTCGGCGGCGAACCAGTCGCAGATATCACTATTCGTAGCTCAAGCCTAAAAGGTATTGAAATCCCAGAGCATTTAGTGCCATTAGCGATTGACGAATTCCCAGTATTGTTCATTGCTGCCAGCTGTGCGCAAGGTCGTACGGTGTTGACTGGTGCCAAAGAGCTGCGTGTAAAAGAGTCTGATCGTATTGCAGTCATGGCAGAAGGATTACAAACACTGGGTATTGATTGTACCGTGACGGAAGATGGGCTAATCATCGAAGGTAAAGGCATTGAGGGTCAAAATAGCAATATCAATAATAGCCAGCCTGTCTTTGGTGGCGGTCACATTACCTCGCACCATGATCATCGCATTGCCATGAGTTTTGCCATTGCCAGCTTACGTGCATCCAAGCAAATTACTATTGAAGGCGTTGAGACCGTCAATACCAGTTTCCCAGGATTTGCAGAGCTTGCCAATCACATTGGAATGTCTATTAAAGTTGATAATGCTGCGGTTTAATACCACAAACTATATTAACTTGCTGAATAGTGTTATTGGCTTTTGCAACACTGAGCTTTAAAGTACTGAATTGTAAAATGCTGGCTACAGCATTCAATAAAGTCTAAAAAGTTGCTCATTAGCCTTGATGTAAATGTTGTTTTTAAAGTTGTTATCGTTAGCAATGTGTTGATGCCTATATTGGCATGAGCGCATTGCTTTTTAACTTGTATCCTATCTGTAGTGACCCTGCGCTTTTGCCATTGAATTGATATAGAAATTAATATGGGGCAAGAGTGCGCTTTGCTCTAAAAAGTTGTACTGTACTATGACCACCCAAAACGTCATCAAAAAACCAGTTACGCCCATTAAGACAACCAGACGTGGCATCATCACCGCACTCATTGCCTTTTTTATCTGGGGTGGGTTTCCATTATATTTTAAACAATTGGCCGCCTACGATGCGACCGAGATTATCGGTCACCGTATTATTTGGACGTTTGCTTGCTTGCTTATCGTGTTGGTAGTCACCAAGCGCTGGCAGTGGATCGATACCTTAAAGAAAAACCCGAGATGGATCGCGTTCTCATTTATATCGGGTTTGATTATTGCCACCAACTGGCTCACTTATGTATGGGCCGTCAATCACGACCGCATTCTCGAAGCCAGTTTGGGTTATTTTATCGGACCATTGGTGGGCGTTGCACTATCGATGATTTTATTCAAAGAGCGCTTACGTACGCTGCAATGGGTTGCCATCGGTTTCGCCTTATTATCCGTGGTCATTCAAGTAGTTATGATTGGTAGCTTGCCATGGATATCACTGATTTTAGCCTTTAGTTTTAGTACTTATGGCACCATTCAACGGCAGACGCCTTTGACGGCTGTCGATGCCATGTTTGTCGAAACAACGATGTTGGTGCCGATTTGCTTATGGTGGTTCTGGCAATCAGATGTGGTCAGTAGTCAATTGAGTTTTTGGTTTAGTCCCAATATTTGGCTACTAATGATCGCAGGGCCGATTACCTTGATACCGCTATTATTGTTTAATAAATCTACCAAGCTCGTTGCTTATAGCATTTTAAGTTTTATGAATTATCTGACGCCGACCTTTATCTTCTTCTTAGCGGTGTTCTATTATAACGAGCCATTTGATTTACAGCGTCTTGCAGTGTTTGGTCTGATTTGGTTTGGTCTGTTATTATTTAGCATTGACTTATGGCGTCATCGACCTAGTAAAGCGCTAAAAGCCGCGCGTTTGCGTGAAGAGGCGTTGCAGAAAACCAATTAAAAAACCTGAGTTCAAAATCTAATTAAAATTTAGCAAACAAGGATGAGAGCATGTTTCATACCGAATCTGATGTAGTATTCGTTAAAGGCTTAACAGTAGAAGCAGTCATCGGTGTTTACGCGTGGGAGCGCGCAATCACGCAGCCGCTGCTGATTGATATAGCACTTGAAACAGATATCAGCCGTGCGGCTATCTCAGATGATGTCAATGATGCGCTGAATTATAAAGCGGTTTGCGATGATGTGAGCGCGTGGTGCCAAGCGATTAAAGCGCAGTTGCTAGAGCATTTAGCGGGGCAAATCGCTGATAAGTTGCTTGCAAAATATAGCTGTCATAAAATCACTTTAAGCATTGCTAAGCCCACTGCTATAAAGCAAGCCGATGCGGTTGGGGTTCAAATCACGCGTTATGCAACGGTCATCGAAGATAAGCCAGTTGTAAGCAAGGACGATGATGCATAATATGCATAAAAATTTGGCTGATTTGAGTCTTGAGACTCTAAAAAAGCAGACGCCTGAACAGTTGCAAACACAATCTGTGACGGCAGTATTATTGGCTTTAGGTAGTAATTATCAAGCTAAACATTATCTGCCGCTTGTCCGAAAGGATCTAGCGGCGCTAGGGGAAATACAGTTATCTACTGCGTTTGAAAATCCTGACTTTACATCGACCAAAGCGCAACCAAAGCCCGATTATACCAATCAGTGTGTCTATTTACGTTTAACAAAACCTGTAACACTGCAACAGTTACAGCAGGTTTTCAAAGATCTTGAAGGTGACTGTCATAGACAGCGTCTAACAGAAGCTCAGACGCCAATAAAAAAAGTTACGATGGATATCGATATTCTATTGATAGAAAAGCTATTGATAGAAAAGCTATTAATAGAAGTTGTTTCTGATAAAAATAGCCTAAGCAGTAATAAGGAATTTGAAGAGTCTAATTGGATTGTAATGGCAGATCGTTACCCATTCAAAGCGCATGAAAGAGCAGGGGTAGAGGAGTTGATTAAAGGTCATTTTTTAAAAGGTCACATGAAGCAGCCTAGATGCTATTCTAAATAAGTAAAAGTTATTGAGGACACGCCCTAGTGTTTTGCTTAAAACCTCTCAAAATAAAAGCTGAGCAAAATGCCCAGCCTATATCACATTTAAAAATTTTAACTATTACGCCTACTGTGCGGTCAAACCACCATCAACGACAAACTCTGAACCCGTCGAGTAGCTTGAGTCATCAGACGCTAAAAATAACACCATGCCGCTGACTTCTTCTGGCTGTGCCACACGTCTCATCGGAATAGTTTTGGCAAATGCTTCAACCGCATCTTTGGTATCGCCTTGCATAATCATCGGTGTAGCAATAACGCCGGGGTGAATGGAGTTCACGCGAATGCCATGAGGGGCGCACTCTAATGCTGCCGCTTTGGTCATACCGCGTACCGCAAACTTAGAATCGGTATAGCCGATAGCGCCGCCAACCAAGCCATTAATTGATGAGATATTGATGATAGAACCTTGTTTGGCGGCTTTCATCGTTGGAATGACTGCTTTCATGCCTAAAAAGACCGACACCTGGTTAATCTCTAGAATCTTGCGATACGCTTCTACTGAGGTATCTAAAATAGATTTGTGCGTAGTGATACCTGCATTATTAACCAGTACATCAATTTTGCCAAATTTATCTTGGGTGGCTGTAACAACTTGCGTCCAATCTTCTTCACTAGTAACGTCATGCTTAATAAATAGAGCGCTATCGCCAAGCTCTTTTGCTAATGCGTTGCCTTTATCAGAGTTGATGTCGGTCAAGACGACTTTAGCGCCTTCTGCCATACACAAACGCACATGAGTCTCGCCCATGCCTTGAGCGGCACCAGTAATAATGATAACTTTATCTTGTAAACGCGCCATGAGTTTTCCTATTTTTTTAGTTATGAATAATGAAAGAGTATAGGACACAATCGCTAAATACTCCTTAGTGATTATGAAACCAAAAGTCAATACTTGATGTTTTTAAATGATAGCTTTGAATAATGCTTTTGGCTGACTGTTTTAAATAATGTAGTGAGGAAATGATGTATAACGACATATTAAATTTCTGTTTTAAAGAGGCGGGTAGTGAGAAGTTTTTTGAGAAAGACATAGCGTTTGATCAATTATTAATAGAGCGATACAGCGATATACTTGAGCAAGCGAAGGCTGCAGAGTTTTATACATGGCGTAGCAGCATAAAGGGGCGTTTAGCAGAAATAATTATATTGGATCAATTTTCACGCAATATTTACCGTGATACGCCAGCAGCTTTTGCCCAAGATGCGATGAGTCTCGCGCTCGCGCAAGAAGCGGTTGCTGCCGGTGCATTAGAGGCGCTTGAAACGATGGATGAGCGTAAGTTTTTATTGATGCCTTATATGCACAGCGAATCAAAACTGATTCATCAGCAGGCGGAACAGCTATTTAAGCAATATACCAATGCAGATACCGTGGATGCTGAGCTTAGACATAAAGTGATTATCGATCGTTTTGGTCGTTATCCGCATCGTAATGATATTTTGGGACGGGTTTCGAGTAGTGAAGAAATAGCATTTTTGACGCAGCCTGACTCATCTTTTTTATAAATATTGTCTGTTAAATAGCTAGTCAGTAAAGCATTGTTTATCAATTGATTAAAATGTAAAAAGAAGCCATTTGGCCTCTTTTTTATTCAGTATCGACGACAGCTAGAAGATTACTTCTGCTCAGTGTCTATCTCATCCATATCAGCACGACCAATCACATCGATATCCTCTAAGCAAAGTTTGTCATATTCTTTTTTACAAAAGTCAGGATCGATTTTGCACATCGCTGCTTGTAATTGATCTAAGCGATTTTCTGATTGCTGAATGTGTTCGAGCATTTTAGCAAAGGCTTCGGCGACAGGGTCTTGTGACATAGGGTCGATGCCATAAGCCCGAAACGCGTTTTCGCGTGCTAAATGATTGGTGGCTTTTTCATCTATTGATTTTTTATCTACTGCCTTTTTATCTATGCCATTATCTGTAGAAGCAGCTTGCGCTACTTTTTCTTGCTGCTTGGCATCATCGACTTTTTTGACAATTGGATTGCCCTTTTCATCATGATGGTCTGATATCATCCGAGCTGCGCTGCCGACCATAGTCGCACCTGCTGGTACTGCCTTTACTACGACGGCATTTGAGCCAATTTTGGCGCCTTTACCGACAGTAAATGGTCCCAATACTTTAGCACCAGCACCAACGATAACCCCATCTTCCAAAGTAGGGTGGCGCTTGCCATTATTCCAAGAGACGCCGCCAAGCGTGACCCCGTGATAAAGCGTCACATCATTGCCAATCTCTGCCGTTTCGCCAATCACGATACCCATACCATGATCAATAAAAAATCGTCGACCGATTTTGGCAGCAGGGTGTATCTCAATACCTGTGATGATGCGTGAGCCATAAGAAATTACTCGCGCCGCCAGTTTTTGTTCATGATTCCAAAGATAATGGGCACCGCGATGTAGGACGAGCGCGTGGATGCCAGGATAAGTCAAGATGACTTCCAGACTATTACGCGCAGCAGGATCACGGTTAAATACCGCATCGATATCTTCTGTTAGGTCTTTTTTGATGCGTGAAAGTGATTTGAATAAGGCAGTTGGCAATGACATAAATTGTCCTATCGTATTTTTGATTACAATCTATTTAGTTATAGCAGCTTTGCAGCACAAAATATAGCGATGAGCGATAAATAAAAATAGACGGCTGATAGATAAAATGCCAGTCATTGACAATTTATCTACAGGCAATTATTTATGATTTAGCTATCACTGACAACATATTTTAGCAGATCAACAACTTGCTCTGGCGTTTGCGCCCAAGCCATTGCCGCCGCATCGACTTCTTTTAGCGGATGGATAATATCTTCAGCATGAAGGGTAATATACGGCTTGCCTAAAGCCGCGCAGTAGCCGGCATCGAAGGCAGCGTTCCACTGCTTATATTTATCACCAAAACGAATGATAGCAATATCGCACTTTTGAATCATGTTTTTGGTGCGAATCGCATTCACCTTTGATGACTGATGGTCGCGCCAGAACCCATTATCTTCTTTACCGAGTACGTCACCAGCGGCGTCACTGGCTTCATGTTCAGTCACTGCGGAGGTAAAGGTAATATCTAAACCTTTGTCTTTCGCGCCTTGCATGATTTTTTGTCGCCAGTCAGTGTGTATTTCTCCAGACAAATAAACGTTCCAATTCATCATCAATTCCTTTTTATTATTGAATCATATCATTTTTAAAATCATAGGATTTGTAAATGCTACGGCTGCTAATGCAATAGAAACTCAATGCCGGAAACCTTGCATATTAAAAGTTTTAGTCTTTTGCAAGTTTGGCAATTAATGCGCTTAATAGCTGATACTCTTTTTGATCAAGCTGTAAGCGTGAGCCCAGTCGTGACAGCCGCGATGGTAATGACTTCAAGTTTTCGCTATCGGCTAAACCACGTTGAACCATCAGTTCAGTTGTGCGATGAGTCAGCTGTTGCAATTGCTGCTGGGTAATGGCGGGTTCATCCCATTGCTGACGTAAATGTACATCGAGCATTGGCTGAGTAGTAGTACTCAAAGCAGTATCTAAACTATCCGCTGTCTGAGTGTGTGATTGCGCGTAGGCAAAAATAAAGCTAGCGATTACTTGCACGGCTGACGCGACATTGAGTACAGGATAAGCAGGGTTGGCATCGATTTGGATATGATAATCGGCATAAGCCAACTCTTCATTGGTTAATCCACGATCTTCACGCCCAAATAGGATAGCGATATTTGGTTTATTAGTAGTAGCAGCCGATAGGGTATCAGCGTTGCTATCGCCTTTGCTCGACGCCGACTGTTTATCGATGAAATCAAACATAATCTTAGCAGCTTGCGTGGGTGTCACGACAGGGCGAGGCAAATGACGACTGCGACTGCTGGCAGCAAATACCAGCTGGCAATCCGCAATAGCAGATTCTAAAGTAGGTGCAATGATGGCTGATGATAGCAGCTCGCTGCCACCTGCTGCATGAGACACACTGGTTTCATCAATTGGTAACTTAGGATCGACAACCGTCAAACGAGACAAACCCATTGTGTGCATCGCGCGCGCTGCTGAGCCAATATTGGCAGGCAAAGTGGTATTAATCATGACGATTTGAACACAAGACAAATAGTCGCTCACTGTATGGTTGACAGTAGATGCTGCTAATATAAGGGTAGAATCATTACTCATTACAACCCCAGTCTTAGATTGATTTCTTGTTCTGCGCGTTGCAATGCGACGGCGATATTTTCAATCAGTGCCGCTTGCTCGCTGATAAGACGCTCGCGGCAGCGCTCTTGTAACTGGCTGCTCAACTTCATTAATTGGGTCGTGCCCAAGTTGGCGCTGGCCCCTTTTAGCGCATGAGCAACCTCAAAACCATTGGCATTGTCATTTTCTTGCTGAGCGACTCGCAGCGCACTTACTCGCTGCTGACTATCAGTGATATACACTTGTATCAAATCAGCAAAGTCTTCTTCTAACAAATCACGCATGTCTTCAAATTGCTCATGATTAATGATTTCTTCAGCTTGGTGAGCCATATTTTTATTTGGGGTTTCATCCATGGTTTTATGTCCAATTCTAAAAGTTAAAGCGGTAAAGGGTTTGTTATAAATACGTCAATGTTCTTCAGGTATTAGGGCGTGTCCTCAATTCAATCAATTACTCTGTAAATGGGCTAAACATGGCTAAATTTTGTTAAACATCGTCAAATAGCTTATCAATATCTCGATATTAACGGCGATATCTTCCTTGTTTGACGGCAATTTATCTCATGTTTATCAACATTTTTAAAATGAGGACACACCCTAGCTATAATGGAAATGCAAATTGTCTTCACTAACCATATTCTTTAATTGCTGTAAGTTATCATCGTTGGGGTAGATGCGCCAGTGCTCAGATAGCCCTACGTTAGCGATGCCAAATTCCTCATAAATGCTCAGTCCCAGTGGCAGACAATTATCATTAATGGAGGTGTCGGTATTGCTCAAAGCATTATTGGCATAACTTTGATTAGCACTATTTTGATTCATGTCATTTTCTAGCGCCAATAAATCATTGCCATTTTCATCATATAAACTTCCGCCCATCGCAGCATCGTAGCCACTATTGCCATTAAAGCTGCCACTTTGCTCGTCTTGCTCGTTGTCATGAGAGAGTTTTGGTGCCGGAATAATGCTGGCTTGTGCAGACTTGAGTAACGGTTGCAGTCGCGTCAGCAGATTGATGTCGCTGCCATGAATTTTAATACTGATTTTTTTCATCCATCTTAGGCGCGCATCGACCATGCTCATGGCACTATCAAGACGGGCAAATAAACGCCCATCACGCTCACGAATGCTGCCTTTGATGATGACGACTTCATCAATTTTTAACTGTTCTTTAACGCGATTGAAACGCTCGGCATAGCAGCTTACTTCCAGCCTTGAAGTGCCGTCATCTAAGATAATGACATTGCGATTACCAAAGTTGGCAATATCAATAATCAATCCGGCGAAATAACAGCTACCGTTATAGCCCGTGTCAGTCAGTTTATCGAGACGAGTGCCTGAGGTATAGCGTTTTAACTCATCCAAGTATTCATTGATTGGATGACCCGTCAAATACAATCCTAACGTGTTCTTTTCTGCTTTTAAACGATGTTTATCACCCCAAATCAGCTCTGGCGTCATAACCAGTGGCGGCGCGGCGACGACACCATCCATTTCACCAAACAAATCCATCATGCCGATTTCACGGTTCTGACGGTCTTGTTCAGCAGCTTGTACGGCACTTGGCAGCTGGCTCATTAATGCGCCGCGAATCTCGTACGCTTCATCGGCTGGTAAATCTGGTCGCAGGGTAGCTGCAAAGTCATCAAAACATCCCGCGTTTATCAGTCCCTCTAAAGTGCGTTTATTGACCTTTTTAATATCAACGCGGCGACAAAAATCATAGAGATCTTTAAACGGACCTTCACGGCGGCGTGCATCAACGATAGACTCAACCGCACCTTCACCAACGCCTTTAATCGCACCTAAGCCATAAATAATATTGGTCGGTGTATCGGCAACAAAATGCCATTCACTACGGTTAACGGATGGATTAACCACGGTTAAATCAAAGTTTTCACGGCAATCATTGATAAAGAACACCACGTTATCGGTGTTGTTCATATCGGAAGTTAATACCGCCGCCATAAATTCAGCAGGGTAGTATTGTTTGAGATAAGCGGTCTGATAAGCGAGCACGCCATAAGCGGCGGAATGTGAGCGGTTAAAACCGTAACCGGCAAACTTCTCCATCAAGTCAAACACGCCGCCTGACGTTGCTTCATCAATACCTTGCTCTGTTGCACCAGTAATAAAGATATCGCGCTGCTTAGCCATTTCTTCAGGTTTCTTTTTACCCATGGCTCGGCGTAGCATATCTGCACCGCCCAAGCTATAGCCTGCCATCACCTGCGAGATTTGCATGACCTGTTCTTGATAAACAATAACGCCATTGGTATTTTCTAAAATCGGCTCAAGATTGGGATGATCATAAATCACTTCCTCGCGACCGTGCTTACGGTCGATATACATCTCTACCATGCCCGCATCGAGCGGACCGGGACGATAAAGCGCACACATGGCGATCACATCTTCGATGTTGGTCGGTTGTAATTTCGCCAGATACTTTTTCATGCCCATACTTTCTAGCTGAAAAACGGCAGTGGTCTTGGCATCTTGCAAGAGCTTGTAGGCTTTTTTATCATCTAATGGTAGGTCTTCTAACACCAACGCATCTTTGCCTTCTTTTGCACGGCGCAGGTTGATATTTCTGACAGCAGCATCAATCACCGTCAAGTTACGTAGACCCAAAAAGTCAAATTTTACTAGCCCAACGGCTTCAACGTCATCCTTATCAAATTGGCTGACACGGTGACCTTCATCATCACAATAAATCGCGCTAAAATCTGTGATTCTGTGCGGCGCAATCAATACGCCACCAGCATGTTTACCCACGTTCCGGCAAATGCCTTCAAGCTTAATCGCCATCTCCCACACTTCAGTGGCATCTTCATAATCCATGTTATCAGGATTGGAGATTAAGTCTTTGAGCTGCGGCTCTTGCTCAAGCGCTTGACTGAGGGTGATACCCGGTGTTTTAGGTATCAGTTTCGACATTTTACTGGCAAGGAAGTAGGATTTACTTTGTGCACGTGCCACATCTCGAACTACCGCTTTTGCTGCCATCGTACCAAAGGTAATGATTTGCGAGACCGCTTCACGACCATAGGTTTGCGCGACATAATCAATAACGCGGTCGCGACCTTCAATACAGAAGTCAATATCGAAATCGGGCATGGACACACGCTCAGGGTTTAAAAAGCGCTCAAACAATAAGTCGTAATGAATAGGGTCGAGGTCGGTAATATTGAGCGAATAAGCAACGAGCGAGCCTGCACCAGAACCACGACCAGGACCGACTGGTACGCCATTGGCTTTTGCCCAGCGGATAAAGTCCATGACGATGAGGAAGTAACCAGGAAAGCCCATTGAAAGAATAACCTTTAGCTCATACTCTAAGCGGTCATCATATCTTTGGCGAAAGTCGCTCCAATTATCGCTACGTTTCTCGATCGGGAATAGTTTATCTAGTCGATTATTAAGCCCACGGATTGATTCTGCACGGAAAAACGATTCAATCGTCTCACCTTCAGGCACAGGAAAGTCAGGCAGGACATTGATACCAAGCGTCAACGTCACATTACAGCGGCTTGCTAAGTGCAAAGTATTGTCGATAACCTGCGGAATATCAGCAAATAGCTGCTGCATTTGCGCTTGGGTTTTAAGATATTGCGCATCGGAATAAGTCTGCGGGCGATTTTGGTCGGCAAGTACGTAGGAGCCTGCGATACAAACCCGCGCTTCGTGAGCATCGAAATCATCCTGCTCTAAAAACCGCACATCATTATGAGCAATGATAGGAATATGATGCTTAGCACCAGAGTGAATAGCCGCTTTAATAAAGGCGTCTTCACCTGAGCGATTGGTACGCTTAATCGCAAAATATAAGCGATCAGCAAATTGCGCTTGCCATTCTATTAGCAGCTCATCGGCTTTTTCTGGCATCGAGCCAACCAGTGCCTGACCGACATCTGATTTTTCAGTAAATAAAACAATCACGCCTGCCGCATGCGCTAGAATATGACTGCGCTTGACGACTGGCACACCATGATTGGCATCGTCGGCGCGCCCTTCGGTAAAGCCAAGTGATACGATACGAGTGATGTTTTGATAGCCCTCGTTGTCCATCGCGAGTAGGGTGAGCCGTGTGTCTTCATTTTCCATGATGACTTCACTGCCGATAATGGGCTTGATACCCGCACCTAGGCAGGCACGATAAAACTTCACCGTGGCATACAGATTGGACAAATCGGTCAATGCCAGCGCGCGCTGATGGTCAGCCGCCGCAGCTTTCACTAGCGGCTTGATACGCACGATAGAATCAGTGATTGAATATTCGCTGTGGATGCCAAGGTGTACAAATGCCATAGAAGACTCTTACTAGTACGATCAAAAGCAATAAGCTATCGATAAAATAAAGGATGTGTATCCGTTATTTATATGGATGTTCAAAGGTAAATAAGACCTCGATAGCCATGTTGATACGTTTTAAATGGGGTCGTCAATAATAGCATTATTTGCCGTAGACAGCCACTGATTCAAAGGGTTTAATCTGAGTGAGAGGATTTGTTTTTCTTATTTATAAAGGTGAGATTTTGCTGTGTTTTGTCTTAATAGTTGGTAGCATAAACATTTGTCCTTAAGTTATTGCGAAACAAAGCCCATTTGACGCCTTATTTCACACAATAATGTTCATGTAATCAAATAAAGACGATAATATTATGAGTAACATTACGAAGCTGCCCGCATTTGGTGACATGTTAAATGCGGGTATACAAACCATAAAAAATTTGAGTACGCGGAATACCGTTGGTCGCACGGTATTTTATAGAGAGTTTGAAAAGTTAGCACAAATTGTCAATGATCATAAAGAAATCAATTACATGAGTAATTATGATATACGCCATGAGTGTCATAACGGCTCACCTTGTTATGATGACATCGTTGATCTAATTTTATTGTGCTTGTCCGCGATGGGGCTGGTCAAAGAAGACAAGTTCAGCTTAGTACCCAATTTAAATCAGAATTTTGCTAATTTTATTACTTTTGATGAAAAAGTAACGCCTAAAAACATCATACGTTTAGACCCGTTTGGCAAAGTCTATTTTTGGTTAGCAGGAAACAATTTTACTCAATACATTAACGAAGGCATTCCAAATAGTGATTATATTGCTAACTTGACCCGTTTTGATAATAAAGCCTTTGCTGATCTGCAAAAAGTCAATATTGTGGCTTATGGTAAAAACGGCGATGCACTTATTAATCATTTGATAGAAGGAACTCAGCGCCGAACGTCTATGTTTATGAATAATTATGCAGATGCTACTGTGGGGAATGATTTTGTCAAGGTAACGCCTGATATGATTATGGCACAGCTTGAAAGCTTGTCACCTCTGTAATTTGAGTGGTTTTGTCTAAAAATGATTGAACGATCTTTAGAGATTGAAAGTCCTGAGAGTAATTTGACCTCGCGTCATACTGGACGCTCGAATGACAATGGCATTGATGGGCTGATTATTCAGGATTTCCCAGATGGTGAGGTGCATAACTATTATATTCAAGCCAAACTATATAGTGCCGGTAATAATATATCTAATGGCGATTTGAGAAACTTCATAGGGGCTTATCCACCACAAAAAACTAATCATCATGGCTTGTTTATTACCACGACAAGCTTTACCAAGCCTGCGCAGGAATATGCCAATGCAACGGATTCGCACAGTTTGATACTCATCGATCAAATGAATCTCATAGAGCTTATGATGCAACATAAGGTGGGTCTAAAAGAGGTTAATGCCAGACCGAAATTGTTATTAGACAATGACTTCTTCAACAAGATCAAGTTGTATTGATTGAATAATGACTCTTAAATAATATTTTAATGTTTATTAATACGATTAAAGCCCTCTAAATCATAGTGGTTTAGAGGACTTTAATCGTCTGGGAAAGAAGGTTGTGTTTAGGGAGATCATATCATTGCTGTTTAGCGCTTATCATATTTATCACTATACTCTATCCAAAAGTCTGCATTTTCAACGCCTGCTTTTCTAGGGTCAAAGATAGGGTCAAGTCCCAGCTTCATTTGCTCATCGTAGTCTTTTAATACTTTGAGAGCTGTTTTACTGAGTAATACGATAGCGATAAAGTTGAGGTAACACATACTACCAAAGCCAATATCACCTAATGCCCACATGACACCGACTGATTGCATACTGCCAGTGAAACAAATGATTAAAAATACCACTTTTAATATCGGCTTTAGCACCGGATAGCGTAACTTACTATCTAAATAGACAAGCGTGGTTTCAGCGATATAGTAATAAGCAATCAAGCAAGTAAAAGCAAATAAGAAGATAGCAATAGCGACAAAACCGCTACCATATTGGCTAAATACTGTCGATACAGCGGCTTGGGTAAATGCGGTTCCAGCTTCAATGCCTGGCATGTTTTCAACTAGCACCAATCCTTCTGCTGGAATTACGTTATACATGCCAGTAGACAAGATCATGAGCGCAGTTGCAGTACAGACGAGAACCGTATCAACATAGATAGAAAAGCTCTGTACCAAGCCTTGTTTGGCAGGATGAGACACTTCTGCGGCAGCCGAGCTGAAAGTGGCTTCGCCTGCACCAGCGACGTTTGAAAAGACTGCGCGGCGTACACCCCAAGAAATCGCTAGACCAACAATACCACCAAATACTGCATCCATGCCAAAGGCACTTTTGAAAATGAGCGTGAACATGGCAGGTAAGTTTGAAGCATTAAAGCCTAAAACAATGACCATAAGCAAAATATAGCCGATTGCCATAAAGGGCACAACTGTGCCCGCAAAGCTGGCAATACGTTTGACACCGCCAAAGATAATAAAGGCCAATAGAGCAATGATAATGCTCCCTGTGATGATGGGCGGAATATTAAAGGCGGTATTAAAAGAGTCGGCGATGGTATTGGCTTGTACGCCTGGCACCAAAACGCCGTAAGAAAGACAGGTCACCGCTGCTACTACAATAGCGAACGGTTTCATCTTTAGGCCGCGCTCAATGTAGAAAGGGGAGCCGCCGCGATATTGACCATCAACGTCATGCTTATATACCTGCGCAAGGGTTGACTCGATAAAGGCACTGGCACCGCCAAGCAAGCCCATAACGATCATCCAAAATACCGCTCCTGGACCACCAGCTGCAATAGCGGTGGCCACACCTGCGATATTACCAACCCCAATACGACCAGACAACGCCATACAAAAGGCTTGGAATGAGCTGATACCTTGGGTTGAGGTTTGCTTATCAAATAAGAGCCTAACCATCTCTTTAAGATAGCGGAACTGTACACCGCGAGTCACAACGGTAAAATAAATGCCGACACCAAGTGCCAAATAAACTAAAGCATCGCTCCATATATAGCCGACGATAGTATTAATAATCGCTTCCATGACCTTACTTCCCTGTAAGTATGTGACTAAAGGCTTAAATCAACTAAGCTGCTGTTTTTATTAGTGAATACGGTTATATAACCTGTGCCTATTGAGTAAGTATGCTAATTGACCACCCAGATGGTTTTAGTCTGTGTGTATTGTTCTAAAGCCTCTAAACCATTATCGCGACCGCCAAATCCTGATTGCTTATAACCGCCAAATGGCGTTGTGATATCACCTTCTGAAAACCCATTGATTGAGACGGTGCCTGCTTTAATAGACGATGCCACACGATAAGCACGCTTGATGTTCTGGGTATAAAAAGAAGCAGCGAGTCCATAGTTGGTCTCATTGGCTAATTTGATGGCTTCTTCTTCCGTCTCAAAGCTCGTCACCGCAAGCAAAGGACCAAATACTTCTTCTTTGAATAAAGTCATATCGGCACTGACATTGTCAAATATAGTCGGCTCGACATACCAGCCACTACCTAAGTCTGTGTGGATATTGCCACCTGCGACAATCGTTGCACCTTCCTCTTTTGCAGTCTGTAAGTAATGACAAACCTTATCGAAGTGTGCTTTTTCAATCATAGGACCAATGGCAGTGTCAGGGTCGTAAGGTGAGCCAACATTCCAATCTTTTAGACCATTTTTTAGCTGCTCAAGTAGCACTTGTTTTTGGCTACTATGTACCAGCAGACGTGAACCACAGCTACAGTTTTCACTCATATTCCAAAATGCGGCTGATAAGATATCGTTAATGGCAGCGTCATCGAGTACAGCGTCGTCAAAGACTATTTGCGGGCTTTTACCGCCGCATTCTAAGACGATTTCTTTTAGATTACTTTGTGCTGAGTATTGTAAAAACAGACGTCCGACCTCAGTTGAGCCAGTGAAAGACACCATGTCAACATCCATATGTTGACCAAGCGCCGCGCCGACATTTTCACCAAGACCGCAGACCATTTGCAGCGCTTCTCTTGGCACGCCAGCCTCATAGGCAAGCTTGGTTAGGCGGTAGGCAGATAATGAGGTCAGCTCAGCTGGTTTAACAATGACGGAGTTGCCCATAATCAGAGCAGGGGCGACTTTCCACGCGTACATTTGGGCTGGGAAATTCCAAGGCAATACGGCACCAACGACACCAATAGGCTCTTGGACAATAAGCCCTAAAGCTGCGCTACCAGTTGGCGCGACTTTACCAAATATCTTATCAGCCGCTTCGGCATACCACTCGAACGTCTCAATAGTCGCTGGCATGTCAGTGTTTAAACATTCAGTAATTGGTTTACCTGCATCTACACAATCTAGGGCGGCAAGTTCTTCAGAATGCTCATGCATCAGGGCACACCAGCGCTGCATAACAGACTTACGCTCTGCTGGAGCCAGGCGACGCCATTCACCATTTTCAAAACTATCGCGGGCTATTTGCACGGCAATATCGACATCACCGCTAGTACCAGAGGCAATCTGACCGATAACGCTATTATCAATAGGCGTGTAATTGTCCAAAGTAGCGTCTGATAAATGATCAGCCGCTATTAAGTGACCAGCCCAGAGCTGTTGCTGTTTTGCTTTCTCAAATACTTGTTTTTTAGAGATTTTTTCTTTAGTAGCTTGCTCTTTAGTGCTCATTTTTCTAATCCTTATTTGCTAATTTCGATGCCATAGATTCAAAGTTTGATTGCGGCATCAAATATAGCGTTGGTTATCCTTAACGTTGTTTTACTAAGCTGAGTACTATTTAGCCAATAAGGCTAAAAACGCTGCTTTCTCATCTTTTGGCATATCAGTTAATGGCACACGCACTGAGCCAACATCCATACTGCCTTTTAAGCAGCCCGCTTTAGCCTTTTGGTTGTAGTTGCCAGATTCCATAGAATGGATGGCAGGATAAATCTCGCTCATAATTTGTTTGGCTTTATCCCAGTCGCCTTGCTGAGTGGCATTAAATAGTGCAACTTGTTCTTCTGGGAAAACGTTGGCTGCGCCTGCAATCCAGCTCTTTGCACCCCAAAAGAAGAAATCGACCGGTTGATCATCACAGCCACAAACCACCTCAAAGTTGTCAAAATCAGCTTGTAGCATGCGTAACGCATGACTAAAGTCGCCGCTACTTTCTTTTACACCAACGATGTTAGGGTGTTTGGCTAGATGAGCGACGGTGTCAAATTCAATGGCAACGCCAACACGAGCAGGGAAGTTATACATGATAATAGGCAGCTCACTTGCATCTGCGACTTTTTCAAAGTGAGCAATAATGCCGTCTTGTTCAGGCAAGCTATAAGGCGTGGCAGACAGCATCAGACCGTCATAACCTAAGGCTTTTGCTTGAGCAGAAAGCTCAATAGAATGGTCAGTCGATAAGCTATTGATACCAGCGATAAGAGTCACCTTATCTTTTGCTGCTTCAGCGATAGTGGTTAATACGAGCTCACGCTCTACTGCCGAAAAGGTATAGTATTCACCCGTAGTACCGCAAGCAACGATACCGGCTACACCTTTGTCAATAAAAGCTTCGACCAGTGTCTTTAATTTTTGTGCATCAACGTTGCCATTACTGTCAAAAGGAGTAACGATTGGGACTAAAATTCCATTAATGTTCATAAGACTATCCTTAGTGATGTTGATATTGTTGGTGATTTGACGGGTGATGATTCAATGCTGAATCGGTTAGTTTTTCTGGGTTTATAAACGTTTAATAATCTGCTTATTTAAAGCGTGAGAGTTGATACGGTTTTGGATCGATAGGGTGATCTTCATCAAAATAGTAGTTGGCAATCATTTGCGCACTAACGACAGCTTGCGTTAGGCCTAAATGTTGATGCCCAAAGCTTAAAAAGAGGCGTTCGATTTTGTCGATGACTGGCAAGGAGTCTGCGGTCGATGGTCGAAACCCCATCCATGGCGTACTATCAGTAGCGTCTAACTCGGCTTTGAGCATAGGCTGCGCTTGTTGTAATAGCATATGCGCGCGCTGCATATTGGCATGGGCATCAAGTCCTGCGTATTCTACTGTGCCTGCCAAGCGTAGCCCCTCTTGCATCGGTGTCATGATAAAACGGCGATCCATGCTTGATACCGGTATCTGCAAGCGCGTACTTTCATGCGGTAGCATTAAGTGATAACCGCGTTCGGTATCTAGCGGCACATTCACGCCTGTCAGTTGCTTGGCCAATGCTTTAGAGTGTGCGCCTGCGGCTAGCATCACTTTGGACGCTGTCATATCACCTTGGCTGGTTGTTAGGTGAATACCGTCTGTATCATTGGTCGCTGCAAGAACATGGCAATGTTCAATGACATGACCGCCTAACTTTCTAAAAGTATGGTGAAGCTGATTAATAACAGCTTTTAAATTGGTTATATGTCCTGTATTTGGAAAAAATAACGCCGCTAATTGGTTATCTCGTAAAGCAGGTTCACGTTCTAATAACGCTTCTTTGGTCAATAGCTCATTATCCACGCCAATATCGTTAAGTCGACTACCATGTGCTATGAGAGGATCGACGCTACTTGTATTCTCGACCGTCAATAATGAACCTTTTACCTGTACCCATTCGTCCAATTGCCACTGATTGGCAAAGCCTTGCCATGCTTGCAGACTGTTTTTATTTAAGTTTAATAATGCTTGATGAATACGCGCAAATGGCTCAGGGCGCATATTCATCAATAGCTTCATTGCCCAAGGCATCAAGCGAGGTAGATAGCGCCAGTCTATACGCAGTGGTCCAGTCGGATCGATTAACATGGCTGGTACATGACGCAGCATGCTGGCATCTGCAATGGGGAATACTTGCTCAGTAGCGATATGACCTGCGTTACCAAATGATGCTCCTTGACCAACTTCGTTGGCGTCTAGCAGTGCGACCTTGACGCCTCGTGCTTGCAACGTCACTGCCGCCGCTAGACCGATAATACCGCCGCCAATAATATGTAAGTCGAAGTCTGAGGTCGTCATGGTTTTCTCGATTACGTTCTGTCGATTAAGGAGTTTTAAGAGTGTTCACGCGTTTATCAATAAACCTGTCATTTCATAAATAATGCTGCGATTTTATTAAGATGGGATTCCCCATTTAAAGGGATCGTCTTCTTGCACCATGAGCGTGGTTTCAGCACAAACATAAGCATGACCACAAATCGTTGGGATGATGGTTTGTGCCGGATAAGCTGCACCAGCTGGATTATTGAGCCTAGTACTAAGATCGGTACTCAGATCAGTATTAAGCTCAGATACATACTGATAACTGCCAGTAAATACGCTGCCGACGACGCCTTGTTGCTGCCATAATTTTTCAGGAGCGAGTTTATTGTCAGCCGCTAGGCAAGCAAGTTTGGCACTTGTGCCGGTACCACAAGGGGAGCGATCGTAGGCTGAACCTGGGCACAAAACAAAGTTTTTACTATCTACTTGTGTATCATCGCTATCGGCAAATAACTCAATATGGTCAATCTCGCTACTGTTTTCGCCAGTGATATTAGCAGCGACCAGTGCTTGTTTGATTTGCATGGTTACTTGAGTCAATTTTTCGACATTATTTGCTTGAATGTCTTGTCCATGTTCACTGACCAAAAAGAACCAGTTGCCACCCCAAGCGATATCACCGCAGATAAGCCCTAACTCAGGAACGTGAACTTCGACTTGTTTTTTATAACGATAAGAAGGGACATTTTGTACACTGCAGCTGCCATCATCATGTAGGGTTGCTTTAACCAGACCTACGGGAGTCTCAAGCCAATGTACGCCTGCTGATATTTTTTGTTGATAAGCTAAAGAGACGATGACGCCAATCGTGCCATGACCGCACATGCCCAGATATCCAGCGTTATTAAAAAATATAACGCCCGCTGTGGCTTTAGGATGGCTTGCGGGAAGAAGTAGCGCGCCAACAAGGACATCATTGCCACGAGGCTCTAAAATGATGCTTTGACGTAGATGATCAAAATTTTGTTTGAAGGATTGCAGCTTGTCTTGAATAGTATCGCCGACGAGGTCAGGAAATCCGTCATAGACCATGCGAGTAGGCTCACCGCCCGTATGCGAGTCGATAATTTTGAAGTTAAATAGAGAAGAATCCATGACCGACATCCTAATTCATCCGTGAAAAAGTAACATTCCATTGTTGTCTGTTAGACCTTGTCAAAACCATCCTGTTAACGCGGTCTGTATATAGAATGAACTTTTTTAGATACAGCGTCTTGCTGTTTTCTGATGAAAAAATGCGCATTCCTGCACAGTGGCTCGGTGTACACTAGAGGCTATAATGATGGTGTTTAATGGTCAAAAGACATCGTGAGATAGCTTCTGATTAAGTAGTGTTTTGATAGAGGTTTACTATCTTTAGCGAGAGATAAGCAAGCAGTATTGCTTGTTCATGACTGGGATTTAGATGACAGGGATGACATAGGATGATGGATGTAATAGAAGAGGCGGGGCTTGTCGGCCTTACTGCCTCGTTGCGGCAGAGCATGGCTACTTATTATTCAGAAAGTAGTGAGGCATTTATTGGTAATGTCTCATTATTACTACCTCTACTTGATACTTTAAAGAATGTGGTGTTTTTTGTGAAAGATGAGCAGGCACGCTATCAGCTGGCAAACAAAACATTGTTAAAGCGTTGTAAGTTAAGTCAGCATAGTGATATCGTGGGATTTACCACTGAGCAGGTGTTTTCTCATCAGCAGAGTAAGGATTATATCTTGCAGGATATGAAAGTGTTGCGAGATGGGAAATCAATCGTTGATAATTTAGAGCTGCACAGTTATGCATCTGGTCAGTTAGGTTGGTGCATTACCAATAAACTGCCTATCTATAATAGCAATCAACAAGTGGTCGCAATGGTTGGGATATCCGTCGATATTGATGAAGATAACGAACGCATTTTACGTAAGCATGCGCGCTTGGCGGAAGTCGCACAGTTTGTACGTGGCAATCTTGATCAGAAAATTAATATCGCAGAATTGGCGGAGCTGGCACATTTGAGCTTATCGCAGTTGGAGCGCACCTTTAAAGCGGTGCTCAATATGTCGCCCTTACAGTTTGTACAAAAGCTGAGATTAGAATATGCGGTTAAGCTATTAGCCATGCCTGAGATGTCAGTCACTCAAATATCATTGAACTGCGGCTATAGTGATCATAGCGCCTTTAGCCGCCAGTTCAAACAATTTACAGGCTTGTCGCCCAGCCAATTTCGCCAAATGCATTTATCATAAAAAGTTAAATCAGTATCCAACCACAGCTGCATCAACGATACGTGGATCAGACGAGCCGTAGACACCATTTGGCGTAATCATAATCGACTGGGTTGAGCCCATGGCTGATTTTGGACTGACCGTATGACCCATTGATTCAAGCTTTTTAACCGTATCAATATTCAGTGCTTTTTCGACCCGAATCTCATCAGGCAGCCATTGGTCATGGATACGCGGTGCGTGAGTAGCCTCAGCAATATTCATATCATGATCGATGACGTTCGATATTATTTGGGTAACGGTGGTGATGATGCGGCTACCACCAGGGCTACCCGTGACGATATATGGTTTACTGTCTTTAAATATCAGTGTCGGACTCATAGAAGATAATGGGCGTTTATTGGCTTCAACGGCATTTGCTTCACCGCCCAATAATCCATAACCATTAGGCACACCCGGTTTGGCAGAAAAATCATCCATCTCATTATTGAGCAATATCCCCGTACCTTCAGCGACAAGACCTGTGCCATAAGAAAAGTTCAGCGTATAAGTATTGGCTATTGCATTGCCATCTTTATCAACGATAGAGAAATGCGTGGTCTGATCACTCTCATAGGGTAGAGGGTTGTTGGCTTTGATGGTAGACGCTGGTGTGGCTTTGTCTGGATTGATTAAGGTGCGTAGTTTATCCGCATAAGCCTGAGAAGCTAAACCGCTGGCAGGCACATCGATAAAGTCAGAATCGCCCAAATACTCTGCGCGATCCGCATAAGCTAGCTGCATGGCTTCCGCCATTAAATGAATGGTTTGCGCGCTGTTTTGACCGTAGTCTTTTAGCGGATAACCTTCTAAGATATTTAAAATCTGCACGATATGAATGCCACCAGAAGACGGCGGTGGCATGGAGACAATCTCATAACCACGATAATCGCCTTTGACGGGCACGCGAGCGATGGCTTCATAGTTGGCTAAATCTTGTAAGCTCATGCTACCACCAGCCTCATTGACCGCTTTGACCAACTTACTTGCGGTTTCTCCTTTATAGAATCCATCCGCCCCTTTTGCGGCAATCAGTTTAAGAGACTTTGCAAGCTCCGGTTGTTTTAAACGCTCACCGGGTTGATAGGCGCTACCATCAGGTTTAAAGAATATCTTTTTGGTACTTGGCCATTTTTGCATGCGATCGCTTAACGCTTCTAACGACTCGGACAAGCCTGCGGTAACTTCAATACCATTTTCAGCCAGTGCAATGGCTGGTGCCATCACCTGTCCGCGGCTCATCGTGCCATGTTCTTCTAATGCTTTAAGTAATCCTGCTACTGTTCCCGGTACGCCAACTGCTAGACCGTGATAACGAGACAAGTCGCTGACCGCATTGCCATCCTCATCGAGATACATATCACGAGTGGCAGCACTCGGGGCTTTTTCACGGTAATCGAGTGCCACCGTTTTGCCTTGCTTGGCATCATAAATCATCATAAATCCACCACCACCGATGTTACCTGCGCGCGGTAAGGTAACGGCTAGCGCAAAGCCAACGGCGACGCCAGCATCAACCGCATTACCACCGTCTTTTAAAATCTTGAGTCCAATATCAGAGGCGAGGGCTTCTTGGGTGGCGACCATGCCGTTCTTTGCCCAAACAGGGTGGTGAATCGCATCTTCAGAATAGATGGCTTGATCGGTCTTGGCATTGTTAATCGTGGAAGTGAGGGCATTGATTTTGGCTCTTGTCACACGCTGAGTTTCAGATATTACAGTAGGATTATCAGCCATAATCGCGAGATTGATGGCGCTAGTGTTAATCGATGTTTGGTTGATAGTAGTTGATTGATTGGTTGTCGGCTCAAGCGCGTGAGCAGATAGTGATACTAAAAATGTGCTACTGATTAACAAAATAGCCGCTTTAATATTTGCTCTACTTTGAGAATTATTGTCAGCAGTGCGTATGTTGTTTTTTGATATAGAGGTTGGCATTGTAAAGTCCTTTTTACTTGGGCGAGAAAGCAGTAGTGAGAAACTTGTTTTGTATAAAAAAACCAAAGTATTTTCTTAATAAATAGGTTCTAATATTACTAAATTGTAACGCATTGTGATATAAATAACGGTACTAATGTACACTAATTATAGACTGGCTATTTATACAAAGAGATTACTATGTCATCAAATCATATTAATAATCATAATCGACAGCGCTACTCTGAGATGACGAGTCATCATTCGTCTATCAATAATAACGACCATGTATATCAGGTAGGTAAATTGACGTCTATCGCCTTGCTGGTTGGCACTACGTCTCTGGCTCTTTTGGGCTGTCAATCAAGCCCAGCGGTATCATCGCCTGCGCTGTCAAAAAGTATGATTGATTTTAGTACCGCTGATAGCGCGCAGAGCCAAGCACAAGGACGCGCATTTAATGCCAGCCTCACAGCCAAATCTGAGCGTTATCAGCAATTATTTTACCAAGAAAAATATCCCAATACGGACAATCAAGCCAAATCACATTTACTGGCAGCTATTCGTCAGCATTTGGCAACAGAACACGTATCAGTCGCGCAAGCCAATTATCAAGCCGTTCCTTTTATTGATCCAGATAGTATCGATGCCGGTTCTAGTAGCTTGCTTAGAACAATTATAGAAGCCTATGCTTATAAGCCTGACGGTGACTATGATGAAAGTGATTATGATGAAAGTGATTATGATGAAAGTGATTATGATGAAAGTGATTATGATGAAAGTGATTATGATGAAAGTGATTATGAGGACAGGCAAACTGAGGCTATGGCAGAGTTAGCAGCGGTAAGTGCAGAGTCGAATAAATGCAATGACAATGAGGACGATGACGCTTATGAAGTCTGTGTTGTAGAGGATGTTAACTATGACGAAAACGGTTATAGTCGCAGTGACTATCAATCAGAGAGTTACGGCGAAGGGAACTATGACACCGATGATTATGAATCAGACAGTGCTTTTTCAAAGTTATCAAAATTAAACCCAAAAAGCATGATAGAGCAGTATGAAGCCGTACAAATGGCAAAACAACAACCAGAGGATGTAGAACAAGGTAGCCAATCAGCAACGTCTACGGGCGTCATTGGTCAAATGCTGAGTATGTTCCATCGCACGCCGGAACAAATAGCTGCGTCAAATGCTTATCAATATCAAAATTTAACGTTTAATAGTGTCAGTCAGTACAAACCCAAACAGCGACAACTGCAAAGCGTCTATAGCTATGACTATGTGACGCCGACGATTGCCTCATCCATCCAGATACCGTTAGCGTTCGATTTTAACCATAGTAAAGTCACGGTAGACCCATCGGCAATCATGCCTATCGTGGCGCTTGTTAATCCTGAAAACACCCCTTTACCTAACCAAATGACCTCACATACCGTTAGTTTTGGGTTGCCGGAGAGTATTACCGCGCAGCTGCCGCCAGCAGTGCTTTACGATGCCGCCATTGCTGCCATACAGAGCAGCATGGCAGAGCTAGCGCCTGAGCATTTTAGCGCGGTAGATATTCGCAGTGATGCCTTTGCCAAAGAAGTCGGGGCGAGCCGAGCGGTAAAAGTCTATTTTGGCAGCAAGCAAAGCGGTGAGATGATCGGCAAAACCCTAAAATACATGACAAAATCGCTGCAGGATTATGTCGATGCCAATCCACAGAAATATCCTGATGGCGCTATGCTAAAAACTGCGCTTGCGAAAGTGCAGCTATACAATAAAGGCTACCAAAGTGCAGATGTGGGTGCGCTATTGCAGCTTATTGAGGCCATCGGTCCGATATCTTTTAATCAGATAAATTACTATTATTTAGACCGATCAGATCGCCTGCTTGCTAAGCAGCAGCGGGTGAATATCGGTGGCGACTTGATGGGTTCGACAACCAGCGTGCTGAATCAAATACGCTATGATAAAAGAAGCTTTAATAAACATGCACTAACGCCTTTATTGACCGAGTCTTTTGGCGCAAATGCTAAAGCTGCTATTGATGGCAATGCATGGATGGCAGAGCAACGCCAACAAAAGGACAGATTGCAAACGGCACGTGATGCCCGCTATGACTATAGTGGGAGCAGTGATGATTACAATGATGATGACTATAGTAGCGATTATGCAGATGGTGATAGTGGCTATGATGCAGCAGAATATGACAGTGCTGATAGTCAAGATGACACTGATATCGAAGACGATGCTGACAACAGGGTAGATGATCAATAACGCTATCTTGTCATGTTCAAGCCAATATTTATTAAGGATAAAAAATGAAAAAAGCACATCAAATCATTGCAAGTCATCTTCCGTCAGCGAGCCTTGCGTCAGTTCTTAAGGGCAATCGCCTATTCGCTGGCGCGTTGGTCACAGGAGCACTATTGTTAACGGGCTGCCAATCTACCAGTCTTGACCAATCCAATGCTATGACTGCTAAGCAAACGCCAGTGGCAGCAAAGACAGCGTTGGCGACGGCGTTACAGAAACAGCGCCGACAGTCCTTTAGCTATCATAGCAATCTTGAAATTAGTAACGAGCAGCAGTTTAGCGATACAAATATTGAAATAGATGCTAAAGCGCCAGTCGCCTCAGGCTATATCGATGAATACTGCGAAGACACGCACGATCAAGCGTATGCCGCCTTAATTACCCAAGAAGAAGCGCAAAATAAAGATATTTTAGCGGCAGATTATGATGCTCAGCGAACGGTGCTCAAAGACCGCTATCTTGAGTGTACGGATGCCTATGAGGCATGGGTAGAGAGTAAATATGATAGTGAAATCACTGTGCCAGCGCTTTACCAACAGTTATTTGACAATTACGACGACCGAGCAACAGCGCAAGATATCAAAAAAGCAAAGTTGCTAGATGCTTATGTGCTAAAGCCGCTGTCTATCAATGCACAAGGCGTCTATCAGCCAATGGCTGGCAAGGCGACGATGTTGGCGAGCGTGCAGTATCAAACACGTAATCATCAAAGCAGCATGAATCAGCCGATTTATCTGGATCTCAAAAACGGTAATATTTATCTGTGGGCAGATAATTTTGCGATGTTTAATTCAGAACTATTAGACGATAAGCTCGGCACAAAGTGGCGCAACAAGTGGTTAAAGCTAGCCATTGATGATGGCAGCTTACCCAAAGGCTTTGGTAGTGAGTTGATAAAAAGCCACTTTGCCGCGTTAGATGCCACATTTGATGCCGCACCGATTAGCCAGTTTGATTATGTCGCCCCTAATACGCTAGCCTCGCTCTCTCCCAAGCTACCCGCGCATCAGCTACCAGCCATGCTGGCAAGTAACCAAGTCATTCGCCGTGTACAAAGTGCTGAGAGTTATGAGCAGTTTTATCAAGATTATATGCGTATCATCTACGAGCGGCTAAGTCAGCGATATCCAGAACTGGTTAAAGAAAGTGAGCCCTACGAGGCAAGCGACACAAATGCTAAGAAATTTACCAGTAAAGCGTTGGCGCAGCAAATGCTAGCAATGATAAAGAATGACATAGATAGTGGCTCTGAGACAATAGCGGAAACAACAGCCGAGAAAACACAAAGTGCAATGCTAGCTAATGCAGAGACGCAAGAGTTGTATGGGTTTGATAAGGGTGGTCAGCTTAAATGGCAGCACCTGCGTAGTGAGCTTCCGAGCGAAACTACTTCTAATAATATGGTCATAGATGTTTTGCAGCAGTATTCCGCTGTAAGCGCCAAAAACATGGCATTTCCCAATTTACCAAGTGATGTACAAGTGCCTAATGCCAGTAATAGTATTGATGTGCGCGAGTATGGCAGCGAGTTGATGCAGTATTATCGTGATGGCAATGGTACTGCGATGGGAAAAATGATGTTTAGTGTCATGCCAATGGCTAAAGAGAAGTTTGGAGCGATTGAATAATTCAGTACGGCGCCAGAAAGATCTTTAAAATGACAGGTTTATTTGAATCTAAATATCTGGAACCAAAAAGCGCACCGTTTATACGATGCGCTTTTTTATGTGTTCATAATCAGTCTTATAGGACATTCAGTATGAATGCAAAATAGCCTATTAATGACGAATTACATGCCTTGATGTGGTTTGCCATGCATTTTACCGTGCTCTGAGCCTTTATGACCTTTCGCTATTTTTTCAGCTTTTAATGTAGCAAGTTTTGCTCGTTGCTCAGCAGTCAATACTTGAGAGATAGCATGTTGAGTCTGTACTCGCTCAATGAAGCGCTGCTTGGTTTTAGCCGCTTGCTGATCAGCTAAGCGATTAACTGCGGCTGTATTTAGAGTGCTACTATTAGTCAATGCTTGCATCTGTTGCTGCATTTGCGCCCGTTCCAATTTGTTTTTTGTACGGTCAGCTTTACGATCGCCGTGTTGTGCTTGCATGATGGCTTTGATTTGCGCTTGTTGCGTTGCTGTTAGATCTAGTTGCGACATTGGACCTCTCATGCCGCCTTTTTTCATACCACCTTTTTTCATGCCATCTTTATGCTGCATTTTACTGGTCGTTGGTGTGGTATCAGTGGTTGCATTAACACTGGTACAAGCTGTTACGGTGAAAATGCTAGACATTGCTAATACTGAGCCCATTAATAATTTTTTCATCATCGTTACCTTAATTTATGGTGCATACGTTATTGGTTGCGAAAAAGTCAGTTTTTATCTGATCAGCTTATGAATGCTAAGTGTCCCGGATAGCCACTATCCATCACAGCTTGTTATCAGTATTTGTCGCTGATAGACGCTATATTACGACAGTTAGAGGTTACGAACATTTATGAAGTATTAAGAAAGGTAACGTTTATAGCGAATCGATAAGCAATTGACTGATAATATGGCTCATAAAGCGATTTAACGCTTAAGGAGAAAGATGTGCCAAACATACTACTAGGCGATGATGACGAAGAGTTGACCCAGTTATTACAAGAATACTTGCACAATCATGGGGTGACATGCGACTGCGTTCACGATGGTGAGGCTGTCATACAGAAACTCAAAACTGCGAGCAATAATGTGCTTAATGGTACTGCTGCTTACGACCTTTTAGTGCTAGATATTATGATGCCAAAAATCGATGGATTGAGTGTCTTGCGTCAATTGCCCAATATCAGTGATATCCCTGTCATTATGCTGACCGCAAAAGGGGAGGAGATTGATCGTATCATTGGGCTTGAACTTGGTGCTGATGATTATATTACCAAACCCTGCAATCCTAGAGAACTGCTGGCACGTATTAATGCCGTCATCAAACGTACTAGCGCAGCGACATCAGAGCATACGCCGCTACCAGAGAGCCGTTTGCATCTGGATCAAAACCAGCGGCTTTGTCAGATAGATGGCATAGAACTACAAGTGACGGGGACAGAATTTGATTTACTGGTTGCGCTACTGAAACAAAAAGGTGAGGTGGTGAGCAAAGCGTGGCTGTCAGAGCATGTTTTACAACGTGAATTACAACCCTTCGACCGTAGCCTTGATGTGCATGTCTCACGACTCCGCAAAAAACTCCAACCTTTTCATGATGAGCCGATCAAAGCGGTTCGTGGTAAAGGTTATCAGCTGGTATTGTAATGATGGACTCATCGATGAACGCTTCCAAGAAAGCTATTAACCATAAAATGCTTAAGCAAACACCAAAGTTTAAAGTGCGAATCACACTATTTTGGCGTTTGTTTCTAAGTCTATTATTAACAATTATAATCACCTCTATTTTATCGATCATGGTGGAGCGTTGGCTGGTTGAAAAAGCATTAACGGCTCGCATGAACGTACAAATTGATAGTTTATTGATTAAGCGTCAAGAAATGGTTGAGGCATTAAGAGCGGGTGATTTAAGTACAGTTAAGCAGATGTATCGTCAGGACCGTCAACTCATGAATCAGATAAGAGTTTACGATGAAGAAGGGGCGATTATATTTCCGCGTTATCGCAATAGAGATGAGCGTAGGCAAAAAGGTATGCAGGGTAGTCGGCGTGAAGTAGATCAACTATCAATACAACCCTCAATGCAATCAATGGCAGCTCAGCCCAATGTGGACAATAACAGGACTAATAGTCACGATAATAATAATAATAAAATGTCGAATGATAAGTCGTCATTCTTAAACCATATTCTGCAACCGATGATGCCAAATAGCGCTACGCTAGCTGATTTCGACAGTCGCCCTGAGCTGGCTGATGTGACGGTCGTCTTACCAGATGAGCAGTCTGTCATTATACAATTACGTCCGCATTTGCGTTTTGCTGATGTTATGGCGCTGCAACGTGGCAATTTTCCCATACGTTTGCTATTTATTCTCGTTTTTAGCGTCTTGGTTTGTATTTGGCTGAGCCGTACAATGACTCAGCGTATCCGCCGTGTACAAAATACCGTACACCGTATGATTGATGGCGATTATCAGACCCATCCAGACCTATCAAAAATGGGAGATGATGAGCTTGGTTTACTCGCGAAAGATGTGGCTAAACTATCAAAACGGTTGGCTGAGAGTGAGCTGGCACGCAAACAGATGCTCAGTGATATCTCGCACGAGCTACGATCGCCACTGGCACGTCTAGACGTTGCGACTGAGCTGACTCGCGACTTTGCACCGAATGCCAGTCGTTATCTCGACCGTATAGATAAAGAGTCGGCGCGGATGAATGAGTTGATTGAGCAAATCATTCATATTCAATCTCTACAAATGCAGCAATATACGATCGACAATATAGAAAACGAAGTGGTTGATATTTCTGACATCATCAGTGAAATTGGACAAGACGTTTGCTTTGAGTTTCAGCATAAAAACGTGCGTTGGCAATGGCAGCCGAGTCATGCATTGGTGGCAGACGCTTCATCTACCACTGATTCAACAACGCCTTGGACAGTGCTTGGCAATCAAGAACAGCTGCATAGTGCGCTTGAGAATGTCATTCGTAATGCTTTTATGCATACGGCCTCTGATTCAACAGTCATTGCTGACATTAAAAAAGTGGAGATGGAGGGCAATAAGCCTGCACTTCAAATCAGCATCACAGACGAGGGTGGTGGCATCGCGGATAATGACTTGGCGCGTATTTTTCAGCCCTTTGTACGGCTTGACTCGGCTCGCCATCGTGAAACGGGGGGTTATGGTTTGGGGCTGGCAATCGTTCATGCCGTGGTAATGGCACACAAGGGTCAGATTCATGTCTATAATCGCCAAGATGATATCCAAGGGCTGGTGATGCAAATAACATTGCCTGTTAACTCTGAAGGGGACTAAGAGCAGCATAAAGTGGCGAACACGCGCTTAAAACATCTCTAAAGTGTGTGTATAAGCGTGTGTTTTATTAAGTTTCAAAGCGGATTATTTCAAAAAAGTGGGAGCATTCAATATAAGCAAGGAGCAAAAAACATCTATATATTCATTTTTTGTTATATAATTGGATGAACGGTAATAAATGCCCGATGAGCGGCATTGTCTCTCTCTATATATTCGGTAATACTAATATATAGAGAGAGCGATTAGGGATTTTCAAGATAAAAAGTGTTAGTTGTTGGTTAACAAGATAAATAATGAACAAAAAACATTTAATCGTTATCCGCCGATAACGTGTTTTATTTTGTGATATCGACTCTCTGCAAGATGGATATTATCTCTGATTTTTAAATCTGACCAGTCTGTAAGGGAGTGCACACTATGAACCGCATCTATAAAGTAATATGGAATGAAGCCTTGAGCTGTTTTACCGCAGTTGGTGAATATGCAAAGGGGCGCGGCAAATCTTCCAAATCTAGCGTGAGCGCAAACGCGACCATCAATACGACTTCTAATCTTTCTTCTACCCAATTTTTCCGACTATCCACGATCGCCATAGGGATGCTGGCGGCTGGATTTACAATGTCACCGCAAGCTTTTGCACAAGTGAATGTCGGCGGTGGTACGGGATCTGGTACGGCAATTTCTTCTTGTAATACAAACAGTACTGAAGCGAATGCTGAAGGCAGCTATTCGGTTGCCATTGGCTGTGAAGCGGACGCTGGGCAAAACTTCAATCTGGTCGATAGAGGCAATCCGTCATTTACTTGGACGGGTGGTTCACAAAACAACTCTGGTAGTACCGCCATTGGCACTGGGACAGAAGCCGGTGACGTCGCTACTGCTCTAGGCACTCAAGCAAAAGCCATTGGTCGGTCATCTGTGGCAATTGGGGCGGCAGCGTATTCTAATGGAAATACCTCGTTAGCGCTTGGACGTCAATCGGCAGCGACTGCTGACTTTGCTCAGGCTATCGGTAATGTCTCCTCAGCAACGGGTCAAGGCTCTCTAGCTGTTGGTCATTCAGCACTTGCCTCAGGCAAACGTGGTATTGCGATTGGTTCAACTGATTTTGAAAATGCAGGTACAGTGGCTGATCAAGCAAATGTAGGTTATAGAGCGAATGGACAAACTCAAGCAGTTGGCAGTGATACGATTGCCTTTGGTAGTAATGCAAAAGCGACTGCTGATAACAGTCTTGCTTTTGGTGTCGGCTCTCGATCTAACGCAGTAAATGGCATCGCATTAGGTTCAAACTCTACTGCAAATCGTGCTGGTGGTGCCAGTGGTTTTGTGCCAGTAGGAGCAGATAGTTCAGTCATCCAAGCAACGGATAGCGTTACACTTGGCGCGGTCTCTGTAGGAACAGGAGCAGCGGGTGGCAACCGTCAGATTGTAAACGTCGCAGCAGGTAGCAGTGACAGTGATGCTGTCAATGTGGCTCAGCTAACGGGGCTGTCGAATACTGTCGCTAATAATAAAACCAAGTATTATAGCGTGGACTCAGCTGCTATCGGTAATGCTAATAACGACGGAGCGACAGGTTATAACGCCATGGCGCTGGGCGGAAATGCAAAAGCCACAGGCAGCCAAACCATTGCGATTGGCAGCTCAGAATTTGGGCAACAGACGATGGCAAGTGGTGAGCAATCGATTGCTATCGGTGCTAACGTCGTGTCTAGAGGGGCATCGTCTATCGCAATAGGCGGTGATGACCTAAATTTTGCATCGAAAACTAATATCGATGGTAGTCCGTTGTCACCATTAAATAGTGGCACAGTTAACGATGTTTTCAAATCCTACGTAGGTAAAGATTTGGTAGAAACCAATCAGTACAATGTTAATACCGAAGCTGGAGGTGCTGCGTCGATAGCCATTGGTGCAAAATCGCTGTCTAAAGGTGATCTGTCTACAGCCGTTGGTGTTCATTCCAATACCTCGGGAACGGCTTCTTCAGCGTTCGGTGTTGGTGCGTCAGCTAGCAAAGATGGTTCAGTCTCTTTAGGTGCAGGCTCTACAACAGCAACAAGTGCAAGCTCTGAAAAGACAATGACAGTTGGTGGCGTGGTATATGATATCGCCGGTAATGTCATTGATGATAAGGGCATGCTACGAGAGGGTGCGCAAGTATCCGTGGGCGTAGTAGGATCTGAGCGTCAGATCAAAAACGTCGCTGGTGGAGCTGTCACTGCGGCTAGTACAGATGCCGTGAATGGTAGTCAATTATATGCGACCAATGAAGCGGTCGGAAATAATACCACGACTATTAACAAAGGCTTTGCGCTAAAAGCCGCTGATGGTAATACAGTACAGAAACCATTGGGACAAGCCGTTGAGGTAGTTGGCTCTAACAGCAACATCGACACCCGAGTAAAAAATGGCAAAATCGAAGTCGAGCTCAATGACAACTTAAACCTAGGTACAACAGGCAGCGTTAGCACTGGCAACTTATTAAACGGCACAACGGTCAATGGTCTAGGTATTGTCACTGGCGGCGTGCTCACTGGCGTCACTACCGTTAGTGGTGCAGGTGTCACGGTAACGGGTGGAAACATATTTAACCCTACCAATGCCACGTTAACCAGCAATGGTCTGACCATTTTAAATGGTCCAAGCATCACCAAAAGCGGGGTCAATGCGGGTAATAAGAGAGTTATTAACGTTGATGATGGGGTTAACGCAAAAGATGCGGTGAATTTTAGTCAGCTAGAAACGACTAATACTAATGTTACGACCAATACTAACAACATCTCAACCAATACTACCAATATTGGCACCAACACTGACAATATTGCTAAAGGCATCAAGTTTAATGTGAATGATGCAAGTAGCGGCGGCACTCTCAAAAAAACCTTCACCTTGGGTGAAGAAATTAAGTTTGATACAGACAGCAATTTAACCACCACTGGCTTATCAACGGGTGATGGAATCAAACTTGGCTTAGCCAACAACTTAACAGGTCTGGATAGCGCAAGCTTTAATAGCGGCGTTAGTATCTCATCTACTGGTATCAACGCAGGTGATAAAGTCATCTCAGGCGTGGCTAGCGGTGGCACAACAGAAACCAATGCAGCAAACATCGGTGATTTGAATAGTGCCATTACTGGTGTATCCACCTCAGGCTTTGCGCTAAAAGCTGCTGATGGTAATACAGTACAGAAACCATTGGGACAAGCCGTTGAGGTAGTTGGCTCTAACAGCAACATCGACACCCGAGTAAAAAATGGCAAAATCGAAGTCGAGCTTAATGATAACTTAAACCTAGGTACAACAGGCAGCGTTAGCACTGGCAACTTATTAAACGGCACAACGGTCAATGGTCTAGGTATTCTCACTGGCGGCGTGCTCACTGGCGTCACTACCGTTAGTGGTGCAGGTGTCACGGTAACGGGTGGAAGCATATTTAACCCTACCAATGCCACGTTAACCAGCAATGGTCTGACCATTTTGAATGGTCCAAGCATCACCAAAAGCGGGGTCAATGCGGGTAATAAGAAGGTCGTCAATGTTTCTAATGGTACGGTCAGTCTAAATAGCAAAGACGCCATCAATGGTGGTCAGTTATTTAATACCAACCAACAAGTCACGTCCAATACTAACAACATCTCAACCAATACCACCAATATTGGTACCAATACTGACAATATTGCTAAAGGCATCAAGTTTAACGTGAATGATGCAAGTAGCGGCGGCACTCTCAAAAAAACCTTCGCCTTGGGTGAAGAAATTAAGTTTGATACAGACAGCAATTTAACCACCACTGGCTTATCAACAGGCGATGGAATTGCTCTCGGTCTGTCTCCAACTTTAACGGGCCTCACTAGTGCAGATTTTGGTGGTGTTAGTATCTCTACTACTGGTATCAATGCCAACGACACCCAGATCAAGGGAGTAAAAAGCGGTGGTAATACAGTAAGCAATGCGGCGAATATTGGTGATGTACAAATGGCAGCCGCAGGAGCGAGAACCAAAGTAGTTAAAGGTACGAATGTTGCCAGTGTTGACTTTTCAACCGATAGCGATACTGGACAGGATGTCTATACTGTCAATGCCAATGGCGCCAGTGTTTCTACTGCAGATGCTAATGCACTAACAGTTAGCACTAGTGTCAAAGATCCTGATACCAATATCACCGACTATCAAGTTGATCTAAGCGAAGGTAGTAAGGCAAGCTTGGTAAAAGCCGATAGTGCGATGCAAACGGTAGTGACACAAATCAATGGTGCTGATGTCAAGACTTTGGATAAAGACAATAATACAGCCAACTTTATTACTGGTGACAATATTGTCTTGACCGCTGACAATGGCGGTATCAAAGTTGCTACTGCTGCCGACTTAGTCTCAACCAGCTTGACCACAGGAACTACAGTCGTCAACGCTGATGGTGTCACATTTATGGGTGGGACTAATCAAACGGTCAGACTCAGTAATAGTGGGCTGGACAATGGTGGCAATCAAATTACCAATGTCGCTAACGGTACAATAGCCAGCGATGCCGTAAACTTTGGTCAACTACAAGCCACGACCACGACCATCGATAAAGGTTTTGATTTCGATGGTGACACGGGTACTACCGTTAATCGTCAGCTTGGTGACAAGCTGACAATCAAAGGTGGCGCGACCGTGGCAAGTGACTTGTCAAATGGCAACAACATTGGCGTCGTTGCTGACGGTACCAGCACATTGACCGTGAAACTTGCGAAAGATTTAACTGGTCTTAACAGCGCAAACTTTGGTAGCGGTGTCAGCATCTCAGCCAATGGTCTGAACAATGGTGGCAATAAAATTACTAACGTTGCAGAAGCGACCACAGGTAAGGATGCGGTAAACTTCGACCAATTGTCAGCAACCAATAGTCTCGTGGCTAAAGGCATCAAAATCGGTGATGGCAATAGTGCCAACGACCAGCAGTTTGCTTTAGGTGATACCATCAACGTCACTGGTGATAGCAACATTACGACGATGGCCTCGGCAACGGGTGTTCAGGTGAAACTGAATAACCAGTTGAATTTAGGCAATGAGGGTAGCATGCAGATTGGTAATAGCATTATGAATAGTAATGGCTTTACCTTTACCGATAATGGTCCCGGTAGAACGGTTAGACTGAGCAGTAGTGGTCTTGACAATGGTTTTAACAGAATCACCAATGTAGCTGCTGGTATTGCAGATACAGATGCGGCGACTGTCGGACAGTTGAACGCCACGACGTTTGCCCTTGATCAAGGTTGGGGACTAACGGCTCAGGGTGATGTTGCCACTATGATCAAACAAGGCAGCGCCATCGATTTGAACAGTACAGATGGTAATATTAAAGTATCTAGATCAGCGGACAATAATGTTAGCCCTGGCCTACTTGCTACTGCACCATTGGCAGGCGTCAATGACATTAGCTTCGATTTAAATCCAGACCTGAATTTAGATAGCGTAACGACGGGTGATACCATTATGAATAATAATGGGCTGACTATTACAGGTGGACCTAGTGTCACCAAAGCGGGTATCAATGCTGCTGACACTAAGATTACAAACGTTGTGAATGGCGATGTCTCTGAAGGCAGCAAAGATGCTATCAATGGTGGTCAGCTCTATGCACAAGGTAGTGGCATCAGTAGTATCATTGGCGGTGAGACAGTCTACAATCCTGTAGATGGTACCTTTACCAATAGTAATATTGGTGGTACTGGTCAAAATAGTATCGACGGTGCGATTGCTTCTATTAAGCAAGGAGAAGTCGTTATCAATAAAAACATCCAAGCCAACACTACCAATATCCAAACCAATACCACGAATATTGCCACGAATAAAACAAACATCGACACTAATACGACCAATATCAAAGTGAACAAGGATAAAATAGATGCGGGTCTCAATTTTGGTGCTGATAGCGGTGCTACCATCAACAAACCAGTAGGCGATGGCAGTGTCCTCACCTTCACAGGTGGTAATAACATCACCACAACAGCAGCAGGCAGTAGTATTAAGTTTGATCTAAACGGTGATATTAATATCGATAGCGTCAAAACTGGCAATACGACAATTAATAATAATGGCGTCAGCATTGTCGGTGGTCCTAGTATGACTGCAAGCGGTATCAACGCCGCTGGCAACAAGATCACTGATGTGGCTGATGGCATGGCACCCAGAGACGCTGTAAATATGGGTCAATTAGATGCTGTTAGTCAAAGACTTGGCAACAACATGAATGAGCTAGGTTATAAAATTGGTGAAGTCGAAGACGATGCAAATGCTGGTATCTCAGCCGCCATGGCAATGTCTTCACTACCGCAAGCTTACATCGCTGGTAAATCCTTAATCGGTGGCGGTATAGGAACGTACAATGGGGAAAGTGCAGTTGCTATTGGCTTCTCGAAGTTATCCAATGATGGTCGTTGGGTCATGAAGGTAAACGGCACCGCTGATACCCAAGGTAACGCTGGCGGCTCGATTGGTGCAGGCTTCCATTTTGATTAAAGCAATCAAGCCTACTATCAAGTAAAGTGATTTGTTAGTTATAAAAATTAGTCATAAAAAAGCAAGGCATCTGATGCCTTGCTTTTTTGCGACATGAGCATGAAGACGTTTTCAGCGTGATGATTTGGTAGTCACTATTTGGTAGTCACTATTTGGTAGTCACTATTTGGTAGTCACTATTTGGTAGTCACTATTTGGTAGTCACTATTTGGTAGTCACTATTTGGTAGTCACTATTTGGTAGTCACTATTTGGTAGTCACTA
>NZ_CAJGZQ010000004.1 GCF_904846185.1 Psychrobacter immobilis | reverse complement strand
ATACTCATTAGGCTCAAACATGTGATTCTTGCCTTGTTCATACTCAGGTTTTGGGTTAAAGTTTCACTAAGTCTGTTAAAGTTTGGCATGGTCTGATTCGTCTTAAAAATTACTATTATGCCTTTGCTTTAACAGACTTTTTTGTTTTTTTGTCGTGTGCAGAGATTATTGGTATAAAAGTACAGTCATGAAAGTAGAGTTATATTGCACGCAGTTAATTGATGTAAGTGAATATAAGCGTGCGTGTAACCGAATATGATGAAAGGTAGTAAATTAACGACGAACTGTAATTTAGCCCATTTTTTAATCGATTTTGTAGATAACTGCTGTTATATTGAACCCCTATTAACAAAGCCCAATTGGAATTGTTCTATGTCTGATAATAATTTTACGATACGACCTATCGAGTTATTTAAAGTCTTATCTGACCCGACGCGCTTAAAAATATTTCAAATTCTATTTAACAAAGAATCGCGCTGTGTTGGTGAGTTGGTAGAAATACTAGATCAACCACAGCCAACGATATCGCGTCATTTGAACCATTTAAAGAAACTCGGTATTTTAAGCTGTGTTCGCGATGGCACGTGGATGTGGTATGAAGTCGCTGACGACTTGCCAGAATGGTGCCAAGAGATTTTGGATATTACTTATAAGCAAATATCTAGCAAAGACCTCGATATGTCCAAGCCTGTTGAGATATAACCCATAAAAAAAAGACCTATTTATTGTAGGTCTTTTTTTATGGGTGATAATAGAAAAACTGCACCAAATTTTACTATGCCAAATCTAAAAAATCACTGATAAACGCATTGGCTGGCTGGTGTATCAGCTCCTCCGATGTGCCTACCTGCTCTACCCGCCCTTGATTCATGACCACGATCTCATCTGAGACTGCGCGGGCTTCTTCTTGATCGTGAGTAACCATGATACTGGTAATACCAAGCTCACGGTGAATGTTCTTTAACCAAGTGCGCAGCTCTTTACGTACCTTGGCATCGAGGGCACCAAAAGGCTCATCGAGCAATAATAACTTCGGCTTCACTGCTAAGGCACGAGCCAGCGCAATCCGTTGACGCTGACCACCAGAGAGTTGATGCGGATAAGCATTGGCAACTTGGGGCAGCTGCACCAAATCTAATAGCTCAGCAACGCGCTTATTGATATCTGCCTTACTTGGCCGCTCATTCTTTGGTAACAAGGTCAGTCCAAAGGCGACATTATCGGCGATATTTTTATGACGAAATAATGCGTAATGCTGAAACATAAAGCCAATATGGCGCTTTTGCACTGGCGTATTGGTCACATCCATCTCATCAAACAATATCTGCCCTGAGTCAGCATACTCTAAACCAGCGATAATGCGTAACAACGTCGTTTTGCCACAGCCTGATGGTCCCAGTAAAGTGGTCAGCTTGCCAGTCGGCACGGTGATATTGATATTATCTAAGGCGGTAAACTGACCGAATTTTTTATTAACGTTGCGAATCTCGATGCTCATAATGGGTTCTCTTATTATATCTTTGGTATCGTGGCAGATTTTTTGGTTACCGCATTTATATTATTAAATTAAATGCCAGCCCTTGTGCAGACCAAGTGTAGATAATTTTGCTTATCATTTATCCGAACTTTCAGCGGTTGTTGCATCAGTAGTATTGGTAGCCTTCGTAGCGTTGGCACTTACCAGTAACTCAGGCACACTTGCCAGCCGTTCGGACTTGGCAAATTTGCGCTCTTGTAGCTTAGTCATGACTTGTTGAATAAGCAACGTCACGAGCGCCAGCGCGGCAAGTAGACTTGATAAGGCAAAAGCGGCGGTAAAGTTATAATCATTGTAAGCAATCTCAACCAGTAGTGGCATGGTGTTGGTCTCGCCGCGAATATGACCAGATACCACACTCACCGCCCCAAACTCACCCATTGCCCGCGCATTGGTCAAAATCAAACCATAGAGTAGTGCCCATTTGATATTGGGTAGCGTCACATGCCAAAACGTCTGCCAGCCAGTCGCGCCTAAGGTCAATGCCGCTTGCTCTTCAGAGTCGCCTTGCGTCTGCATCAGCGGTATCAGCTCACGTGCTACAAAGGGAAAGGTGACAAATAAAGTAGCGAGCACGATCCCTGGAACCGCATAAATAACTTGAAACCCCATGCTCTCAAGCCAGCCGCCAATGGTGGAATTGAGTCCGAATAGTAAAACAAACATCAGACCTGCAACGACGGGTGATACTGAAAATGGCAGATCAAGCAAAGTGGTGACCAGCTGCTTACCTTTAAACTGATAGCGCGTCACTAACCATGCGATTGCGATACCCATTACCATATTAATCGGCAAGACGATAGCCGCGGTAATTAACGTCAGCTTAATGGCTTGCAGGGCTTCTGGGTCGACCAGCGAGGCAATATACAACTGCCAGCCACCTTTAAAGGCCTCATAGAACACAGCCAGCAACGGAATGACCAACATGATGACCATAAATAACACTGCGATGACGATAAAGGTAAGGCGTATCCATGGCGTATCTTTAGTCGCTGCGTTGCTCTGGTAGTCATAGCTATTAGATATTTGCATTAGCGAGCTCCTACACGGCGCGACAGTTTCCACTGCATGATGTTAATGGTCAATAAGATCACAAATGAGATCAGTAGCATAAATAATGCAACTGCAGAAGCTCCTTGAACATCAAACTGCTCTAGTTTACTAATGATAATGAGCGGTAAAATCTCTGATTGCATGGGAATATTGCCAGCGATAAAGATAACCGAACCGTACTCGCCAGTGGCACGGGCAAACATCATGCCTGCACCCATGAGTAAAGCGGGCAACAGCTCTGGCAAAATTACTTTGCGAAACGTCGTCAAGCGATTGGCACCCAATACCGCGGCTGCCTCTTCAAATTCAACCGATAGCTCAGCGAGTACAGGCTGTACCGCACGGACAATAAAGGGAAAACTGACCACAACCAAGGCGAGCCAAATACCTATAGGTGTAAAGGCGACCTGAATGCCAAATTTATCAAACCACTGACCAATCAAACCATTAGGGGCATAAAGGGTCGCAAGCGAAATGCCTGTGACCGCCGTTGGTAATGCAAATGGTAAATCAACTAGCGCATTAATCAACGACTTACCCCAGAACTCGTAGCGTACGAGTACCCAAGCAACCAATGTGCCAAACACCATGTTGGTCAGCATCGCCAAAAACGACATCCATAAGCTTAGCTTGATAGCAGCAGTGACTTGCGGCTGACTAATCGTCTCCCAGAATCCAGTCCAACCCATCTGAGTCGTGGTATAAGCCATCATGGCAAACGGTAATACCACCAGTAGCGACAAGCTAAAGACCGTGATACCCATGCTCAGGCCGAACCCTGGCAGCACATTGCGTTGGCGCAAACGTGTTAACCACCCTTTTTTTGCAGGGGCTTTGCTGGCAGGAGATGTTTTTGCACTCATAATGATGTCCTATTGCCTAACCAATCGTACTTAGCGATGATTACTATTTATTGTTATTGCTTCACGTGGGTTTTCACTATTGATACTTAAAAAGAGCACTTAACAGAAAGCATTTAACGATGATGTCGTCCATAAAACCATGCTATCAGGTAGTTATTAGTGTGCTTACGGTATAAAGGACATAGCGTATATGACCATGTCCTTTGTAAAGTTCTGCATGACTAATGGTGTGACTGACTGCATTTGCTAGCGCAGTAGCTTCTCTTATGCAATTAGCAAGTGATTACTGCGGGGCATTAATGGCTAACTGATCGAATACACCGCCATCGCTGAAGTACGTACCCATAATCTCATCCCACGTGCCAAAGGCATCATTTGGACGGAATGTTTCGATTGGTGGTAATTTATCACCATTTTTATCAAGGACGCTTTTGACGCTAGGACGCAAGTATAGATTGGCTGCTAGCTGCTGAGCAGGCTCGCTCCATAAGTAGTCAAGATAAGCTTTTGCAGCATCCGTTGTGCCTTTTTTATCTGTCACTGACTTGACAATAGCAACAGGGCTTTCTGATTTAATAGAGTATTTAGGATAAACGATGTCTACTTTACCCGCACCGAAATCAGTCGCTGCCAAGTTGGCTTCATTTTCAAAAGTCACTAGGACATCACCGATACCACGCTGAACGAAAGTGGTGGTCGCGGCGCGCCCGCCATTTTCATAAACTTTGACGTTTTTGAGCATGTCTTTTACGTAGTTTTTGGCACTGGTCTCGTTTTTATCAAAAGCGTGCAAGCCATAACCATAAGCGCCCAGGAACGCATAACGACCATTACCCGTCACTTTTGGATTGGCCATGACGATCTCAACGCCTTTTTTGGTCAAATCTTCCCAGTCATTGATGCCTTTTGGGTTGTCTTTACGGACTAAGAATACGATGGTACTGGTAAAAGGCACGGCATTGTCTGGGAATTTACTTTCCCAATCTGACTCAACCAAACCTTTTTTCTCAAGTAGCTCAATATCTGAGCCTTGGTTCATGGTAGCGACATCTGCTTGCAGACCATTGGCAACCGACAGCGCTTGTTTGCTTGAGCCACCATGTGACTGCTTGATTAGGATACTGCTGTTTGGATTTTCCGCTTTATAATGCTCAACGAATAATGGGTTGTAGTCTTTATAAAAGTCACGTGCCACATCATAAGAGACGTTCAGCAGCTCAATATTTTGACCCTCTGCGGCTGCTGTGCCATCTGCATTAGCAGTCGTCTCTGTCTCGCTATTGCTACAGCCAGCTAGCCCCAAGGTTAACGCAACGCCTGCAATGCTCAAGACGTTACGTTTTTTACTTTTTTGTTGATATCGCAAAGCGTATGTCATAAATCCCTCAAAGGTATCTGTTAAGTAATGCAAGTATGCTAACAGTGCCATCTTATTATGTTTAATGATGAATATGCGTATGTTATTGCCAAAATGGAATAACAAAGGTATAAATACAAGGTTATCAATCACTTAAATAATATCGTTAATACATAAGGCTGACACCCTACTAACTACCCGCTCTGGCTCATACAAATTGAGCACTTTGAGCATTTATCAGGCCATTGATGATCTCTTGATAAATGCTCCCTACTTCACTCTTGCTAGCTGATCGAAACGCCCGCCATCGACAAAGAAAGTGTCCATAATCTGCTCCCAAGAACCAAATACTGCTACTGGCTCAAAAGTCTCAATATCAGGCAAGGTTGCTTTGTGAGCTGCCAGCACTTGTGGGTTACTGGGACGCATATACATCTGTGCCATGAGCTCTTGTGCTGGGGTGTCCCATAAGCCTTTTAGGTAAGCATTCGCCGCTGCCGTTTTGCCGCCCTTGTCAGTAACGGCTGTTACGACCGCCACTGGGTTAGCAATCACAATAGAATAACTGGGATAAACGATATTGACCTGTCCTTTGGCAAATTGCTTGACGGCTAAATGCGCTTCATTTTCGGTCGTGATGAGCACATCGCCCAGTCCGCGCTGAGTAAAGCTAGTCGTTGCGGCGCGTGCGCCATTGTCATAAGTGACCACGTTTGCCAGTAGTTTTTTGATAAAATCATCCGTTTTGGCAGGACTTTGCACCGTTTCTTTAAATTGATGTAATCCGTAACCATAAGCACCCAAAAACGCATAACGCGCGGTGCCACTGGTTTTCGGGTTTGGTATCACCACGTCGATATCATTACGCGCCAAGTCTGACCAGTCTTTGATGTTTTTGGGGTTACCATCGCGCACCAATAGCACCATGGTACTGGTATAAGGCACCGCATTGTTCGGGAACGCTTGCTGCCAATCAGAGGCAACCAAGCCTTTTTTAACCAACAGATTCATATCACTTTCTTGGTTTAAAGTGACTATATCTGCTTGCAGACCATTGGCAACCGACAATGCTTGTTTGCTTGAGCCACCATGTGATTGGTTGATATTTACCTGACTGTCTGAATGCTTTTGTTGATAATCTGCGCTAAATAAAGCGTTATAATCTTTATAAAAATCGCGTGATACATCATAAGAGACATTTAATAAACTGATATTTTTTGCATCGCTCGTTGCGTTCGAGCCGTCTTGTTGAGTGGCTTCGGTAGGATTACAGCCTGTCATTAATATTGCAAACGCCAGTACGCTACCAACTTTAACACTGATATTGGCGAGCGGCATTGGCGTCTTTTTATCCTCAATAAGGGTATGCAGGTTAGCAAAACGAAGATTTTGAGATACTTGCTGAATACTTTTGTTATCTGGTTGCATGGGTGCTCTCGATAATGTTGATAGAAGCGTTTTCCACAGCATTAATAATCTTATTAATGCGCATAATTCTTTGGATGCGGTTCTATAGATAATGAGAAATATGCTAACAGCATGTGAGTCAAATGCTTAGTGACAAATGCGCTTATCGAGTGATTAACTTGGCATAAGTCATTTTATTAATTATTTCACAGGGCTTATTTTATCTAAGTATTTTGCGCTATAGTGATGAGCAGACACTTTTGAGTAAGTAATGGTATTGCTTACTATATAGACGAGCCTTTATGTAAACGATACTATCTCTTGTAGTGGTCAACTAATATCCTTACAGCCATGCTGTTAGGCGTTGCGTTTAGATAACGACCATTCCTCTTAATCACTCCTTTATCAAAGGTACTTAAATGATCATGTCTCCACCTCGTGCCGCTCGTCACTCACGCTTTTTTTCGGTATTTTTCACCACATCGGCGGCTCTGTTTGCCTTAAGTGGCTGTAATAACGTGACACCTAGCGTAAATCACCAAGCTATAAAACAACCGATAGCCGATGTCATACCAGCTGTGCAAGCAGTCGTTGGAGATTATGCTGATGAAGGTTATGAAAAGCGCGCGCAAGGCTATGATTGGGTTGGCGTCATGGTACGGGCAGAGAGTGATCAGCAAATCAACATAAAGGTTCGCGCCCGTAGCGATATTAAAAAGCCCAGTTGCCAGTTTGATGGCAAGGCGACATTAATGGGTCAAGATGACGCGCACGGCATTATTTTCCAAAGCAAAGTCAATGACAGTACGGCATTCTTTCAATTTAAGGATGATAAACTGACTATTGATAGTCAAGATAAATACGCGCTTAACTACTTCTGCTCTGGCGGTGGCACATTGGTCGGTGATTATCAAAAGCTGACAACAGATTTAGAGATTTAATAGATAACGAACGCTAGCTTAGGTAACAGGCGTTGAAAACCAGTATAAAAAAAGGTGTCAGACTTATCATCTGACACCTTTTTTTATACTGGTTTGTATGCTGATAATCTTGGTTCACACCGCAGAGGCACCAACCAATTTCACTTCAGCACGTTCCTCTCTTGCGATACCAGCATAATAATCACGCAAAATTTGTAGTACTTCTGGACGGCTAAAATTCTCTGGTACCACTTCATCTTCTGATAGCGCTTTACGCAGCTTGGTACCTGATACTTTAACGTGTTCAGACGCTTCATGCGGGCATGTTTTATCAGACGCCATGGCATTACAAGCATTACACCAGAACGTCCAGCCAATTTTGAGCGGCTGGGTGATAAGATCATCTTTACCAACCTGCTCAAAAATCGTTTGGGCATCAAATGCCCCATAATAATCGCCGACACCAGCATGGTCACGACCAACAATCAAGTGGCTACAGCCGTAGTTTTGACGGAATACGGCATGCAACAGTGCTTCACGTGGACCGGCATAACGCATATCTAGCGGATAACCGGCTTGAATAACAGTGTCTTGTCTAAAATAATTATCAATCAAGGTTTTAATGGCTTCTTGACGGACATCAGCTGGGATATCACCCGGTTTCAATGCCCCTAGCAATGAATGAATCAATACACCGTCACAGATCTCGATAGCAATCTTGGCAAGGTACTCGTGTGAGCGGTGCATTGGATTACGCGTTTGGAAAGCAGCAACTGTTTTCCAACCTTTAGCGTCCAAAATATCGCGCGTTTCTGCTGGCGTTTTGTAGATTTCTGGATATAAGGTTGGGAACTCGCCTTCGCTCAATACCTCGACACTACCGGCAATATTGACTTCGCCTTGCTCTAAAACTTGTTGTACGCCCGGATGTTCTGGGTCTGTTGTGGTGAATACTTGCTGACACTCATGCTTTTTATCGATGGTATATGTTTCTTCTACCGTCAAGATACCCATGATTTCGCCGTCTTGAGCGACCAAGGCTACTTTATCGCCTTGACTCAAACTATCTGCAGTCGCTTTTGGTGCAGACAAGGTGATCGGAATTGGCCAAAACAAACCCGCGTTTTCACCAGTTTGCAAACGCATATCATCAACCACACCCTGCCAATCCGCTTGATTCATAAAGCCATTCAATGGCGTAAAGCCGCCAATACCGAACATAATTAAATCACCACGCTCACGTGAGCTTAAAGTAATGGTCAGCAATGTACTGGCAAGTTTCAATGCTTGAGCGCGTGCCTCAGCATTCAACAATAGCGGCTTCAGCTCAGCGCTGCCATGTGGAGGAACGAGTTTTGATGGTTGCTTAGAGGTGATAGATGTCATATTGATTTATAACCTTTATGGGTAGTGATAAATTTGATAAGCATAGGCTACCTAACTTTCGTTATGAAAATTTATGCTGTGTTTGGATATACATATGTCTTAAAGGAATTTATGTTTATAGACGCAAGCTTATATGATGTGACTCTGAATGGTTTACCTTGCGACTGGCAATAAGACCGATTACACACGCAAATCATTTTCGTCACTGCTTTTAAGACTAAAAACAAAATTGAGATTACGTCATGTATCAATATAATTACGCTGACCAAACCTTGGTAGAAGAACGAGTCGCTCAGTTTCGCGACCAAACCGAACGGTTTTTGGCAGGTGAGCTGCCAGAAGAGCAATTTTTGCCGCTGCGATTACAAAACGGCCTTTATATTCAGCGTTATGCACCGATGTTGCGTATCGCCATTCCTTACGGGCTACTTGCCAGCTACCAATTGCGAAAATTGGCTGAAATCACTCGTAAATATGACAAAGGTTATGGGCACTTCACTACCCGTACCAATATCCAGCTGAATTGGCCAAAGCTAGAAGACGTGCCAGATATTTTGGCAGAGCTGGCATCAGTACAGATGCACTCGATCCAAACCTCGGGCAACTGTATTCGTAACACCACCACCGATCCCTATGCTGGTATTCATAAAGAAGAAATCGCTGACCCACGTCCCTATTGTGAGATTATTCGTCAGTGGTCAACCTTCCATCCTGAGTTTGCTTTTTTACCACGTAAATTTAAGATTGCCGTCATCGGGACCAATGATGACCGCGCGGCAACCCAAGTACATGATGTCGGTCTGCATATCAAAACCAACGATGAAGGCGAGATTGGCTTTGAAGTATTGGTCGGTGGCGGTCTCGGACGTATCCCAGTCCTTGGTAAAGTGATTAATAAATTTTTGCCACGCGAGCATCTCTTGAGTTATTTGGACGCCATCTTGCGTGTCTATAACTTGCATGGTCGCCGTGATAAAGGCAGCAAATACAGATCACGTATCAAGATTTTGGTCGAGAGCATGGGCGGCCCTGCCTTTGCCAAATTGGTCAATGCTGAGTGGGAAGCCCACACCAAAGATGGTTCACTTACCTTAACTAATGAGAACTTTGCGACGGCGAGCAGCTTTTTTAGTGAGCCTGACTATGTGTCGTTTGATGCGCTACAGGTACAGTCGGACTTACAGCAGCAATTAAACGCTGATAAGGACTTTGCTAACTGGTACAACCAAAACACGGTGGCGCATAAAGTCGCTGGTTATCGTGCGGTCGTTATTTCGCTCAAAGCAGGCTTGGTCGATGGCAAATATGTGCCCTCTGGTGATGTCGGCGAGTCGCAGATGGATGCACTGGCTGATCTGTCTGACAAATACAGCTTTGGTGAGCTGCGTGGTACTTATCAGCAGAATTTGGTATTCGCTGATGTGCAAACCAACACTCTCTATGAATTGTGGCAGCAGCTAGCAGAGTTGCATTTAGCACGCGCTAATATTAATACCCTAACAGATATGATTGTCTGCCCAGGTTGGGACTACTGCTCGCTTGCTAATGCGACGACACACAACATCGCTGAACAAATCGAAAAACAGTTCGATGATCTAGACTATCTGTATGATTTGGGTGAGATTCGCTTAAACATGTCTGGTTGTATCAATGCGTGTGCGCACCATCATACAGGTGACATTGGCATCTTGGGTGTGGATAAAAAAGGTGAGCATTGGTATCAGATCAGCATTGGCGGCAATTCCAGTGACGATGCCAAACTTGGCAAAATATTAGGTAAATCTGTCCCTGCTCTTGAGGTTGCCAATACCATACAGCAGATCGTCGATGTCTATGTAGACTTGCGAGCCAGTACCGACAATGATGTCGAAAGCTTTGGTCAATTGGTTGAGCGCGTTGGTATTGATCCATTTAAGGAGAAGGTCTATGGCTAATCATCATATTTTGGACAGTCATGGCACAGATATCAGCAGTCAAGATAACTGGCATGTGCTCACTACGGACGCGCTACCAGAGAGTATTGTATCGACAAACATCACGTTGCTTGAGTTGCTACAAAGGCAAGAAAAGCCCGATGTGATTGTACCGCTCGCTGATCTATTAGACGAATCAGGCGCGCAGGTCGGTGGTCTGATCAAAGAGGTTTATGAGCTGATCGTTCAGCATAGTAGCCGCCTTGGATTGTGGGTGACGGCTGACACCGATGCTGATGCGTTAGAAGGTATTAGTGAATTCTTATCAACGCAGGCGCTTATCGTGATTGATGTACCTAAATTCGCTGATGGTCGCAACTTTAGCTTTGCACGTACCCTACGCCAAATTGGCTACCAAGGTGAGATTCGGGTGGCTGGCGCGTTTGGCCGTGATCAAATCGCATATCTACTGCGCATGGGTGTTGATAGCTTTGTATTGAGCGAGCATGACATGCAGCCAGACTCTAAATTCGGTATTGAGCAAGCATTTACTGCCCTTGCCAGTAGTTATGATGGACAAAGTGCTTCGGATTTACCGATGTTTGCTAAACCGTCAGAACCCTTAATCGCCTAGCTTTAACACTGATCATAAATTTTTTAATCAACGATTTTATATTAACTTTATATTAACAACCATTAAGGAAGGTATTATGAGCCAATTACATCCAAGTTTAGACCTCGACCAAGCCAACCAAGCATTGCAAGGCAAGTCGCCTGAGCAAATCGTTGAGTGGGCATTAAGCCAAGCGAAAAACCCAATCATCACGACTAACTTCCGCCCATACGAGTCAGTGATTCTGCATTTGGTTGCCAAGCAGCGTCCTGATATCACCGTATTGTGGGTAGACTCAGGTTATAACACGGATGCCACTTATCAATTTGCCAATAAAGTCATCCGTGATTTAAATTTAAACGTCATCACCTATATTCCTAAGCAAACGGCAGCGTATCGTGACGCGACCATGAACGGTATCCCAGGTATCGACAACCCACAGCATGATGAATTCACTGACCAAGTAAAACTGGAGCCATTCCGCCGTGCGCTAGATGAGCTAAAGCCGGATGTTTGGTTCAATGCGATTCGTAAAGATCAAACCGAATTCCGCCAAGGTCTTGATGTACTTAGCCTATCAAAAGATGGCGTCTTAAAAGTAGCGCCATTGTTTGAAAACACTGACGCCGATTTAGATGTTTATCTCGAAGAGCATCACTTACCGAATGAATTTGATTACTTTGATCCGACGAAAGTAGAAGAAAGCCGTGAGTGTGGCTTGCACACGCAGCTTTAGGTATTTCGTAGTTTTACGATAAAAACACTTCTTAGATATAAGAGGTGTTTTTTTATTGTCATAGTAGATTCAATATTCAGTTCCACAAAATTTGAATCTATAATCCAAGCGCTACTGCCAAAACAATGAGGACACACGCAAGTATCAAAATTATCGAGCTAACTGCCAACCGCCTTTCTCATCCCTTTTGCCCATGACTGCCAAAACCAACACTAGACTTAGCATCAGTAATAAATACCAAGAGCCCAGCTTACCCCAACCTACCATATGCCATGCATTTGCTTGTGACGGATAACGCCAAATATTGGTAAAAGTAGCAATATTTTCTGCCAACCAAACCAAAAAAGCGAGCAACAACAGTAATGGTAAAAATGGACATTGATATTGCTTGGTATCACGCAATTGAAGATTATTTTTGTGATGGATTTGAAAAAACACTCTGGTTTTCCAAAATAAAACTACTGAAGCGATGAACAATATATTGCGAATATCAGGGACAAAAAACTTAGTGAAGAAGTTGGCATAAGAAAAAATAACCAATAAACTCACCCATAGTAAACGTGGTAAGTCGGTAAAAGAGGCATTAAACAATCTTAAGCCACGCGCTAAAAAACTACCTACGGCCGAATACATAAAACCGGCGAAAAGTGGCACAGTGGCAATTCTAAAAATTGCTGGTTCAGGATAATACCAAGAACCAATTTTGGGATGGGTTAAAAACAGCTCCATTGCCATGGCCATGATATGAAAAATAGCAATGACCCATACCTCACGCGGCGTTTCTAATTTGAAATAAACCAAAAAACCCTGAATAATCAAAGCATAAGCCAACAAGAGATCGTAGCGATAGATACCAGAAATTGACCAACTTATTTGATGAGTCAGTACAAAAGCCAATAATAAAAGTATGCCAAACAAAGCAGACGCTAAACTCAGCGCGGCGCCACGTGGAATAATGTTCAACACCTTAGATTAGCACTACAATCATATTGACTACCGTTTATTGCTTTAACAGCTCGCTTAATACGCTATGGTGAACCATGACATACATCCTCCTCTTCCTCACAATAGCTTATTATATAAAGTATTCATTAGAGGCCGCCAAACTATAGCAAATAGTCTGCTCAATAGACAATTTTCTATAGTTTTTGAATATCTCTATCTGTATAAAGAAGTCAGCATTTGAATAATTAACGTTTCTTGAACGTTTTATTGTCTAACATTGCGGTATTCTATGGCTTGCCTCAGTGGCTGCTCGGCATTAAACCGACGCTATAAAGCCACATCATGGACAAAGCTACTCATCCTTTTTTATTTCCTTATAGGCACTCGCGCTCATCAATATGGATATTTATTATGTCTTTTATAAAAAAAATCGATTCACTCTATGAAAAACTGCACGATAAGCTACCAGCGGTAGGCAAGGCCGCCTCTTTTTTAACTGGTACGAGTGTTCTTACTGCCAATAGTGCGATGGTGGGTCTGCCCATCTGGACTTTGGGAGCGGCAAAAGTATTGACAGGAGCAAAAGCTGCGGATGATGCGCTGATTGCGATTACCAAATACTGGATTAATAGTAATAACGCCGTCATTGATCATGCCCTACCTCACAAAGACTGGCGCATTAACCTGCCTGACGATCTGAGCGAAGACAAGCAGTATCTATTGGTAAGCAACCATCAATCGTGGGTTGATACCAGCATTGTGCAATATATCAGCCAAGATACCCTGCCTCTGACACGGTTTTTTACCAAGTTTAATCTGATTTATATTCCTGTCATCGGTCAAGCCTTTTATTTCTTAGACTTTCCAATGATGAAGCGCTTTTCTGCCAAAGCGATGGCCAAGAATCCAGAACTTAAAAAACAAAACTTGCTTGAGGCTAAACGTGCTTGTCGTCAATTAAAAAATAAACCTTTCGCGCTATTAAACTATTTGGAAGGCACGCGTTTTACTAAAGAAAAACATGATCAACAAAAATCCCCTTATCAGCATTTGTTAAAACCACGGGCTGGCGGTTTGTCATTAGCAATTAATGCGTTAGGCAATGAGTTGGATTCTATCTTGGACGTGACCATTGTCTACCCAGACGGCGCGCCTGACTATGATGATTTATGGAAAGGTAATATTCGCCGTTTGGGCGTCGATGTGACTCGCTTAAAGATACCAGACGAATTATTTGCTGCCATCATGGACGGCGGCTATGACCGTGATGAAACCACCAAAAAAATGATGTTTGACTGGTTAGAGGATATCTGGCAACAGAAAGACGCTCGTATGACTAAGATGCTGAGTGAGTTTGAGTAGATTTTTGTACGTGGTCAAATCTCATTATTGCTAATATCTAATGCAAAAATCTAATCTACATGACAGCCACAAGCTTTGACGTAAGCCTGTGGCTTTTTTAGTTCTGTATTTCACGCCTTACCTATTCCCTTTTACACCAAAAACCCTCACTAACATGACAAAAACGAATATGCTAATGCCAATACACTAGGTGAGACGCGCAGCCTGATACCTCATAATGGCAACATATTTCAACTTAATGAATAACTGGTGATGCTATGAACACCTTTCCACTGTTTTTTAAATTAGAAGACCGCAAAGTGCTGATCGTCGGCGGCGGCGATGTGGCGCTACGTAAGGCTGACTTGCTCAGCCGCGCTGGTGCGTGTATCACTGTCCTTGCACCAAGTATCAGTGCTGAGATACAAGCTTTACTATCAGATAGCAAGCACCAACTTATCTATGATAATTATAATAAAACCTATATGACAGGCGCGCGCGTTATCATTGCCGCGACCGATGACGAAATGCTTAACCATCAAGTCCACGCTGATGCCAGCGAGCTTAATATTCCGGTAAATGTGGTCGATACCCCACCTTTATGTGATTTTATTTTCCCCGCCATCGTCGACCGCAATCCTATCGTGATTGGTATCTCGTCAAACGGCAAAGCGCCAGTGTTGGCACGTCTATTGCGCGCTCGCCTCGAAACCTTGATTCCACAAGGCTATGGTAAATTGGCAAAGCTTGCTGGCGATTTTCGTAGCGAAGTGAAAACTAAAATACCTACGCTGACAGGACGCAGGCAGTTTTGGGAAAAGGCATTTGAAGGTCCAGTCAGTCAGCTGATGTTTGCTGGTAATGAAGCTGAAGCGTCGGCACAATTACAAGCCGATTTAGATAAAACAGCATCAATTATCACTGAAAAACATACAGAGAATGATATATCCACAGAACCTCAAACCCTACAAAATAATGTAGGCGAAGTCTATATCGTTGGTGCAGGCCCAGGTGACCCAGAGCTGCTCACTTTTAAAGCGCTGCGTTTGATGCAACAAGCGGATATCGTCTACTATGATGCGCTCGTCTCACCGCAAGTGTTAGATCTATGCCGCCGTGATGCTGATAAAGTATTTGTTGGCAAAAAACGCAGCAATCATGCTGTGGCGCAATTGGGCATTAATGAATTGTTGGTCAATAGCGCTAAAGAAGGTCGCCGTGTGGTGCGTTTAAAGGGCGGTGATCCCTTCATCTTTGGTCGTGGCGGCGAAGAAATTGAGAGTTTGCGTGCGCACAGTATCCCTTATCAAGTCGTACCTGGTATTACCGCTGCCAATGCCGCCGCAAGCTATGCTGGCATTCCGCTGACCCATCGTGATCATTCGCAGTCAGTACGTTTTGTCACTGGATTTTTAAAGGCTGGCGCGCCCAATAGTAATTTTAAGAGCTTTTTGAATACTGATGAAACAGTCGTATTTTATATGGGGTTGCATTCGCTGGCGCGTTTGACGACAGGCTTGATTGATGCAGGGCGCAGTAGCGACACCCCGATTGCCATTGTCTCCAATGCCAGTATGCCCAATCAGCAGGTATTAACGGGAACGCTTGCCGACATCGTTGAGTTGCAAGAAAAAAACCAGTTACCCACGCCAGCCTTGCTCATTATGGGAGATGTGGTCGCATTGCATCATGACTTAGCTTGGTATAATTTGCAAAATCAGCAGAAAAACAACAATAGTGACACTACAGCTAGTAACTGGCTACGTGGTGGCACAGCGGCTACACCAAAGGCAAATCATACTAGCCAGCAAGCCCATGCGTTATCTATGGTGGCTAATTTGGCAACGGCTGATGATGGTTTGGAGCAGTTAGTGATTGGTTGACGTATGATCTTCAATTTCTAAAAAGCCCTGCCAGTAGATTAGTAGGGCTTTTTAGTATTTAGTATAACGCTATTGATCTTTTATGAGCTATTCATTTTTAACAATTAAGATTTGGTCTTTTGTTTCTCAATGACTTTTATTAGCGTGCTATGAATTGATGATGCGTCAGCAGGCGGATTGCTAATAGGTGTATTCTTAATGAGCAAAGTGTATTCATAATTAGGTTCAAAATCAAAACCTTCTATACCACTATATCGATACTCCCAGTCGGCGTTAGCTTGTTCAGCAGGCTTAGTCAGTAAGCATGATTGCGGCGCAACACCGACACAGTCTACTTGATGGTCAGCGATGATAATTTTACGTAAAACATAAGGCATCGCATGGACAGTAATGTGGCGCTTACTATCTATCTCTGATTGTGATGTCGATTGCTCTCCCATCACTTCAACATAATCGCCTATGGTTAATTTCTGCATTTGATGGGCGTTTTTCTGAGCAAAGTTGGCTTTACTGATTTCTGCGGTATACGTCTGTCCATCCTGAGCGACGATAGTGACTTTTTGCTGCTCTCTGTCTTGAGAGATGACGTCAATCACTTGACCAATGATTGCGTCAGAATGACTCGGTTTGATCGAATGGAAAAACGCGGTGCTATCTTTTATTTGACTCACACTGGTTTTATTATTCATATTTGCTTGCTCATAACTGCTACAAGCAGCCAAAGAGGAAGTGGCAATTAAAGCCAATGTGCATAATCTAATAAACGACATAACATACCCTTATATTAATAATGGCTTGGATGTTACTAAATATGGACCTTTTCTAGTACCATTTATTTGTTACTTAATACTATTAACAACGCGCTTTATTAATCAGCCTTTTTAAATAGCCGTTTTTTTAATAAACGATCATCGTTTCATTTACGGCTAAATGTCACTACCCATTCTTAGGTACTTTGCTTTACTGTTAAGTTTATAGCAAAGCAAATCGCACCAATTCTTGCTAGAATAATCGATGTCTTTTATCCATCATGAAACTCAATTATGCCTGTATCTACTACCAAACCTCTCACTATCCTCCATACTTCCGATTGGCATTTGGGAAGACGGCTTTATGGGCGCATGCGTTATGAGGAATTTGAAGCCTTTTTAAGTTGGCTACAAGAGACCATTAGCCTGCAGAAAGTGGATATATTAATCGTTGCTGGTGATATCTTTGACACCATGACCCCAAGCAACAGAGCTCAAGCGCTATATTATGAATTTTTAGGAAAAGTTTCAAAATCATGCTGTCAACATATTGTCATCGTCGCAGGCAACCACGATTCCCCTACTTTTTTAGATGCACCAAGTAACGTACTCAAGTTTTTAAACGTTCATGTTATCGGTACCGCTTGTGAAGACTTAAACAATGAAGTATTGGTGTTAGACGATACAAACGGAAACCCGCATTGTATTATTGCAGCTGTTCCCTATTTGCGTGATCGTGATGTCCGTAGTAGTGGTGCTGGCGAGTCGGCTGATAGCAAAGATGCCAATGTCATTAAAGGCATTCGTGCCCATTATGATGAAGTAGCTAGCATTGCCAAAGCGAAGAAAGCTAAATTAGTTGAAGTATACCAGCGGCACATCCCTATCATTGCTACAGGGCATCTATTTGCAGCCGGTGGCACCACTACTGAAGACGATGGTGTACGTGAGCTTTATGTCGGCTCACTCGGTAAGATTTCTGCTGACATGTTCGATGAAAGTTTTGACTACGTTGCACTTGGACATTTGCACGTGCCACAGCGTGTCGGTGGTCGTGAGAGCATTCGCTATTCAGGCTCGCCAATCGCGATGGGATTTGGTGAGGCTAAGCAACAAAAGCAAGTATTACTGGTACAGTTTGGTGCAGTAGCAAATGACATTAGCAGTCAAAAGTCAGCCTCAAACAATACAATTGAAAGCAGTATTCCTCAGCTGACCAATACCGTTACCCCGATTGAAAAATCTGCTAAGAAAGCAGCCAGTCAGACGACGGAATTTATGGATGACTTGTTTGGTTTTGACGAGCAATCAGAAAGTAATGAGATGACAAAAACTGCTGCTATAGAAAAAACCCCTGATCAGCAGGATCAAAACAACCAATCAATGCTTAAAAATCTCGATACTTCCAACAAAATACTGCACCGAGATGACTCTAATCAGATGCAAGTAGTATCGCTACCTATTCCAAAGTTTCAACAACTGGCACAAGTTTCAGGTGATTTGGAGTGCCTTAATCAGGCTATAGATAAAGTCATTCAATCTCTTGATGCAACAGAGTCTGTATGGCTCGAAATTATTTATACGGGTGAGGAGATTATCAGCGAGTTACGTGAGCATATCCAAACGATGGTAGATAATTTGCCGTGCGAGGTGTTAAAAATCAAAAACACTCGTACCTATAATAAAGTACTAAATCAACAACAGATCTCTGAGACGCTACAAGATTTAAATGAGCAAGAAGTATTCGAGCGTTGCTTGATTGCTCATGATATTCCTGATGAGCAAAAATCATCTTTGCGTGACGCCTATGATCAAATCGTTTATAACTTACGTCATGAAGATACTCAAGCTGAATAGCATTATGTAATCATAAACGCTGTTGATCGAAGCTAGCTAGAATAACAGCTTCATTTCTCATTATTACCCTCATTTACTACCTATAAAAATAAGACCCTATCATGCGCCTAATCGAACTACGACTTAAAAATTTGAATTCTTTAAAAGGCGAATGGCACATTGATTTTAATGACCCCGCTTTTCTTAACGAAGGTATTTTTGCCATTACTGGGCAAACGGGTGCTGGCAAGACGACCATATTGGATGCGATTTGCTTAGCACTCTATAGCCAGACGCCAAGACTGGGCGATATTACTGGTTCAACGAACGAGATAATGACCCAAGGTACAGGTGAATGCTCAGCAGAAGTCATTATAGAGATTGATTCTAAGCGTTATCAATGCTACTGGTATCAACATCGTGCCCACAAAAAAGCCAAGGGCAATTTATTACCAATTAAGCATGAGATTAGTGAAGTCAAAACTGGCAAGATTTTAGAAGAGAAAAAGTCCAAAACTTCTGCCTATATACAAAACCTCATCGGCATGGATTTTAATCAATTTACACGCTCCATCATGCTCGCACAGGGCAGTTTTGCCGCGTTTTTAAAGTCTGATATTGGCGATAGAGCCGCGATTTTAGAGAAAATAACGGGCACTGCTATTTATGCCAAAATATCGTTAAACGTTCATGAAAAAAAACGCTCTGAGGAAGACGTACTTGGTAAACTACAGGTGGGCGTGAATAGCTTGTCGTTATTAAATATTGAAGACGAAAAGCTACTGGTAGCAGATTTAGAGAGCTTTAACCAGCAGCAAAAAACACAACGCCAAACCTTTAAAACCCTGAGTGAACAGCTACAGTGGTTGGATAGCGTTCAGCAGCTACAGCAAAATCTCTCGACCTATCAGACCGATTTTGCAGCGGCACAGCATACGCAGCAGACCTTTATTCCAGAAGCCCAGCGTTTAGATGGCGCTAATAAGGCTTTAGAGATTGAAAGCTATTTCCGTGAGCTTAGCTACAGCCGAAATTTGGTTAAGCAGTTAGAGGTTGAGCAGCAAGATTTGCTTAATGAGATTCCAACTCGGCAAGCAGCGCTGGTACACGCCAATACCCATTTAAAGAATATCAATACCATTGAAAAGCAAGCCACAGATAGCTTATATACTACTTTGCCTATTATTAAAAAGACGCGCGAGTTGGATGCTGAGATAAAACAGCACTCTTATTCTTTAGCTAGCGATAATAAAAGTAAGGATGCATTAGTCAATAATATGCAAAGATTACGACAAGAACTAGCTAGATACCAGCAAAAAGAACAAGAAACAAAAGCTGAGCTTAGCAGTGTAGAAAAGTACTTTCGCGACTACCAAGAGCTAAACGATCTCAATACAGATATGGTGACCTTCGATAACAGCTGTCGCCAATTAATGGCGCTGTTGGAAGATAATGCCAATCTAACAGCGGATAAACTTGCTTATAGTAATCAAGCCCGCATGCTACAGACTGATTTTGATAAGTTATATAAGCAGCAAAACGCAGAGAAATTATTGATAACGCAGCAACGCGAGCAACTTGCCAGCGTACAACAGCAGCAAGCCACACTCATTCAAAACCAGCCCATTGCTAATATGCGTAGCGAGCAAGAGCGAATCGATCAAATAAGTACTCAGATTGCGCAAGCCCATAGTAAGCTAGAACAGCTGTCTGAGCGTACCAACCAAATTCAACACATCAATGCAACGATACCCACACTGAACCAAGAGCTTAAGATTTTAGAAGGTTTGATTGCTAGTCACAAGATAAATATTGAAGAGGCTAAGCTCAAAAAACAAGATAGGCAAGAGCATCTACATCTACTACAAAAGGTCGCTAAGCTTGAAGATTATATAGTAGAGCTAGAGGATGGGTCGCCCTGCCCGCTTTGCGGTGCGCATGAACATCCTTATAGTAAAACACATCATCCGCTATTAGAAAATGAGCTTGGTGCTGAAAATCAGCTCTCTCAGACACAACAAGCCCAGCTGCAGATATCTGAGTTTACAACGCTTATTGAAAAACTTGAGCAAGGGTTATCCAAATCTCATATTGACCATGCCACCAAAAAAGAAGCCATCAATAATCAACAGCAGCAGTTAGCGCCCTTGCAGCAGCAATCTAAAATCTTACACGCTGATATTCAGTCTAACCTTTCCTCGCTATTTAACACTGAAAATAGTTATTCGGAATCGACTGTGGCAATTATCGATCCACTTGCGCAGATTAACAACGATACTGATATTCATATTGATCACAGCTTATCCTTATTAGACACCATCAAACACAAACTGACTGAGCATAAACAGTCTCTTAAAACGATAGTCGTCAAATATGACAACCTAGCTGAAAGTGCTGCAACGCTCAGTATTGCCATCGAAGTCGATGGAAAGCAGCAACAGCTACTTAGTCGCGACATTAATAATCTAACCACTGATATCAAGCTAAATGCTCAAAAAATTGAAAGTGTCGAAGATAAGATTGCCACTAATTTTTCGGCACTCATACCCATGATGACCTATATTTCATCTTTGGTGAGTAAGTACCCAACGGCTAAATACGAGAATCATTTAACGATAGCGCTCAAAGCGACTGACGTTCAAGGCGCACTGCAGCAACTCATTGAAAGTACTCATAAGCAAACAGTATTAGCAAGCGCAGATTATGATGAGCATATTGATCAATTGCGGGCACAACGTCATGCTTTGAAGCAGTTAAAGCAATATCACCATGAGCAAAGTAGCCGCCAACAGCAACTCACAAATACGCTGAGCAGCCTGACTGCGAATATTGAGAGTAAGCAAGCACAGCTCGCCAATGATGAGACAGCACTCAAAGAATTAGAGGAATTAATTGATAATAAAACAGAGGATATCGAACAATTAAAGAAAGCTAGAAAAGCGCTATTCGCAGATAAAGATACAGACTATGAAGAAAACCAGTTGCGCAGCGCTGCTGATGAGGCTAAAGCCAAACAAATCATAGCTCAAAGACAGCTAGATTCTATACAGCAGTCTTTAGAGCAATTAAAGAGCAGAGAGCAACAGCTAGCTACAGAGCGACAGTCGGCGACTACTACCGTAAATACACAGGACAGCATTTTTATTAACTTACTCGCAGAGTCAAAGTTCGTCGATGAAACGGATTTTTTGAGTGCGCGTCTGCCCAAAGAAGAGCGTGAGGCATTACATATACGTAAACTAGCGATTGATAATGCCCTACAACAGGCTAAGTTGCAGTTAAATAATACCCAGCAAACGTTAGAGCAAAAACTTGCCACGCCTATGACAGATGAAGACCGAGAAACACTTGCTGGCAAGCATCATCAAATACAGACGGATATCGATGAGTTAAGTCAAAAAATCGGTGCGATTGACCAAAAGCTTAAGGATAACGACAGCCAAAAAGGGCAACAGGCGACACAGCTGATTGCAATCGATGAACAAAAACAAAAACTACAAGTTTGGCAGCAGCTACATACGTTAATTGGTTCTGCTGATGGCAAAAAATATCGCACCTTTGCGCAAGGCTTAACGTTTGAGGTCATGATTAGCCATGCCAATACGCAACTGCAAAAAATGAGTGACCGCTATTTGCTCATTCATGATGACAGCAATCCGCTTGAGCTTAATGTGATTGATAACTATCAAGGCGGTGATATTCGCAGTACCAAAAACCTATCGGGCGGCGAAGGATTTATTATCAGCTTGGCGCTCGCCCTTGGGCTATCGCAGATGGCGAGTCACAACATTCGCGTGGATTCACTGTTTTTGGATGAAGGGTTTGGTACGCTTGATGAAGAGTCGCTTGATATTGCACTCGATACTTTAACGAGCTTACAACAAGAAGGCAAGCTTATTGGTATTATCTCTCACGTACAGGCGTTAAAAGATCGCATCTTGACTCAAATCAAGGTTGAAAAAATCTCGGGTGGTTTTAGCCAAATCAGTGGTCAAGGCTGTCGCCGAGTGGTCAATATTACTAATGAAAAAGCCTCGTAAGTTAAAGCGGTCATCAAGAGTCGAGCGTGCATCACGCAGTTGATTACTTTTTACGCTTATTACACTTAGCCAGACAATAAAAAACCACCGTTATTAATTAACGGTGGTTTTTTTTGAAAAGACCTTTATCTTGTTGTTTATTGAATGACTAGTTACTTAGTTTAGTTACTTGGTTACCAAACCGCTTAGCTCACTCATCAATACTGACAACGTTGAAAGACCAAGTTGACCATTTTCATCATTGCTATGCAGATTATCTAACTTGCTCATCTCTGTGGTGACAGACTCCAGATGATCTAAGTGGCGTGAACGCCATTCACCAAACGCTTGCTTCGCATCTGGTTTAGATAATATGGCATCCATCAGTAGACGTAGACTACGTGACAGCTCATTCATCAACGCATGGCGTGCGCGGCGATCCCAGTAGTCTTGCTGTGGTAACGTGGCGATGTTGTCCATCATCCAATCTAACTGCAAGACGTGATAGGCATCAAAGTACAACGTTGCAATCTCATCCACAGGGCGCTCATATTGCTCAGCGAGCAGTGCGGCATCAAGTGCATCAACATGATAAGGCAGCATCGCAAACAACGCGGCATCACTATTAGACAGATCATTCTGCATCAGGCTAGTCGTATCTTCTTGCAAGTATTCTGCAAATTGTTGCTCAATAAAGCCGCCTGATTTGGTTAATTTCTCAACACTATCACTAAAGCGACTGATCATGTCAGCGACTTGCAATTCTTGACCAAAGGCATTGATAAACCAAACAACACCTTGCTCAAGCGCGTCACGTAGACGCAGTTCAAGAGTTAGTAGTAATGTAGCATCGACTTGATTGTCCAGTGCTTCAAGCGTGTTCCAAGCTTTTGATATATTGAAGACATCACGGCTAATCGCATAACCACGCACGATGGTCGCGAGCGATTGGTCTGTTTCCTCATAAAGACGGAACAGTGCTTCAATGCCCAAACGATTGACCACACTATTGGTCAAATAGGTGCTGATAATCTCACGATGTAAGCGGTGTTCAGTCATCTCATCAAAGAACCGCGTCGCCAGCTCATCAGGGAAATACTTGCGCAGCTCATTGATAAAATACGCATCATCTGGCAAGTCTGATGATAACAAGTTGTCATACACCCACATTTTGCCATAAGCCATGACAACTGCCAGCTCAGGGTTGGTCAAGCCAGTATCTGCTTTTTGACGTTTGGCAATTTCTTCATCTGATGGCAGATATTCAATCGCCCGATCAAGACGCCCTTCACCTTCTAACATTTGAATAAAACGCTGATGATCGCTTAAGTTAGCCGCCGCACGGATGTGGCTAAGCTCGATCGCTTGTGGCTGAAGGTAGTTTTGACGCAATACCAGTTCTGCCACGCTATCAGTCATGCTCTCAAGCAACTCATTACGCTGCTTTAAGGTCATGTCGCCTTGCTCGACCACTTTACCAAGTAGAATTTTGATATTGACTTCATGATCTGAGCAATTAACGCCGCCTGAGTTATCGATAGCGTCGGTATAAATGCGACCGCCCGTTTGTGCATACTCGATACGCCCTTGCTGGGTAAAGCCTAAGTTACCACCTTCACCAACGATAGCCGTACGTAGCTCATTGCCGTTGACCCGTACGGCGTCATTGGCACGGTCGCCGACATCAGCATGGCTCTCATTCGCGCTTTTCACATAAGTACCGATACCGCCATTCCAAATAAGGTCAACAGGCGATTTTAACAACGCACTGATTAACTCATTGGGTGCCATTCTATCTTCGGCGATATCAAAACGCTGTTTCATCTCAGCACTGAGCGTGATGCTCTTATCTTGGCGGGAGAAAACGCCACCTCCTTGGCTAATAAGTGACTTTTCATAGTCATCCCACGTCGAACGCGGCATGTCAAATAAGCGGGCACGTTCTGCATGTGAAGCAGCAGCATCTGGATTCGGATCAATAAAGATATGTAGATGGTTAAATGCGGCGACCAGCTGGGTATGGGTTGAGAGCAGCATGCCATTGCCGAATACGTCACCGCTCATATCGCCAATACCAACCACGGTAAAGTTATCACGGTTCTGAATGTCCATGCCGCGCATACGGAAGTGGCGTTTGACCGACTCCCAACCACCGCGTGCAGTGATACCCATGGCTTTGTGATCGTAACCAACCGAGCCGCCTGAAGCAAAGGCATCGTCGAGCCAGAAGTCGTATTCAGCAGACAAGGCATTGGCAATATCAGAGAAGCTGGCGGTTCCTTTATCAGCCGCGACCACTAAGTACGGATCATCTTCATCATGACGCACGGTGTTGGCTGGCGGGACAATTTTTCCATCAACGATATTATCAGTCACATCGAGCATACCGCGTAGGAATGCTTGATAACAAGCAATGCCTTCGGCTTGGAATGCGTCGCGACCATCTGCCATGGTTTTGGTTTTGACGATAAAACCGCCTTTTGAACCAACAGGAACGATTACGGCGTTTTTGACCATTTGTGCTTTGACCAAACCAAGCACTTCGGTGCGGAAATCTTCCATACGATCCGACCAACGCAGACCACCACGGGCCACTTTACCACCGCGCAAATGCACCGCTTCAACACGCGGCGAATACACGAATATCTCAAACATCGGCTTTGGTTTTGGTAGATTAGGAATATCTGCTGCCAAAAACTTAAACGATAAACGATCTTTACGCTGACCATCGCTATCGGTTTGATAGAAATTCGTGCGTACCATGGCGTTAATTAAATCTAAGTACCAGCGTAAGATACGGTCTTCATCCAAGCTATCCACACCTGCCAATGCCGCCGTGATTTGCTGTTGAATCTGCGCGGTTCTTTCTGTGCGTTCATCTTCACTGTATTTAGGGTTCATACGGGCATCAAACAGACTACCTAGCGCCACACTAATGTCGCTATTTTTTACTACCGTTTGCTGAATATACGTACTAGAGAATGGTGCTTTCGCTTGCATCATATAACGTGACAATGCTCGTAGTACCACCACATCATAAGTGTCTAAATTGGTCGTCAATACCAACTCGTTAAAGGAGTCACTCTCAACATGTCCCGCCCAAATCTGTTTGAGACTGTCTTCAAACTGACCACGCACCACTTGCATGTTGACAGTATCAACATGCTCCAGTGTTAGTTCATACTCTTGCATCCAAATCGGCTGCTCTGGCAAATCAAACTCATAGGTTTGTGCTGAAATGACAGACACACCAAAGTTTTCAAGGATTGGCAGGACTTTGGATAAAATAACAGGCTGTTCACGGCCATACAGTTTTAGGTGTAATTGATTGCTTGCGTCGCCGGTTGATTGGTATAAATGCCAAATCATCGGCTGTTCTGCTGTCAATACAGCCAAACGCTTGGTGTCTTCAACCGCAGTACGGGCATCAAAACGCTCTTGATAAGCCGCAGGGATATAATTCAAAAAGCGACGGTTTAAAGCATTGGCTTGTTGCTCACCGACATTATCCAGTAGCATCTTTTGATAGCTGTCGCTCCATGATTGCATTAAAGCAGATAGTTTTGCTTCAAGTGCAGCAGTATCGACGTCTTTCACTTGACCTGGCACCGTACGCACGTGGACATGCACACGTGCGTGAGCTGATTCATTGAATTCGGTGGTAAACCCTGATGATGTGCCACCGTAGGCTTCTTTTAGGACGTTCTGTACTTTGATACGTAGCTCGGTGTTGAACTTGTCGCGCGGGATATAGACCAAACATGAGACAAAACGCTGATAATGATCCACACGGCTGAATAGGCGCAGGCTCTTTTTATCTTGCAACTGGCTGATACCAGAAACGATAGGATATAGCTCTTCGACGCTGGCTTGAAAGAGGTCATCACGCGGCAAGGTGTTAATCACATGCATCATTTTATGGTGTGCATGACCGTCACGAGGCAGTTCTGCCATCGCCATAATCTTATTGGCTTTGTCACGTAATAGCGGAATTTGCTGTACCGTTAGTTGATACGCTTGTGAGGTCAATAGACCAATAAATCGATATTCACCAACCAGCTTACCATTGTCATCAAACTTATGAATACCCAAAAAGTCCATATATACGGGACGATGCACAGGCGATACACGGCTTGATTTGGACAACATCAATACTCGCGGTTCAGTCAATAGTTGCTTTAATACTTTTGGCAATTGGCTAAAACTTTCGGACAGTTTATCTTCTTCAGCACCGCGTAATAGACCAAGACCGCTATTACCAATGGCGAATAAATCTAAATCAGCAGGTTCAGCATTCACTTCGACAGCCTGCCCGCCTTCCAAACGATATTCACGATAACCCAAGAATATAAAATGATCGTCTAATATCCAATCTAAAAACGCTTGTATCTCTTGCTGCGAGTAAAAAACTTCTGGCAGTGGTTTATTTGATAGCTCAGCTTTAATATCCGTCAACTGCGCACGCATCTGCTTCCAATCGCCAACGACTGTATCTAGCGTATCAATTTTTGCCAATAACATTTGCTGTAATGCAGCCAGATCTTCATCATCTTGATAGGCAATTTCACAATGAATCAAAGACAAATGAGAGGTCGCGCTTTCATGTGCGCCTTCGACATGAGTAATATGACCATTATCATCACGTGCAACACTGACAATGATGTTATAAGTACGATGAACATCGATACCTTCAGACTCAAGACTCATCAAAATCGTATCGACTAAAAACGGTCTGTCATAGGCAACAATTTGAATAACCGTATGTGAGCTATGAAAATGCTGCTCTTCTGCTTTGGGGTTCAGCACCTTCAGTTGTGGCTTGCTGCCATCATAGGCTTGGAGCAACGTAAAATGATGTAATGCCATGCCCGCTAGGTCAGCATTACTGATAGTCTCAGCTGCCTCTGCGTGCAATGGCTGATAATAGCTATGAATAAAATGATCAAATAATGATTTGTCTTTTTGTACATAACTGGTAGCAATATCGCTTATCTGGCTGATGCGCTCTTTTGCGATACTGAGGGAGTTTGGCATGTCCTTCATCCTTTTTTATAGATTTAATTTATCATTTATTTAAGTTTATTAATTCGTACTAACTAATGGCAGCGCATAAATATGTGAAACATTATTGGTGCTGCGGAGCAGTATATCCATTTACGCAATTTATTCTGTTTTTTCTTGATATTTTAAGTTTCTCTCCTTTTTTCATCCTTATTTTTAGGAATATGTCGCAATTGGGATTTAATACCATTAATTTAGTGAAGTGTAACGTACATAGCGCGCCAGCTAAAGCGTACAACATCATTTCATGAATCAGCAACATGTCGATAACATTTACTCATGAGACAGGTTTTACTCTTTCTTGACGATTAATTGCTGGCGAGTGGATACTCATGGCAATCGGTATGACTTTTTTGTTAGAATATGCCAGTATATTTGAGAGTGTGTGGCTAACTCATAATTAACTTTAATGCTAAGGGCAAGACGTATGATGAATATTTTGGTGATTGGTTCAGGTGGTCGCGAACACGCGCTAGCATGGCAGTGTGCAAAAGACGATAAAGTCAATAATGTCTACGTCGCGCCTGGTAATGCTGGTACAGCGCTTGAACCTAAATGCCAAAACGTCGTCTTAGAATCTGCAGACGAGAATGCTAGTGAACATAGTGCAATCATCGCGTTTTGCCAAGACAATGCCATTGATATGGTCATCGTCGGGCCAGAAGCGCCTTTGGTCACTGGTATCGTTGATGCCTGCCGTGATGCTGGTATTAAAGCGTGGGGACCAACAGCATACTGTGCGCAGTTAGAAGGCTCCAAAACCTTCGCCAAAGAATTTATGGAGCAAAACAATATCCCTACAGCAGCCTATAAAGGTTTTACTGAAGCTGTGGCTGCCAAAGCTTATATCGATGAACATGGCGCACCAATCGTTATCAAAGCCGATGGCCTTGCCGCTGGTAAAGGAGTCATCGTTGCGGAAACTATCGAACAAGCACATGAGGCCATCGATGATATGCTTGCCGACAATAAATTCGGTGATGCAGGCAGCCGCGTGGTGATCGAGCAGTTTTTGCAAGGCGAAGAAGCCAGTTTTATTTGTATGATTGATGGTAAAAACATCTTACCGATGGCAACAAGCCAAGACCATAAACGGGCTTTTGAAGGCGATACAGGGCCGAACACAGGCGGTATGGGAGCATACTCTCCTGCGCCAGTGGTCACTCAAGATGTCCATGAAAAAGTCATGACCCAAGTCATTCAACCAGTGGTTGATGCAATGAATAATGCGGGTCACCCTTATACGGGATTTTTATATGCAGGTCTCATGATTGATGAAGCAGGTGACCCTTATGTTATCGAATTTAACTGCCGTTTTGGTGATCCAGAAACTCAGCCTATCTTAATGCGTTTACAATCATCAATGGTAGATTTGGTGGCACAAGGTCTAGCAGGACAGTTGCCTAGTGATGCTCAATGGGATAGCCGCCCTGCCCTCGGTATCGTCATTGCTTCAAAAGGCTATCCTGAAACATCATCAAAAGGTGATGTGATTGCTGGCTTGCCAGAACTAGATGACAATAATGACAACGCTGTCAAAGTCTTCCATGCGGGCACTGCTTTTTCTGACAGTGATGCCATAGACCGTGAAAAAGAAGTGGTGACGAATGGCGGACGTGTATTATGCGTGACTGCTCTTGCAGATAGTATTTCAGATGCTCAGCAAGCCGCACTTGCGGTAACAGGTGCGATTAGTTTTGATGGTGCACAGTATCGCCGTGATATTGGTCATCATGCCATTGCTCGTGAAAACAGTTAAAAATCAATATTACTCAGGCGAGAACTGTTCGCAGTTTTAGTCTGATACACCAAATTACTCTTAGCTTTTATGATTCGACCTAGCATCATGCTAGGTCTTATTTTTTGATATTATTTTTTACGAAGTTATAATCTGCAAATATATACTGCGGCTTACAAAGTAACTGCTATTGGCAAGCTTAGGCTCATCAACCAAATGTGCTTTATATGATACAATTTTGTACCCGTACATCGCATCTCCCTTGTATTGTAGGTTTTGAACCCACAAATCAATACCAACTGGATGAATGATTATATTTATGGCAAATGATACGTCTAAACCTTCTAGCACCAAGCAATCCATCGATAACTTAAAAACCTCAGGGTTTGATAGACGAATGTCGATTGCCAAAACTTCCTTAAATATTGGTCGCCGCTGGGCGGGTAATAGTGTGTCTGGCATGTTCTTAAATAAAGAAGCTCGTACAGCACGTAACCAAGTATTTATGGAAGCCCAAGCGAACTACCTCGCAGAAGAGCTAGGTAAGCTAAAAGGTTCGGTCGTCAAAATTGGTCAAATGCTAGCGATTTATGGCGAACATATTTTACCACCAGAAATCACCCGTGCCTTGCAAACGCTCAATGACGATACCGCTACGTTATCATGGCCAACCATGCAACAAACCCTGCAGCAATTATTGGGCGAAAAACTACATGAATTAGATGTCGATACGGTTCCTATAGGTACTGCGTCGCTCGCGCAAGTTCATCGAGCCACCGTGATTGCAACTGGTGAGCAAGTTGTATTAAAAATTCAGTATCCAGGTGTTGCTGATGCAATCAACTCAGATCTTGCTTTATTTAAGCAACTATTAAGAGTAAGTAATATCGTTCCGCAGACCCGTTCGCTCGATGCTTGGTTCGAAGAGATACGTGACCTACTCCATCATGAAGTGGACTACGAAGCTGAAGCCGCGACGACAGAACGGTTTTATGACCGTCTGAGTAATGATCCGCGTTACATAATTCCCAAGATTAATCGTACTTATTCCAAAAAGCGCCTACTCTGCATGTCTTATGAGCCAGGTATTACCGTAGTTTCTGAGGCATTACAATTATTACCTCATGAGCGTCGTAACGCTATTGGTCAGGCAGCCATCGAAATCATGATGCAAGAGATTTTTGTGTGGGGTGAAATGCAGACAGACCCCAACTTTGGTAATTATTTGGTTCGTGTCAGTGAAAATGAAGGCGATATCGATAAATTAGTATTATTAGATTTTGGTGCTATTCGTCAATTTGATAACAACCTTTTGACCATTGCGCATGGCTTACTAAAAGCTGGTTACCGCCATGACCATCAGGCAATGATGCTTGCGATGACGGGTTATGACTTCTTTGATAGTATGAGTGATAAAGTACGCTCTGACATGGCGTCACTATTTTTATTGGCAACCGAACCGTTTAGTGATCCAGCGACCAATCCTGATATTCCTAGCGATTGTCTAGATAAGGACGACCGTTATATTTGGGCGAACAGCAAACTCCACTCTCGTCTCTCAACACAAGCCACAAAAGCGATGCAGTCTTTTGAGTTTAACTTGCCACCAAAAGAATTTATGTTTATTAGTCGAAAATTTATTGGTGCTTATACCTTTTTGACGGTGCTTGACGCTTATACTGACTCGGATACTTTAGTAAAACCTTATTTATAGTTTTGATTGAAGAAATTTTTTTTTGAATAGCAAGTAATTTTTGAACAGCCTTTTTGTGGCGGTTTTATTTTTTAGCATTTTATTTGCTTAGGCTATTTTATATATTATAAATTAGCACTTATTATCGGCAAGATTTATTTCGATTTATTACTTAGGTTATTTAACCTGATTCACAGTATCAGCCTGCCACTCATCAAACCTAGTTTTATAACCCTCCGGCTTACGCATATTAAGCTCCCAGCATACCTCTCCACGGGCTAAATATTTTATTTCAAAATGCGTGCGCTGACTGTCATCAGCGACTTGATAGCGCTTATTAGGCAACGACCATATCTCCGTTGCTTGCTGCTCTGCATTATTGATATAGGCTTCGATGTTGGTTACTAGTACCACCTCTCCACCTACTTGCAAGCGTGACAATAGAAACTCGAAGAAAGGCATGTTTAGCCATTGCTGGTTGGGATTATGCTGTTCAGGATTGGGGTACAGTATGAAGATTTTACTGACACTATTGGGTTTAATGGCATGCACAATCCATGCGATCGCATCAGCATGAATGGCAGTTAAATTCGGTGAATCTTGTAGCACTGCCAGTTTGGCAAAAGCGTCAAACTTATTGCGCGTACGTTCAATTGCAATCAGATGCTTATCGGTATTTTTTGCGGCGAAACCAAGCGCATGCTTACCCTTCCCTGCACCAATTTCTAATATTAAAGGAACAGCGCTTTTATTGTCATGAATGATATTTGGCATAATAAAATCACGTGGTGCTGAAAGCTTTTCTGGTTGAAATGCTCGCTGTTGCTGATGTGTAAGCTCAATATTATCGCTCATCTACTATCCTTAAAGTATTTGTCTTTTGCCATTATTCGGGCGCATGCTATTATATAGCCAATCCACTTCAATAGTAATATAGCGACAGCGAGTAACGCGCTATCGTAGTCTATCAAGCGCATACGAGATGAAAATACATACAATTACCGACTGCCGCTCGCTAATGACGTTCATCATACAAATAAATTGAGGATACTCCCACCCTTATCATGACTGAATCTACCCCCCACACCTCTCCTAAAACCTATCCTTGCCCACGTTGTGGCACTAAAACAGCATGGCAAGATAATAAATACAAGCCGTTTTGTAGCAGTCAATGCAAACTTATCGACTTAGGTGCATGGGCAAATGAAGACTATACCTTGCCTGCAGAAACCACGCCTTTTTCTGACGAGCTATAATCAACACCTTCTCTTTTAACTAATTTATCATCTTAAGGATGTTTTATATGTCTGCTACTTATCTGATGCCCACTTATAACCGTCAGCCAATCAGCTTTACACGCGGTTCAGGCAGCTGGCTATATACCAAAGATGACACGCCTTATTTAGATGCGCTGACTGGTATTGCCGTATGCGGTCTAGGGCATTGCCACCCGCAAGTGACTGACGCCATTCAGCAGCAAGCAGCGACTTTAGTACATACCAGTAACTTATTCGGTATCGACTGGCAAGAGCGTGCGGGTGAAGTGCTATGTACAGCCGCCCAAATGGACAGTGTGTTCTTTGCCAATAGTGGTGCTGAAGCAAACGAGGCGGCGCTCAAATTGGCGCGTCTATATGCCTATCAGCAAGGTTTTAAACGCCCAAAAGTCATCGTTATGGAGCAGTCATTCCATGGTCGTACCTTATTATCATTGTCAGCCACCGCCAACCCAAAAGCCCGTGAAGGGTTTTACACATTAGATGATGACTTTATCCGTGTACCCTTTGGCGATATTGCCGCGATTAAGCAAGCCGCGCAAGATCATGATGAAATTTGCGCCATCTTTGTAGAGCCTATTCAAGGTGAAGGGGGTTTAAATACTGCTGCTAACGGATTTACGTATCTTGAAGAACTACAAGCAGAGTGTGAAGCCCATAACTGGTTATTTATGCTGGATGAAGTGCAAACAGGTAATGGCCGTACGGGTAAATACTTCGCTTATCAACATAGTAATGCGCGTCCTGATGTATTGACGACAGCTAAGGGCTTGGGTAACGGTTTTCCAGTAGGCGCGTGTATGGTACGTGGCCGCGCTAATGGCCTGTTTGGTGCTGGTAGTCATGGCTCTACTTATGGCGGAACGCCGCTAGCCAGTCGTATAGTACATAGCGTATATGACGTATTGGCTAACAGTGATATCATGACCAATGCCGTAACCGAAGGGCTGTTTATTCGTGAGACGCTGGTCGATACACTAGGACAATATGGCGTCAGCAGTCGTGGTGCAGGTATGATGATTGGTATCGCTTTGCCTGAAGACATGGACTGTAGTCAGTTGGTTGATCGTGCGCGTGATGAACAAAAGCTAATCATCAATGTCACTGGTGGGCATGTTGTGCGCTTGCTACCGCCGCTTAATATGAGCCGCGATGAGAGCACACAAGTGGCTGAGCGTTTGATTGACTTGCTAAAACCATCATTTTAAATGATTGGTCACACTAAACGCTAACACTAAAAAAGCCTATAGATAATATGTCTATAGGCTTTTTGCTTTTGGAGGCTTTAAACTCCTCTCTACGGTGCGTTATTCAAACGTCACCTAATTGGCATGGAAGTACTTTTTTAACACCTCTAAACAGCGAGTGATTTTGGCTGGCTGTTGATCACGGTTTAAGGTGACAGCATATAGTACAAAACTTGGTAATTGATAACCGGTCAACACTTCGACCAAATCACCATTTTCAAGCTCTTTTTTGATGTCCATTTCCATCATTCTAACCAAGCCATGACCTTCTTTCGCCAAGGTGGTCGCCATAAAAACATTATTGGTATAAATGCGTGAATTCATTTTCGTGCGCGTTTTTTTACCCGTTTCTGTCTGAATGAGATCAATTTGATTGGCATCTTTCATGATTTCAATACAAATCAGCTGATGGTCAGCCAAATCTTTAGGCGTCTGCAGTTTGGTATGTTGGCGTAGGTACTGCGGTGACGCAACCAACATTTGGCGCACATCGGTCAATGGATGACTGCTGAGGCTCGAGTCATTAATCGATGGACTCATACGAATCGCAATATCGATCCGCTCCTCAATCATGTCAATATAGTGGTTGTCTGCCAGATAGGTAATGCTAAGATCATCATGTGCCGCCATCCACGTAGAGAGTGCTGGCAAGATGTGATTAACACCAAGCTCTGGTGTTGTCGCCACTCGTAAGCTGCCTGCCAACTCATCACGCAACTGATTGACCTTAATCCGCCCTTGTTCAGCAGCACTTACCACATCCTTTGCGGCTTCATAAAAGCTTTCGCCAGCTTCTGTTAAGCTCAGCTTACGAGTTGAGCGGTGTAATAGCACGACGCCCAGCTCATTTTCTAATGAGCGGATTTGCTGACTGACTGCACTGGTTGTAATGCCAAGCTCACGAGCAGAGCCACTAAAAGAGCCATGTCCAACCACACTGGCGAACACAGCCATACCGCGTAAATTATCCAACATATTCTCACCTAAACTTCATTTCAGTTTTTAATATAACTTAACCATTATAACGAATCTTAATTTATCTTATCGTTACTAAATATTTCTCTCTTGTTTAAAAAAGCCCATTTAATCTGCAATAAAAACAAAAATATCAAGGCGATAGTACAACATCGCCTTGATATTTTATATGAAAGTTGTCTTTAATAACTATATAGACTTTTAAATAATTTTAACAACAGTTTTTCTGACTGTTTAATACAACTGAACCTTACCCATTTTTCCTTCACCGCGTTTATTCAAATACTGCATCACAGGCGTAGCAAGCAGTCTTGCTTCTGCAACCGTTTTGGCTTGCACCAAGCGCTTTTGTTGGCGACGCTCAGGCGTCTTATCCTCTGCTTGCATGACACTACCATCGATTTGTAAGTCAATTTCTGCTTGGGTGAACTGCTGTTGCAGTTTAGCCGCCAATTGCTGAAAAGTGGTTTGTAAATGCCGACTATCTACACTTGTTATAAATATTGCCTTGCCATTACATAAGCCCATCATCATGCCTTGACGCGCAAGTGCCAATTCGTCTTGAGCCAATATCTCCGCTTCACGAGCCGTTTGTAGCCAATAATCCCATTTTTCTGGTGTCCACTCACCTAGTAGTTCTTGCGGTAAGCAACGCAGCAAAGTACGAGGATCATCAAGTTGCGTTGTTAACTGAGAATTATTTGCATCAGGCTCAATAACGGGTTCAGGCTCAATAACGGGTTCAGGCTCAATAACGGGTTCAGGCTCAATAACGGGTTCAGGCTCAATAACGGGTTCAGGCTCAATAACGGGTTCAGGCTCAATAACGGGTTCAGGCTCAACAACTGGTTCAGGCTCAATAACGGGTTCAGGCTCAATAACGGGTTCAGGCTCAATAACGGGTTCAGGCTCAATAACGGGTTCAGGCTCAACAACTGGTTCAGGGCTAGTAACTAATACATCATGATTTTGCTCATCATTTTGAGCCAAACTTGGCTCAAAATTGTTATAGGTTTTGACTTGTAAATCATCATTATCTCGTGCTTGATAATCAACGCCATAAGACTGTAATGGCGGTGCAGAAGCCGATTGGCTATTCGATGACTGTGTAGAACGTGTAAATGTCCCATCTTCTATAGCTGGTACTTCATGTGCTACAGAGCCAGCATAAGTATGATTTAATATCTCATCGACTGGCAACGGACGAAATGCCAGCAGGCGTAAAATGCACATTTCCAGCGCTTGCATTGGTGTGCTCGCAAGCTTAACACCTTCACGTGCTTGCACGACAATCTCATAATACAGTTGCAGAACATCTGGACTCATATGCTGCGCAAGCGTGTTAATATCTTGCGCCTGTGACTCATTTACATTTAATGCCACTTCAGGCAACAGCTGAGTCAACGCTAATTGATGCAGTAATTCAGTAAGACCATCAAACATACTCGTCGCATCAACCATTTGCGCACGCATTTGTTCTATATGAGCCGCGACAGCAGATTTGTCATGGTTATAGATATCAGTAATTAAACTGACCAGATCAGCCGCATCAATTAAGCCAAGCATAGCGTTTACAGTGACATCATCGAGCGCGCCTTGACCAAAAGCAATGGCCTGATCGGTCAATGACAACGCATCACGTACCGAGCCTTTGGCGGCGCTCGCCAATTGCCAGAGCGCAGGTTGCGTATAGCCTACCTGCTCTTGGGTAAGAACATTTGCCAAATGCTCGCTAAGTAAAGTTTGCGGTAGCGGACGTAGTACAAACTGCAAACAACGCGAAATAATGGTAATCGGCAATTTTTGCGGATCAGTCGTGGCAAGTAAGAATTTTACATGCTCAGGGGGTTCTTCCAAAGTTTTAAGAAGCGCATTAAAACTGTGTGTGGACAACATATGTACTTCATCAATCAGGTATACTTTATAACGCCCCTGACTTGGCGCATACGGTACATTATCCAGCAATTCACGTGTGTCTTCTACTTTGGTACGGGATGCCGCATCAATCTCGATAAGATCGATAAATCGCCCTTGATCGATGGCCACGCAGTTATCACACACACCGCAAGGCGTACTGGTGATGCCCATATCGCAGTTCAAACATTTAGATAAGATACGCGCAATCGTGGTCTTACCCACACCGCGTGTGCCCGTAAAGAGGTAAGCATGATGCAGGCGATTATAATCAATCGCATTAATCAATGCTTGAGAAACATGCGTTTGCCCAATTAACTCGTGAAAGTTTTTGGGACGGTATTTGCGCGCTAAAACTTGATATTGCTGCGTCATAATGAATGCCAATGTAAATAATACAGATATAGATGGAGTGTCAAACCAGTAGGCTATATTAGGTTTAGATTATAACTGCGCTTGAAGTTGTGCTAAACGTTCGTATAAGCGCTGAGTATTAGCGTCAATCACTGAGCCTTTTTGATAAAAGGCATCCAAATGCACCTCTGTATTGACGCTATCATCGCAAGGTCTAAACTCCACGCCAATCAAAAACAAATCATCCATCACTGGATCCTGCATTTGAGCATTGAGCTCCAACAACAAGTCTTGTTGAGACGTGCGCACCTTATCAGCACTCAGCGAACTATTATCATCTTGCGCATAGAAAACCATCAGATAATGGCGTCCAAACACGTGATAAGAGTGCTCATGACAAACATAACCATTCCAGCGAGAGTCTTGATCCATCGTTTTGTAGGCTAAGATTTTTTCAACCAAACAAGCGTAAGTATACATTGATTCATCGACCAAAATATCAACCGGCTTTTTTGGTAGGGGTTGACCTGCCTCATAATAATGTTTGATCAAACTATTAAACAGCTTGTACCACATCCGAGTATTTTTCTGAATCTCAGCCATGAGTGCTTTGGCAAAGACTGCCTGATCTGGTTCTGTAGCTTTGAGCAAGCGTTGCTCAATCTGATCGATCAACTGATTGTCAATCAATTGCTCTTGCACCCTAATCGCTCTTTGATGAAAGTCAGGCGACTGTAAAAACTGGATAAGTAATGTCGACTCGTCTTGGAATGACTCAAACCCTGTCAGCTGGCTGCGATGAAAGTCTAAAAATGCGGACAAATCGCTTGGCGTAACCAATTGGCTGATGATATCGACAAAGTTTTGATGGCTAAATACCTGTAAGACACTCTGCTCATCATCCAGATCTAAAACACAGTCTTCAGCAAAAAACTGACTACCATATTCATAATCAACCGTATGCGAGGATGCTTGTAGTTTGTCATCTTGATGGGTAACAGACAATGACGTCAAACCAATGAAATAAACATCCTTACCAGCTGTCGAGGTATTACTTTCTGCCATCGACTTATCGTTTTTTAGATAAAGCTGAGCGTGACGCTTAATTAGTTGGTTGACGACTTCTTTTCTCCACTCACGAACTTGAGCGCTGTCTACTTTTTGCCTACTCGCTTGCATCACCACATCATTGACGATCAAATAAATGATAGCGCCAGAAAACTCAAAAACGAAATCATAACCTTGAAACTGCTTAGGATTGGTTGTTTTATCTGCTGGTAACTCATACAAAGATAAGAAACTTTGTTGAATCATTTGTTGCCAAAGTGAGGGTGACTCGTGCTGAGTATCCATGATATCCCTATAAATGAGGTCTCATAAAGAATCTGGGACCATTCCATTGAAAGCAAAAGAGCTTTCTTATGTTCAGTTTAGTCCCAGCATGGATTTATGGCAAGTAAACCAGTTCTAGCTTTCTAATTTGCGGCGCATATGCGGGAACAAAATCACATCACGAATACTGGCAGAATCGGTAAACAACATCACTAAACGGTCAATGCCGATACCTTCGCCTGCAGTTGGTGGTAAGCCATAAGACAGCGCTTCGATGTATTCTTCATCAAAATGCATCGCTTCATCATCGCCAGCGTCTTTTTCAGCGACTTGTCCACGGAAGCGTTCTGCCTGATCAGCAGGATCATTAAGCTCGCTAAAGCCGTTTGCCAGTTCACGACCCCCGATGAATAGCTCAAAACGATCGGTGATTTCAGGATTGTCATCACTACGGCGTGCCAGTGGTGACGTTTCCGCTGGATATTCAGTGATGAACGTTGGCTGACGCAATTGGTGTTCAGCGGTTTCTTCAAAGATAATGGTCTGTAGTTTGCCCACACCAAACACCTCTTTCACTTGCTGTTTAAGGGTGGTCGAGGCGTACTCTGCCAGATATTCACGGTCATTGATACGTGCCATATCGAAGTTTTCGGCATATTTTGCAATTGCATCAGACATAGACAAACGTATAAATGGCGCTTTTAGACTGATGGCTTCTTCTTGATAAGTAATCTCAGTCGTGCCCAAAATATCCATCGCCAATTCATTAAATAAGCGTTCGGTCAAATCCATCAAGTCATGATAATCAGCATACGCTTGATAAAACTCAATCATGGTAAATTCAGGATTATGGCGAGTTGATACACCTTCGTTACGGAAGCTGCGGTTAATCTCGAACACTCTTTCAAAACCACCAACGACTAAGCGCTTCAAGTAAAGCTCAGGTGCGATACGCAGATATAAAGGCATATCTAGAGCGTTATGATGCGTCACAAATGGACGTGCCACCGCACCACCTGGGATAGGATGCATCATCGGCGTCTCAACTTCCATGAAGCGCTCATTTAACATAAACTTGCGAATGCCGCTAATGACTTGACTGCGAATCATAAAGGTATCACGAGTCGTCTCATTGGTCATCAAATCAAGATGACGATTACGATAGCGAGCTTCGACATCAGCTAAACCATGGAACTTGTTTGGCATCGGACGTAGCGCTTTAGTCAATAACTGAAACTCTTCGATATGCACATATAAATCGCCTTTGCCTGAGCGACCGATATAGCCTGATACGCCAACAATATCACCCAAATCTAGTGATTTAATGGTCGCTAACGTCTCTGGGTCCAACTCTTTGCGTGCAACATATAACTGAATGCGACCCGTCATGTCTTGAATAACAATAAAGGCACCACGGTTCAGCATGACGCGACCTGCCACGTTGACCTGTGTTTTTTCGCCATTCGCCGCTTTTTCTTCAATTTCTTGTTTTGAGACGCCGTCAAAAGCGGTTTGCAAATCTTGCGCATAATCAGTACGTTTAAACGTATTTGGATACGGCTGTTTGCCTGAAGCAGTGATATCGTCTAGCTTGGCTTGCAGCTGAGCAATTAGCTCGTTAGCGTCTTCTACAACTGGGGTTTGGTCTTGGTTCTGATTGTTGTGCTTTGACATAACACTCTCAATATATATTAGATAATTAAATGGAATAAACGAAAACTGCAAAATTAAATCTATACTTATTATCATAGTCGATAGCCATAAAAAAACAGCTATAAACAAACAGACACTGTCATCTAGACAGTGTCACGCTTTTATGAATTAATGGATTCACGACCAGCTATTGAGCCTCTAGTCATTAATATCCTGATGGTTACTAATCACCACCGCCGATACTGGCCATCAAATCAGCCTGATGCTCACGCAACAGTGCATCAAGAATCTCATCCAAGTCGCCTTCCATAATGGCATCAAGCTTGTATAACGTCAGGTTGATACGGTGATCGGTCATGCGACCTTGTGGGAAATTATAAGTGCGAATGCGTTCTGAGCGATCGCCACTACCCACCAAATCACGGCGTATGGTATCTGCTGCATCAACTTGCGCCTGTACTTTGACTTGCTGGATCTTTGAAATCAGCATTTTCATCGCTTGCGCACGGTTTTTGTGCTGGCTACGCTCTTGCTGACACTCTACCACGGTACCCGTTGGAATGTGGGTCAAACGTACGGCTGAGTCAGTGGTGTTAACGTGCTGACCACCCGCACCACTTGAACGGAAGGTATCAAAGCGGATATCGGCTGGATTTAGATCTACTGTATCATCAATCTCAACCTCAGGCATCACCGCCACGGTACAAGCTGAGGTATGCACACGACCTTGGCTTTCGGTTTCAGGCACACGCTGCACACGGTGTACGCCTGATTCAAACTTTAAGCGCCCATACACGCTGTTGCCTGATACGCGAGTGATGATTTCTTTATAACCGCCATGCTCGCCTTCACTTGCAGACAGCACTTCCACTGTCCAGCCTTGTGTCTGCGCGTATTTTTGGTACATTCGAAACAAGTCACCAGAGAAAATCGCGGCTTCATCACCACCTGTACCCGCTCGAATTTCCAAGAAAGCAGGCACTTTATCATTTGGATCTTTTGGTAGCATCATGACATTGAGCGCCTCTTCCATCTCTACGATGGTCTCGCGGGCGTTATCAATCTCATCGATCATCATCTCTTTCATGTCAGGATCTGAAGCATCAGCCAGCATAGCCTCTGCATCAGCCTGATCCGTTTCTGCACGCACATAGTTCTGCCATAAAGTGGTGATATCCATCAAGTCGCTGTGCTCGACAGACAATTCACGGAATTTATTATTATCGCTGATGATACTAGGATCTGATAATAAGGCGGTGACCTCTTCATAACGGTCTACCATCTGGTCTAAACGCAGGCGTAAGGATTCTTTCATAAATGGACTTTTAATTGGATGAGAGGAATAAGACCGTGATTATAGCAAATTTTTCAGGGTAAATTAAAACCTCTAAGCATTCTTGTCGATATTCTAAGCATTCTTCCCGTTATATTCTCAAATAGCGCCTCATTCCTGAATAATATATTGCTTAAATAATGTAATTAAATGCTCATAACAAAAATAACAGACAAAAAAAATAGCTAAGATTGCTCTTAGCTATTTTTTATTAGGGCGTGTCTTCAGTTTAAAAATGGTGATAAAAGTGAGATAAGTTGCAGTCAAACAAGGAAAATAGCGCAGATAATATCAAGATATTACCTAGTTATTTGACGACGTTTGGCAAAATTTAGCCATTTTTAGCCCATTTAGACAATAATCGATTGAATTGAGGACACGACCTAGTAACAGATTTTACTTTAAAAATTAAACCTTACGCACCAACACTGAACCGATAGAGTAACCAGCACCAAATGAACAGATAACACCCAAATCACCTGATGCCAGCTCATCTTTATAGCGATGGAAAACAATCATCGGACTGGCTGAACTGGTGTTAGCAAATTCAGCAATGACACTTGGCACAATCGCTTTATCTGCTTCTTTACCAATCACAGTACGTAGGATTAAATCCAACATATTGGCGTTGGCTTGGTGCAGCCACATCATTTTAACGTCAGACGTTGCGATATCATTTTCTTGCAAATGCTCAGTGATGACCTCTGAAACCTTTGGACAGACTTCACGGAACACTTTTCGACCATTTTGTAAGAATAGCTTGTCGGTGACTGGCTCTTTAATATCTGGATACATCTCAGTCTGTGCCGCTAAGAACTCTGAGCGATCCATAAAGCCGTATTCGTTTTTGATATTGGTCGAAAACTGGGTAAATAGCTTAGAGTTAAGAATCTCATAACCTTTTGGCGTGTCTAGCTCTTCGATGATAGATGCTGTTGCAACATCGCCAAAGATAAAGTGGCTGTCACGGTTACGCCAGTTTAGATGCGCTGAGGTAATCTCAACGTTGACCACAGCGATGCGCTTAGCCAGACCAGAAACGATAGAGCCGTGTGCTTGCGATAGACCAAAAGTCGCGGCACTACAAGCGACGTTCATATCATAAGCAAAACCACCAATCATACCGATTGCATTTTGAATCTCGATAGCGACCGCAGGATAAGTACGCTGAAAGTTTGAACAGGCAAGAATGATACCATCTAGGTCATTCGCCTCAAGACCTGCATCTGCTAGCGCGTCTTTCAAAGCCGCAGTACCCATTTCTGCCATGATAGACAGCTCTTCACCTAAATGACGATAAGGAATCACTGGTGCCATGATTTCAGGATCTAAAATACCATCCTTTTCCATCACATAACGTGATTTGATACCAGATACTTTTTCGATAAAGGCCGCTGAAGAAGGCTCTAGGGCAGTCAAAGTTCCTGCTGCTATCTCGTCAGCATGCTTTGCATTATAATTCTCAACATACTTATTAAATGAATCTACTAGCTCTTCATTACTGATGCTATAAGGCGGAATATACAGGCCGGTGCCTGTGATACAAGTCGTCATGATAAGCTTCCTTGTCTACTACTATAGGGCTTGGGATAAGCATAAAAGTGGAAAAATAACAGTCGTTTGATTTCAGTGAATAACTGTAAACTTAAAATCAGAGCCTTTATTATGCCTGAATATAATTATTTTTCTAATACTTTGTTACAAATAATCTGTTTGTTGCGAAAAATAAGCAAAGTCCTGACTTCATTTTGGAGCAGCTACGTTATAATTGGCGCACTTTGCTAGCGACACATTCACAGTTCGAGCGCATAAAACTGCGAGACATAAAACCCGCTCATATTTGGGAATACTCATGGTAGAAATTTTTAACTGGTTATTTGGACAATACGCTGACTATCCCACTGTCTTTATTGCTCTGGAATTGATTGCCGTCATATTTGGGGTAGCAAGTGTCTTACTCGCCAGCAGAACCAATATTTTGGTATTTCCGATAGGCCTCGTCAGCACCGCTATATTTGTCTATCTACTATGGAAATGGCAATTATTTGGCGATATGTTTATCAATGCCTACTATACGGTGATGAGTCTATATGGCTGGATCAATTGGACACAAAGTAAGAAAAACACAGCCATAAAAAAACAGCAAGATTATATCAACCCTACTGGTCAGCAGCAAAATGAGTCGTTAGCGACTAACGTCCAGAATGCTATTCAAGTAGAACATCTCGATAAAAAAGATGTGCCAATACTCGCCTTACTAGCCTCGGCGACTATTGCCTTTGTCGCGTTGGTGTATTACTTCAGACCAGTCATCAATAATAACTTTAGTTTTGATGGCGCGGTATTAGGCTTGCATTTATTTACGTGGGTCGATTACACCGATATGCTGACCACCGCGCTGTTTTTGATGGCGATGTGGCTGATGGCGCGGCGCAAAATTGAGCATTGGATACTCTGGATAATCGCCGATGCTATTTCAGTCCCGCTATACTTTTATAAAGGTCTCACTTTTACTGCGCTACAATACGTAGTCTTCACTCTTATCGCAATTTGGGCTTACTATGAATGGCAACGACGTTACCGCTTGCAACCTAAAGCAGCATACGCCTAAATCGGTCATCAATGTCGCTATCCTAGGGGCAGAGAGCACTGGTAAGACCACGCTATGTCGCGACTTGGCAGCGCATTTTGGCTGCCCTTGGGTGCCAGAATACATGCGCACCTATCTACAAGCGAAATGGGATAAGGAACACCTCACTTGCACTTGGGAGGATTTACTCCCTATTGCACAAGGTCAAATTGAGTTAGAAAATAAACTCGCTGAACAAGCCGCGCAAAATTCTGATAGCAGCTACTTGTTTTGTGATACCAGTCTGTTTGAGTTAATGGTTTATGCCAACTGGTATTATGGCGATTGCCCTAAAGCGCTCACCAATGCGGCGTTAACGCATCATTACGACTTGATTTTATTAACCGAAGTTGATATCCCGTGGGTCGCCGATGACCTAAGAGATAGCCCACATCAACGTGATGAAATCAGTGCTTATTTTGAAAGTCAGTTGACCCGTCACCAAAAGCCATTTCATCGCATAGGTGGTGATAGAGATGAGCGGGTACAACAAGTGCTCGAATGGCTTTCTTAAACCCATCCTATACCACGTTATCAGTAAATGACCTACAACCTTACCTTTAAGAGCATTAAGAGATGTCCATGCTAAAAAACATTGAACGATACCTAGAAAAAACCATCTTTAACAGCCGCTGGATATTAGCGCCTTTTTATTTAGGGCTGGTCTTAGGGATTATTTTATTATTTATAAAATTCATTCAAAAAACAGTCATGATGTTCAATACTGTATTTAGCGCTTCTGTATCAGATGTCATTGTTAATATATTAGTGTTGGTCGACCTCTCCTTAGTAGCCAGTTTATTATTAATTATTATATTTAGTGGCTATGAAATATTTGTCTCAAAAATTGACACTGGTGATCACGTTGATCGACCTAGTTGGATGGGAAAAGTAGATTTTTCTGGTCTAAAACTAAAAGTCATCGGTGCCATCGTCGCTATTTCTGCGATTGATCTATTAAAATCATTTATGGATATTCCTAATGAATTGAGTGAGGGTGAAGCGGACAAACTCATGTGGAAAGTCATCATTCATATGACTTTTGTGTTGTCTGGCTTATTGTTTGCTATTATGGATAAAGTGGTTGGTGATACTAAAAAACACTGATGCCAGAAGATACTAGTATCAGAAAACACTAAGGCTTATTTTTCCACACACTCTCCATCGTTCTTACATATTTTTTCTTCACCTCTCCTCTATGCTCTTCTTTGAACCTACTGACTGTTATATGCACAGTTTTGGACTAAAGATTCATATGAGGAGCTTTCATGCAAAAAACACTATTGACTAAATTGTCCATCATCGCCGGACTTTGTATTATTTTTGCCATCGGTCTCGGTATGATTGGCTCAGTGATCTACGAACGACAAAATTATGCCGCGTCGGTGGTCAAAGAAATTGCCCAGCAGCACGTCAATCCGCAAGAAGTCATCACCCCATTTATCATCATACCTACCACAATTACGCCTGAATGTCAGGTTGCAGCACCTGAAACAACCAGTAAGTGTGCACCATCCTATTCAAAAAATGAAATTGTCTTTGCCAGTCAGACCCAAGCCATACAAGACCTTGAAGTCAGCACTGATACCTACAAACGTGGCATCTATCATGCGACCAGTTATGATGGTACGTTGACATTTGACCAGCGCTATACCTTTGATCAAGCCATCAGCAGCTTATATGAAACTACGAGCAAAACTAGTGACGCACAAGTCTCCATCAACACACCTACCAATAAAAACAACACCCAGCCCGAAAAAGCCATCATCCACTGGAACGCAGCAAAATTGATTATTCCAGTATCAGATCTGCGCGGCGTGGCGACGCTACCAACGGTGACCATTGATAAAAAACCGATAAAAGCGACCTACCCTCAGACAGCGCTGCTGAAAAATCTAACCTATGTAGAAGTAGCTATTCCGCAAAATATATTACAGCATTCAGTAAAAAATATAACGAGCCAACAGAATAGCAATAACGCCCTTGCTACGAACGGTGCTAGCGAGTCATTAACCAGTACAGAAATCGTCACTGATTTACCGTTAGCTGGTATTAGCAATGTAAACACTGTGCCGACTGGACAAAACTTTAACTTAACGATGCGCAGTAATTGGCATGCACCAAACTTTATTGGTAAGGCGCTCCCCAATGCCAAAAAACTTACCGCTAAAGGTTTTGAAGCCAGTTGGCAAAATCAGTATTTAACAATAGCCAACAATCAAGATTTGTCGCAGTGTATCAGCAGCGCTAACAACCGATGTGTCGTCACCAGTCAAGCCACTCTCGATAATAATAGCCAGTCAATGGCTTCTGGTGATGCGCTTATGGCAATGGAAGGCGCTGTTACAGCAGAAGCTACTGCCATACCTGATAGCTATCGAAACGTGCGCCTGAACAGCTTTGGTGTAAGTTTTGCTGAGCCTAATGATGTATATTTACAAACTGAAAGAACGATGAAATATGCCTTATTATTAATCTTAGTATCATTCGGCACTTTCTTCTTATTTGAAGTGATCAAATCCAGTCGTATTCACCCTATTCAATATCTGTTGGTCGGTTGTGCGCTGTTTGTGTTTTATGTCTTACTATTACCACTTGCTGAGCAAATTGTCTTTTGGAAGGCGTATGCCATTGCTGCCAGCGCCTGTGTTGGACTCATTGGTTGGTATGCTTATTATGTACTGGGCGGCGTCAAGCGAGCGGCGATTTTCACTGTCACACTGGCAGGATTGTATGCGGCGTTTTTCGGCATATTAACCACCGAAGATATGAATTTATTGCTTGGTGCTGTCTTCTGTTTTGTGCTACTCGCTTGCGTGATGGTCATGACCCGTAAAATTGATTGGTATAAAATTGCCTAACTCAGATAGGGCATGTTAAAAGCGTTTAGTCTAGGGCTGTCTTACGTTGGTATAATTGGCTATTATTAAGCCTGTCAACATAAGACCGCTCGATCTACTCATAGATAATTCAATATAGCTATCATCTCATTTATTATCATCTAATGATCTCGCTATTCAAGGCCTTCGCCCAGTCTCGACATCCATTCTCACAGCGTTCACAGAGCTGATTTGGGTCAGATATATAATCGACATAGCCGCAGTGCATACATGCATAATACGTTTCTGACTCTATCTCTTCGACGGGTTGATACTGCTTAGGGAAAAGCGGCATACCATAGCCAGTGTTTTCAGGTGGATATAACAATATACTGAAATTACCGTCCGTCTCTAACAAGCCTGTACGCACTTGACCCAAATGCTCAACCCCTTGTTGGCGCATCTCAGTAAAAAACTCATCATGAGACATTTTACCCTTTTTAATCTTATCGAGTACCAGCATTCCGTCCTCTACAATATAGAGCGACTTCCCTTCTAACAGATCTTCAAAAGGTTGGAATTCCATCATGATCCACGTGCACAGTCGATACAGCAGGATAACGGCGCTCATGACCAGCACCGCCTGAATAATCGGCAAATCCTCGTTAAACATAGGGTCACCTGCGATAGAACCCAATGATAAAATAATGGTCAACTCAAAGATTGACAGCTGACGGACGCCGCGTTTGCCCGTCAAACGCAAAAACGAAATAATCAGTACAAACATGACGCTGACACGCACCAATATCTCAAGCGCAAATGCCCAAGTGGTGTCATGAATAAAGATACTTGCCCAATCCATATTACTTTTTCCTATCTATTGTTTTTATTTAATTTACGACAATTCATTTAAGCAATCGTTCTGAGTATGCGCTTGACCCACATCACATCACTTTTGTAGTCAGCCTTTATTGTTAATTCAACTATCATCAGTCCAATTTAAAAAATACTTTTGCCTGCGAGTGCAATAAAATATGATCTGTTGTGAGAAATCTCCCAATTGACAACTAGCAACGGGGTTTTCGCACTTCAGCCAGTATTTCTGCTGGTAAAAAATCGGTTACAACAACATCCCTAAAAGTCGAATTTGCCTATTTTATTTAAAAACCAACTTCTTTATTGTAGGAATTATTTTTGAAAGCCACCTTGTACACCGTTATTGCATTAATCGCCTTTGCTGCAAACTCTCTCTTTTGCCGTATGGCGTTAGCAGAGGGTCATATAGATGCTTGGAGCTTTACCATTTTGCGCCTGCTGAGCGCTGCTGTCTGCCTAGGTATTATCATGACCATTCATGCTTATCGGTTACGACAGCACGTGCGAGAGCCTGACAGTATTGCTCACGCTGCTATTTTAAACGACAAAGGTAGCTGGTTAAGTAGTCTGAGCTTAGTGATTTATGCGCTATGCTTTTCGATTGCTTATGTAGAGTTGGATACTGGTACAGGAGCGCTGATTCTATTTTCAGCGGTTCAGCTGACGATGATTGGTTGGGGCATCTATAAGAAAGAGCAATTGAGCGGCTTACAATGGCTGGCATTTATCGTAGCGGTAGCAGGGTTTGTCTATTTGATGCTACCGTCAGCAGCGGTGCCTTCGTTACTAGCGGCGGTGCTTATGGCAATCAGTGGTGCCGCTTGGGGCATATATAGCATACGCGGCAAATCATGCGTGTCACCGCTGCGAGCCACAGGTTTTAATTTCATTCGGAGTCTGATAGCAGTGCCCATACTGTTAGTGATAAGCATGACTTACCTAGACAATATAGGCTTGGAAAACATCAATTTAGGTGACATCACTATTAAGGGCGTACTTTTGGCCTGTGCATCAGGAGCGATGGCATCTGGTATGGGCTACAGCATCTGGTATATGGCCATGCCTTTGTTAAAAAACACCCAAGCAGCAGTTGTACAACTGTGTGTCCCTATACTGGCTGCGATATTAGGCGTGGTATTTTTATCTGAGCAATTGACATTGCCATTCGTTATAGCAAGCTCGGTTATCTTGGGTGCAGTATTGGTATTTATTTTAAATAGAGAAAAAGCCCCTACGTGAAATATCCTCATTCGTTATTTAAAATAAATAAGCCAATAAAGACTGAGAGGCTTAGTGATAAAAAAGACAGATAAGATTACTACCATAGCCCTCAAACACAACATGAAGTTACATTCTCTACGGTATCATGTTGCTTGAAGTAACAACCTACTTTTACCGATACTTTTGAGGCATATTATGAAAAAATTATTAGCCGTAGCACCTTTTGCTCTATTATTGTCTGCCTGCGCCACTAATGCACCAACCACTACGACCCCAGAGACCAATACTCAGCCAGTAGTCCAATCATTCACTTGTGAAGACAACGGTCAACTCACTGCTGCTTACACTGCCAATGGTCAAACTGCTAACCTAAACGTGACCTTGCCTAAAGTTGGCTTAACCAACGCAAAAATCACCATGGAGCAAGCAGTATCAGGTTCTGGCGCTCGTTATGTCAATAATGTTAACCCTAAAACCACTTACGATTGGCACACCAAAGCGGATTACGGCATCATGACCATCAAATCAGACAATGGTCAACAATACCAAGTGAACTGCCAACTATAATAATCTTAGAAACAAGCGTAAATAATACGTGGTGGTTATTTGAATAAAATCCATGTTTGTACTCACATCTATTGAAAACGAAAGAGCCAGTAATCAAACTACTGGCTCTTTTTTGTGCTTAACTTTTCATGCCTGATAATTTGATCTTAATGATCAACATTGAATTATTCAATAAAAAACTGCCTGAATACTTTATGTACCCAAGCAGTTGAAAGTCATGTCGTTTTTATATTTGTTTATAGTTATTAGAACAGCTGTTGAATCAGTCGTTAGGTATTAACTACGGCGGACCGTTAAACCACGGTTACATGCAAACGTGCATCGACATTACCGCGAGTAGCATTAGAGTATGGGCAAACTTGGTGAGCTGTTTCTATCAGTGTTTGCGCTTGAGCCTCATCAATACCCGACACTTCAACATACAAATCTATATCTAGGTTATAGCTACCATCGGCTTTCATACCAATACCCACTTGGGTCGAGGTTTTTGAGGCAGTGATTGGCAGTTTCATTTGCTGGGCGGTCAGATTTAAAGCACTATCAAAACAAGCCGCATAACCCATTGCAAAAAGCTGCTCTGGATTGACACCTTCCTTGTCTGTTTCTTGAAAAGAGACCAGATCAAAACCTAGCGAACCATCGTCAAGACCTGTATGACCAGAACGACCACCAGTTGCCGTTGCTCGCGTTTTATAGAAAATCTTCATCATATACTCCTTATGGATTGGCATGTTATTGGTATTGGGCAATACGCTGCAAATCAATCTTACTGCGTTTTGATGCCATCATTATAGAAGTGAGCACGCTAATCTGGTAGAGCATTACTCCAGAATTCTTGCCTAATACTATAAATATTTATATCATTAGGCGAATTATAAAGTAAGCATAAATCATGAAAACAAAAACGGTAGAGCAGCTACTTAGTATATTACCCAAAAACCAAACCATCGAATCAGGCATTTCAGGCTTGTTTTTTTATTGTGCCGACAGACCAAGAAAGACTGTCAGCTATATCCAAGAACCTAGTATATGTATCGTCTTACAAGGCACGCGTGAAATTTACTTAGGTACAGATTGCCAGAAATTTGATGACAGCAACCTGATGTTCTGCCCTGTCAATATTCCTATAAGCATGCATATCAAACACGCCACTGTAGAGAAGCCTGTCATCGTATTGTCTATGAAATTAAATCTGGCGCTCATTCGTGAGGTCATGGCACAAATACCACCTCAGAAAAATGCCGATTATGAGCATCAAGGTATAAAATGGCCGTTAGAAGACATCATATTAACTGCATTCGAGCGGCTGATAGACTTGCTTAATTATCCAAATGATATAGGGTTTTTATCATATTTAATTCAGCAAGAGATTTATTATCGTCTGCTCTCAGCACAGCAAGGTCATAAGCTTCGGCAACTGATGGTTAACGGCAGTCACACCCACCGTATTGCCCAAGCTACCGATTGGCTAAAAGCGCATTTAGAAGAGCCCGTCATCATAGAAGATTTGGCCAGTCGATGCGGTATGAGTGTGTCGGGATTTCATCAACATTTTAAAGAAATCACTCAACTAAGCCCGCTTCAATATCAAAAAAGCCTACGATTGATGAAAGCACGGCAGCTTATTCAACTCGGCGAGGCACAAGTATCGCAAATCGCCATGCAAGTAGGCTATGAAAGTCCCAGCCAATTTAGCCGTGAATATAAACGGCTATTTGGAGTAAGCCCAAGCAGTGAGTTAAATATCTAGAATGAGGCCCCCACCATAATGCCCCTACTATAATGCTTTCTGACTAAGGCAATCTCTCTGCGTCTTGACAGCTTCATAAGCAACTGCGTACACAATGTAATTATCTGTTTAACAGATTCCTACACCCTCCCTCTTTCCAGCCAAACAAACGACGAAATATCTTACCCAAGAAAAAAACAGTTGACTTGGTCTATATATTCATATTATAACATATAATATATATTCATAATTTAGCAACTATTATAATAATTTTTCTACGTGTGATCGTCAGAATATTTCGGGAGGCACTAACATGATTCGTTTAAGCTATACTCTCAAATGCTGGGCATTGGGTGTCACTTATTTCTTGGTGTTTTATTTTATGGTGGTCATGAGCGACCCTGGTTTTAGCAAGTATATTTATATGCTGGCACTAAGCACCTTGCTATTCCCCGTAGCTAAGCGTGCAGTCGATGTCATGACGGATTTTTTTACACCAAACACGGTATTATTTAATGGATTATTGCCCTCATTATTGATCAACGTGGTGATTTGGATACTCACGCCATTTATTGTAGCACTGACCGTTATAGCATTCTTGCTTTATAGTATGGGTGTGCTGACAGAAAAGATCAGCCACTAATTTTACTCAGGTGCTAAATTTTAGAGCAAAGGTCATATGACGCCACCTTTGCTTTTTTGTTTCATAAAAGATTTATCCATCGCAGAAAAATAGTGACACTCAAAAAAAAAGGCTGGGTTAGCAATTGCTAACCCAGCCTTTTTATCGATAGTGAGTGAGGGTTGGTTACTTAAAATCAGTAGGGTATCCATTCGATAACCTACGCTATCAAAGCTACGCGCAAATCTCACGAATAGTTATTTGATTTTGATATTTGCCTAGAGGCCCATATTGACCGATGGGGCTAATGTTACCAATGACGCAAGTTTCGAAATATTTGTAATAGCCTTTTTGATTGAGACTTTTTGAATCTTTAATTAATAATTGCTTTGGGTCTGACACATAGTAAATAATGTTATAAGAAACGAGCTCATGAATCTCAAAGCTTCTTTTAAAACTGCCGCGTAACTGCACTTCTTTTTCTACGCTTGTTGGCGCAAATACCTTCACATTTTTATTATTACTGGCTTGTGTTTCATCACAGCCCGTACTCATAAATATAGTTGATGCAAATCCTAATATTATCAATTTACCTTTAATCATTATCCTTTATCCTGCTCAAAAACTTACATCAATATATTAGGTAACATCCAAAAAACGTTGGTATAAAAAATAATAGCTCTTTCATTTAATCAAATATTATCGACTAAATCAAAGAGCTATACAAGACAATTGTCATATGCTGTCAATTAGCAAGTTTTAAAAATCTAACGCTATCCTAACTCATTTTATCCCACATCTTGCTTAGGCGCTTCGGTGACACTGCCATGCGGGTTTTCATCGGTTGCGCGAATAGCTGAATACGATACTCCTCGACCATCCAGCGATACTCACTAATGGCTTTATCATTGGCGCGATTTGCCAACCGCTCCATATGCACATCAAGCGCGTATACCCCTTCGAGATCAGATTCGAGATTGTGCTCAAGCCGTTCGATACGAATTTCAAGCGCCTCTAGATAGCGCGGATACTGCTGCCAATGGTTATAATCCATACGATAAACAAAATCAGCTAAGTGCAAATCTTCTAACTGGTCTTCGATATCTTCGATAGACTCACCAAATACCTCTCGATCGAGCATGAGTAAGCTTTGACGAATACGTTGCCAGCGGGTATAGACATTTTTAAGAATTTTTATGACGTTTTGTCCCGTCAATAGAAAGTTACCCGACACCACTTCCAAGGTTTTTTCATACTCCTTTGGCGTAAAGGGCAATTCTTCAGCAAGCGCTACGGCAGTATCATCAGCGCTTTCAGGCAAATCAGCACTGTGATCGAATAACACATAATGCTCTTCAAGCGACGCGTCCAATGCCGCATCGATGACGATAGTTTTTAGCTTCTCCATATCACCAAGTGGCGCGAATGCCAATTTGAATATCTTATCAATTTGGCTGGTCAGCTGTTTTTTCTTCGCACCAAGCTTACCTTTTATCAGGGTCAAAACGCCGATACGGTGCGCCTGTAACGCGGCATTGACATCGGTATATTGATGGATAGATACCGCTTCACCTGACGCATCTGCAACCAAAGCAGCAAACTGCTTCATCACCACCCCTGCACTATGATGATTTTTGCTAAAGGCAAAATGCTCAGGGAATTCAGTATGCGTACCTTGCTGCTCATTCACCGCTTGGCGGGTCTCTTGAGCATGGCGAACCTGTAGGGTTTGCAGGTCGCGACCCTTTTCGATAATACGATTTTTGTCATCGACCACACAGATTTGCGGCTGCAAATAGCGATCAATGCTAGAGGGATTAAAGCTATCAGGCGTCACTGACATAACGCCGCGACGGTTGAGCGCTTGGCAAAGCTGTTTAAGCAATCCTTGTCCACTAGCGGGTTGCAGTTCATCAAACAAGCTATCGGCTGTATCAGGAATCGGTACAATTTGACGGCGAATATCCTTTGGTAGTGACTTAAGCAATTGCAATACTAGCTCATAACGCCAACCGGGTACGCCCCATAATAGTTCAATCGCATCAAGCTGCGGTAGCGCGGCAAGTGGCACACGAATGGTCACGCCATCATCCTCACTGGACGGATCAAAGACATAACGTAGCGGTAGTTTTAGATCACCCAATTTCCACACTTCTGGAAAATCGCCTGTGGTCGGTGCTTGGCTATTGAGCACGTCATCATCGGTAAAAAATAGATATTTGGTATCAGTTTTTTCAACCTCGGCACGCCAATCTTCAAAGGCTTTGCGACTGGCAATATGCTCAGGTATTTTTTTATCATAAAACTGATACAGTGCTTCTTCGTCAACCAACAAATCACGACGACGTAATTTATCTTCAATGCGCTCAATATCAGCGATTTTATCCATATTATGCTGTAAAAATGGCGCTTGACGCCCCAAACTACCAGTCACTAAACCATCGCGGATAAAGATTTCTCGCGACTCACTGAGATTGACTTGTTCATAGTTGGTCAGCTGCTTACTAATAATAATCAGCCCAAATAAGCTAATCTGCGCGTAAGCTTTCACTCGTCCAGTCTTCTTCGACCAATGCGGCTCAAAGTAGTGATACTTTAATAAGTCACCTGCCGCTGAGATAACCCACTCTGGTTCAATTTTGGCAACAGTGCGCATGAAGACTTGCGAGGTTTCGACCACTTCAAAAGCCATGACCCAAGGTGGTACTTGTTTAAATACCGTACTGGCTGGGAAGATTTTGGCTTTTTGCTGGCGAGCCGCTAAGTATTCACCACGATTCTCAGTTTTATGCGCAATCGTAGACAATAGACCTGTCAATAATGCGCGGTGTAAATTGGCATATTTAACCGCTTTGAGTTCTTCATCTTCTATCGCGGTAGGGTCGCTGGTCATGTTTTCTAACGAAGCATTTTTATCAGTTCCTTTATCGGAAGCTTTTGCCTCTTTAACATCCGTCAGCTTGAGGTCTGTGACCATTTGTACTAACTGACGATGGGTTTGATTCCACTCACGTACACGCGGGAAGCTCAGATAGTTTTTCTTGGTAAAATTCTTACGCTGATTGCCAGACAGCTTATTGCCATCTTCATCTTTTTCAAATAGCGCTTTCCACAGACTCAGATAGAATAAAAAGTCAGAATCATCTTGACGAAATTCCGCATGCTTTTGGTCGGCTTGCTGGCGTTTATTGGCAGGACGCTCGCGTGGATCCTGTACAGCAAGAGCCGCTACTACAATCAGCATCTCACGGATACAATCAAAATCACTGCCGGCAACCAACATACGTGCTAGCCTTGGATCGATTGGCATACGCGCCATTTTTTGTCCAGTGGGCGTCAGGCTTAAATGATCGAGACCTTTTTTTGGTTTTGGCTTATTGGTTTGATGAGCAGCAGTTGCTTCGCTTTTCGAGGTAATCGCGCCTAACTCATCAAGCAATTTATGCCCATCAGTAACCAAGCGGCTATCGGGTGGCTCGATAAAGGCAAAATCATCAACACTACCTAAGCGCAGATTGGCCATCTGTAAAATAACGGATGCAAGATTGGTCCGTAAAATCTCAGGTTCGGTAAATTCTGGACGACCGGTAAAGTCCTCTTCACTATAAAGACGGATACAAACACCTGGCGCAACACGACCGCAGCGACCTTTACGCTGATTGGCAGCCGCTTGCGAGATCGCCTCAATCGGTAAACGCTGTACGCGCGAGCGATACGAATAGCGTGATATCCGCGCAAAACCCAAGTCAATCACATAGCGGATACCCGGTACGGTCAGCGCGGTCTCGGCAACGTTGGTCGCAATAACGATACGCCGACCACGACCTGACGGTTGAAAGATGCGCTGCTGCTCTTCATAAGTCTGCCGTGCAAATAGTGGCAGCACTTCGGTGTGCTTGGGTCCATGACGCTCAAGCACCTCTTGCAGCTCACGAATCTCAGCTTCTGTGGCGGCAAATATCAAGATGTCTGCTTGGTCAGCATGACCTTTATTTTGTGCATCGCTAAAGCATTCTTCGACGGCGGCAACGACCGCACGTGGCAGATTTTCTTCAAAGTCATCATAGCTGTCATCATCCGAGCTGTTCACTGGCTCATCGGTCAGCGGACGGTAACGAACTTCAACAGGAAAACTACGACCTTCGACATTGAAAATAGGCGCAGGTACGTTGCGTTTTAGCTTATTATCATAGCGGCTAAAATATTCACTAAAGCGTTTGGTATCAAGTGTTGCTGAGGTAATAATCACTTTTAAATCAGGGCGTTTGGGCAGCAGTTTTTTCAGATAACCCATAATGAAATCAATGTTTAAGCTACGCTCATGCGCCTCATCAATAATGATGGTATCGTATTTACTTAAGAATTTATCGTGACCCAATTCTGCCAGCAAGATACCATCGGTCATCAGCTTAACAACAGATTGCGCCGTACCCTGCTCATTAAAGCGAATCTTGAAGCTGACAGTATTACCGAGCTGCTCGCCTAATTCTTCAGCGATACGGTTTGCCACACTGCGCGCGGCCAATCGTCGAGGCTGGGTATGCCCTATCTGCCCAGTGATACCGCGACCTGCCAGCATTGCCAGCTTGGGCAATTGCGTCGTCTTACCAGAACCTGTCTCCCCTGCAACAATAATGACTTGGTGATCAATAATTGCCTGTACTAAATCTTCTGCACGTTGACTGACGGGCAAATCAAGATTCAGTTTTTCTGTTAGTTTGTCTGGAATACTATCCATACGTGCCTGCACCGCTTGCTGTGAGCGGGTCTTGATTTTTTCATACTGCGCACGTTTTTTAGTTAGCCCATCATCGGCTTTATCGTCAGAATTTTTTTTATTGTTAGCCACAGCAGCTCGCGCCAGCTCACGTTCTAGACGGCTTAAATAATAACTGTCTTTAGCGAGTACTGGTAAATCAACAACCATATCAGGTTGTGAAGACGCTTTATTACTGTTTTCTGTCATATTTGAATTATCGTCACTTGTGTTTGCTAATTTACTTAATTCATCGAATCTAAGCTCATCGGTATTGTTTTCAGTCGGCATATTTACTTAGGCTATTTATTGTTTGGAAGTGGTTAGATTATGAGGGTAATTTGGGCGTGATTCAAGGTGGTTATAGTGTTTGGTTGGCAACTATGCAGGCTATTACCTATTTTCAAAACGCTCAGTCAAAATATTTCTAAGATCATTAGTCATAGGCTTAAATTTAAAATGCTCTGGCTCCATTTGAGCAATCAAAGCATACTGATCATTTTCAGTTGAGTTATCCTCACAAGAAAAATGATTCATCTCCTGACCAGTAATGGCATTAATAATATAAAAAGAGGTATCGCTATCTTCAAACTGTGTCAGCTCATAATAATTATTCGGATCCCGCATAACGAGATTAGTACCACTAGAAAGAGTCGTATAATAGGTATCCTCAGTAGCTTGCTACACCTCTAATCTTAAAGGATTACCTTGGGTGGCAAAATAATACTTGAGCATATAACCAATATCGCTATTAATCACATCCAAACGTAAATGATCACCCTTTTCTGTGATGCATTGATAGATCATAAAAGATTCGTAAATTCGTGGTTCAGTAGTGACATTTTATAAAATTTTTCAAACCTGCCAGTCCTATTTTATTTTTATGAATAAATTATTTGTAAGCTCAAACGCTACTTGTATAAATAATCTGTTGACGAATAGCAGCCCCCGTAAAGAAATTCTGCAACTTTTGCAATGGCAGCCTAGGAAAAGGCAGATGCAGCGAAAGTATTAACCTCTCAAACGCTACCATTTCATCAGCTAATGCTTGTGCGACATCAGGTTGAATCTGCGGATTTTCATACACATTATCAATCAACCAAGTGAGTTGTGGAAACTTAGCATTATCATGAATCTGATAAAGGGTGGGTAATAGCTCATCTGAGATTTGGCAACGCGATTTGCGAATCATGCCATTTTTATAGTACATATTTAAAGCCATATTAGGGTGTGTCCTTAATTAAATCATGAGACTAAAAATGAAATAAATTCTTGTCAGTCAAAGGAGGTTTCGCAGAAAATGTAAATATATTATCTAAAAACTTGCAAAGCATGATGGAGATATAACAGCTTTTAGTCCATTAAACTCTAGTCTCGTCAATTGAGAACAAGCCTAAAGTAACTTCCTTAAATTCTTGATACTTAGATAACCAACATACTCTTTATCTTCATCAGCATTTGCAAGTTCGTGACTATTATGAATCGTAGGCTCAATTAAAATCTGTATGTTTGAGACAAGGTCATTGACGTTGTATATATCATCGATATCTACCTGAAATTTATCATCAATGTGCGATGCGGCATTAAAAGGTGAGTCTTTATCTTTAAAAGTAAATTCTTTATAAAATGTACTTTGTTTGGCTTGTTTAATAGCATCTGCTTGAGTAGCAGCGACGATAAGCAGTTTATGATGAAACTCTTCAAAACTCCCCTGCTGATAGCCGCCTAAATTAATAAAGAACAGTTTTAAACCGTTATCATTCGCTGTTTGATTGTTTGACTCGATCAATTTAACAGTATGGTTTCCCACTTTGGTAATCGCTCTGTATGAATCAATATGCCATTTGTTTTTGACTTCAGGCCAGTGGTGATTGATATCGTCTACCAGCTCGCTCACCTGATTGGCCACACCAAAGAAAATATCATGCTGCTCAATCAAACGACCTTTGGGGCGACCACCAAGCTGTAACATAAAGAGTGTTGGCATAAAGAATTACCTTGTACGTTAATAACTTCTGAGTAAAATGTGTGATGTTAGATGAATCATATAAAAAGGATCAATATGGGCATTTTGATAGCTATTAAGCTGACATTTATAGCGACTATATTTTTACCGATAGTGTTGTGTTTAACTTCCTGTACAAATAAAGAATCAAGCTCAACATCAAGAGCTACTTATCATGACATCAGCAAAGTTGAAATTGAAAACCCTTATTCAAACCCTATTCTACTATCTTACGACGCAAAGCATCAGCCTGAAAAAATGCAAGCCATAGTCGATGAGATAAACAGCCAAAGCCATGGTTTTTGGCGTAAAGGTCTAGGCGGCAAAGAGGGAGCTAATGTTATTAGTATTCATATCTATAGCCATTCTGAGACGCCAGTTGCAAGCTTTTCTTTATTTTCTAATCAACTAATGGAGCGAGGAGCGAATTATCGACAGCTTAATGTAGACGGTTTTTTTAGGCAAATAGATATTCAAGCGCTACCCGCATTGAAAGAGGTTTGGTGTGGTCATAGAGATATTGATGCATATCATAGCTTGCAACTTAATAAATCATGCTAAAAATAGGCAAAATCCTGATACTTATATATTTAATTGCTCATCAAGGCAATACTCGCCCTGTTCTCAGTGCAAACGCCCAGTCTTTACGACCGTTCATTGAAGCCAATTTAGCCGCAGCTTCATAATCATAAGGCACATTGATATGCTCAACTTGCCAGCATTTACCTTGTTCAGTGTCAGCACATTTGATAAGCGCATAACTGGCATGGGGCGAATAGGTTTGCATCTTATGCAAAATAGGCAAATCATCTTTATAAGCAGGGTAACCAACGCTACCTGTATTGACGACCATCTGCCCTGTCGATAGCGTGACTGTACGAGGAATATGAGTATGACCACATACGATCACTGAACTGCCAATACCGTTAAGCTGTGCCAAAATGTCTAGATTATCACGTAAGGTCGGCTGACCCGTCTCGATATTTTCTAACAAATATACCATGTCATCGGTTGGTGACCCATGGCACAGATAAATATTCTCACTCAAATGACAATCAAACGGCAAATTCTGCAGCCACTTAACCGCTGCTTTAGGCAAGTCCTCTATGATAAAAGCCATGGTTGCGTTGTTGCCAATCTCCGCCGTTGTCGCTTCATAAATCTGTCTATCCTGATTACCTCGAATAGTAATGATATCGTTCTGCTGTGCCATTAAGAGCGCATAGGTATCTTTAGGGGCAATCGGTCCGTATAAAATATCGCCCAGATTAACAATTTGATCAATATCGCGCTGTTTAATATCAGTCAGCACGGCTTCAAGCGCGAAGACATTACTATGAATGTCGGAAATAGCTGCGATAGTATTTAATTGCTTGTTATTAGAGTTGGAGTGCGCCATCTTATTTATTTTCCTAACAAATCACTATGTTATACATCGACTAACCGTAAAAAGGAACAGAAAAGAGAAACAAAAAAACCCAATGGCTCGTGATTATTGAGACATTGGGTTTCATAAATTATGATTAATGTAATTGATAAACTATATTAAGAAGAAATAAGCCCACAATCCGACGACAAAGGTAGCAATGATATTAAGAATGACACCTGTACGGATCATTTCGCTCTGTTTAATCAACCCCGTACCAAAGACAATCGCATTTGGCGGTGTCGCAACGGGTAGCATAAAGGCACAAGATGCACCAATACCGATGACCAATACCAACACTTCGTGCGGTAAACCCATCTGCTCTGCAATGGCAGCAAATACGGGAACCAGCAGTGCGGCAGAGGCGGTATTAGAAGCAAACTCCGTTAAGAAAATAATAAATGCTGATACCGCAATCATCACCACAATAAGCGGTGCAGAAGACAACGCATTAGCGACCGTCTCCCCCAATACCAAGGACGCACCTGACACTTTCAGAATCGTCGACAGGGCAATACCACCACCGAACAGCATGAGTACACCCCAATCGGTATTATCAGACACCTGCTTCCACGATACCAAGCCTAAGCTGACCACAGCGGCAGCAGCTGATAAGGCAATAACCGCGTCAGTATCCGTAATATCAAGCGCAGCACCGATCTTTTTGGAAAAAATCCAGCTCAATGCGGTGACAATAAAGACGATAATCGTCACTACACGAGGTTTATTCCATACAATAGGCTCATCTTCAACCAATACAATTTTACGATTCAGGTTGGGCTTCAAAAACACATACATCGCGCCTAACAATAGCGGCAATAATACCAGCATCATCGGCACACCAAACTTCATCCAGTCCACAAAAGCAATATTGAGCGCTTTTGCAGCGATAGCATTTGGTGGCGAACCAACGATCGTACCTAAACCACCAAGGCTTGCTGAATAAGCGATACCTAATAGTACAAATACAAAAGTACCTCGGTCTTTTTCACGGTCAACTTGCGTTAAAATACCCAGTGCTAATGGCAACATCATCGCCGCCGTTGCAGTATTCGATATCCACATCGACAAAAATGCGGTCACGCCAAATATCAAAAATACCGCCGTGCTTAGTTTTCCGCCTGACATAGACAGTATCTTTAAAGCGATTTTTTTATCCAATTGCTGCACATGCAAGGCTGCAGCTAAAGCAAAACCACCAAAAAACAAATAAATCGTTGGATTGGCAAAGCTTTGTAAGCCTATTTCGGCATCGAATTCCGGTATACCAACTAAGGCACCAACCACGACTACCAATAGTGCCGTAATGGTGACATGCAACGCTTCCGTTAGCCACAATACGCCGATGAAGAACAATAAGGCAAGACCCTTATTGGCATTGATATCGAATGGCAATACATTAAAGATAATTATACTAATAACCGCCGCAATAGCGACCACTATCAACCCTTTACCGGTACCCTTTGGAAAGGTATCGGTAAATAAATACTCGTTGCCATCATCAGGAAGATGGCTATCTAATTTTTGCTCTGACATAAAATGTCCTTATTTTCCCAAAGACAGTGTAAAAAGACGCTAAAATAAAAACGTATGTTAGCGATTGACACTGATTCAACCAGCAACCGTAAAAAATACGTTGTCATAATAACAGATATATAACAAAAATCTGATGCAACAAAGCCCTTATAAGATTTGCAATAAATATTGTCATTTCAAAGGTAAAAAATTACTTTGATGCATTTTACGAAATGCACCTTAAAACAGTACTTTACAGAGATAAATCTTTCTCATAAACCCGTTCACATTTTAATTAAAAACTTGACTCAACAGCTTATTATTGTTAAATCGAACACAGAGTGAGCAACCTATAGCTAAGTAATCGCTTTTCATCAAGTCGCAAGCCTTGTGATGTGCGGTTACACATCGTCACTAAACAAGCGTACACTTAGTATGTACAAGCGTATGGTGCTATCTCATACTAAATAAGTCAAAATAAATTTCTAATACCAGTAATAGCTTAACAACTATTTTTTATTAGTATTTATATCGGAAAATGAATAACAATAAATAGGAGCACTTTATGACAGATGCAAATAAAACAGACTCAACCACTAAAATGTCACCAAGAGATATCAATCAAGACGGTTTGGCTAAAAAAGATCAGCAGCGTACCGACGACTCTGCACTCGATATGATGCAAGGGTTGCATGAACATGAAGACCATAAGGAAGAAGGTAAAAACTAAATCACAGCTTTATTATTACCTCAAAGCAAAAAATAAAAGGTACTGATCGTTATGATGAGTGCCTTTTATTTTTTGGCTCTCTTTTTTCTGGCAGGCGATCTGAGACATAGTTATATATAAATGCTGCCGTCAAGACGATAGCAATGGGTACAAATAGCGCTTCGTAGCCAACCTTGGCGAATAAAAATGCTCCAACGGCGCTGCCACCGCAAAAGCAATACCAAATAATGGCTTGAAACCCTAATGTCGGTTTGCTAATCGATCGGCCCGCCAACCAGTTGCCAATAGCAGCGCCCATATCTGATGTCAAACCTGTCAAATGGGTGGTACGAATAACCGCACCGCTATAAGTCGCTACCATGGCATTCTGTAATCCGCATGCCATTGCCGCTGCCAACTGTCCTAAATAATCATGCTGCTGATACAACCAGTAGCTGGCCATTAGCAGTGCCGCCTCGATATATAGCGCACTACCATAGCGCCTACCTAACTTTAATGATGTCTGCCCAATCACATAACCGCTCAGTATCGCACCTGCCAAAAAAGACAATAGCAGCGCACCGATATACAAGATACTACGCACATCCAAGTAAGCAATAGCCGCTGCAAATAAGCTTACATTGCCAGTGACATGAGAAACCGATAGATTGGTAAACCCCATTAACGCAGCAGTGTTAACACAGCCAGCACTGAATGCCAGTACTCCCCCGCCCCACAATATCCACTTTGGTAATTTGGTTATCATATTCGCCGCCTAATGGCTTATCACCAAAAAGCATCTATTATAACCAAAAAAGGCAACCTATTGGCTGCCTTCCTGATCTATAAAACCCTATAACCGACTATTGAAGTGGATTATTTCGGCTCATCAAGCATCATTAACTGCTCACTGATAGCCACAGTATTAAAACCTGCGTCAACAAACATAATCTCACCGGTAATACCAGATGCCCAAGGTGATAGCAAGAAAAGCGCCGCATTACCGACTTCGGTCTGTGTGATATTACGTTGTAACGGCGCGATTTTTTCGCTGATATCGAGCATTTTACGGAATGATTTGATGCCACTGGCAGCAAGCGTGCGAATAGGACCTGCTGAGATCGCATTGACACGAATGCCTTCACCGCCCATCGAAGTAGCCAAATAGCGAACACTGGCTTCAAGGCTGGCCTTTGCCATACCCATGACGTTGTAGTTTGGCAATACCGAGATACTACCTTCATATGTCAATGTCAGCATCGAACCATGACGCATGGCCAATAAAGCACGAGCTTCTTTGGCTAATGCCACAAAACTATAGCTTGAGATATCATGGGCAATTTGACTGCCTTCACGGGTCGTCGCCTTAACAAAATCGCCATCAAGCTGATCCATCGGCGCAAAGCCAATCGCATGTACCACACCATCGATTCCATCACCCCAATGGGCAGTGACTTGCTCAAAGCAGGCAGCGATAGACTCATCAGAAGCCACATCACACTCAAGTACCAAATCTGCTTCGAATTTCTCCGCTGCCATATCGACACGCTTTTTGATCTTATCATTAGGATAAGTGAGAATTAATGAGGCACCTTCACGGTGCAGTGCCTCCGCGATAGCCCAAGCGATAGACAGTTTGCTCGCAATGCCTGTCACGACAAATCGTTGTCCTTGTAGTAGCATAATATTTCCTTTTGGGTCGATCAAAATTATTTAATCATATTAGGTTATTTAGAGTGATTAGATACGATGAATATCACAGCGTAAAAAGTACAAATTATAAAATAAGTCATTATACACGAATTAATTTAAGTAAACAGTCGTAAACTGTATTCCCTTATAATGTCGTCTAATATCGATTAAACGCCCAACTGCTCGCCACAGCAGTATGAAGTTAAGGAGATTTCAAGTATAATCACAGCCCTTCCCAGCTTGCACAATTTTTATAAAAATCCTTTACAACAGTTATTTGTAACTGTTCGTAATTAGGGATTTAGCGTTAAGCTACACCCACATTTTGGATGGCTGCCAAACTTATGAGTAACACCCCAACAATAGCATCAAATTACCAAGAAAGCGTTGAGTCTTATCGTCAACTTATTCTCTCAACTGGCGAGGACTTACAGCGTCCCGGTCTTGAAGAGACGCCGATGCGTGCCGCAAAAGCTTTTGCACATTTAACCCAAGGTTATCATCAAAGCTTGGATGAAGTCGTCAACGACGCCCTGTTTCCATCGAGCAATCGCGAGCTGGTATTGGTACAAAATATTGAATTTTATTCATTGTGCGAACATCATATGCTGCCTTTTCATGGTATCGCTCATATAGGCTATTTACCCAATGGTCAAGTACTGGGCTTATCAAAATTTGCCCGTATCGTCGACATGTTCGCCCGTCGCTTGCAAGTTCAAGAAAATTTAAGCGAACAAGTGGCACAAACTATCATGGATGTCACTGGCTGTCGCGGCGTAGCAGTAGTGATGGATGCAGCACATATGTGTATGATGATGCGCGGCGTAAATAAGCAGCACTCCACCACACGTACAACATCGATGTTGGGTGAATTTGTCCATGATAACCAAGCGCGCAATGAGTTTTTGAGTGCGATCCCTAGACGGCAGCCTGCATTCTAACGCTTCAAATAACCATAGATAATAAAAAAGGATACTTAAGTATCCTTTTTTAATGCGTACCTTTCAATATAGCTATCATTAATAATTAGCAATCAATCCTTGATTACAATATAACGAGGCTTAACTAACCTAGCTTACTTCAGCAATCCAATTGCCATAACCTTCTGCTTCCATTTGCGCCAGTGGAATAAAACGCATTGCCGCTGAATTCATACAGTAGCGCTTGCCTGTCGGTGCTGGACCATCGTCAAATACATGACCGACGTGTGAGTCTGCATAGCGGCTACGAATTTCGGTACGGCTTCCGAATATCCCTCGGTCTTCCTTCTCAACGACCATAGCTGTGCTCAATGGACGGGTAAAGCTTGGCCAGCCAGTGCCAGATTTGTATTGATCACGAGAGGAATATAGTGGCTCCCCCGATATCACATCGACATACAGCCCAGGCGCTTTATTATCCCAATATTCATTATCAAAAGCGCGTTCGGTGCCGTCTTTTTGAGTGACTTTATATTGAATGTCACTGAGCGACTGCTTTAGCTCATCCTGTGCAGGCTTCACAAAGGTATCTGGATTGAATCCTGTGCTAGCTTTAGTAGCTGACGCATTGTTTGATGTTGCCTGTACGCTATCTGCCGCCGTAGGTTTAAACTGGCTAAAATCCAGCTCGTAGTCTTTACCATAGACACCTTCGATAAACTGATAGCGCCCAGAATTAAAGGTATAAGCTTTATAGCGGATTGGGTTTTTCTTATAATAATCTTGGTGATACTCTTCAGCAGGGTAAAACTTGCTAGCAGCAACAATTTCAATCACAACTGGTTTACTATAGACACCAGAGTCTTGCAGTGATTGCTTAGCAGCTTCTGCTATCTGCTTTTCTTGTGCATTATTATAAAAAATAGCAGGACGATACTGGGTTCCACGATCTACATACTGGCCGTCAGCATCGGTTGGATCGGCGATACGCCATAACGCTTGAACGAGACCATTATAGGTGATTTTCGTCCGGTCATAATAGACTTGAGCCGCTTCAGTATGCCCTGTGCCGCCTGCTGATACAGTGCTATAAGTTGGATTGGTCGATTGACCGCCGGTATAGCCAGAGACCACTTCTACAACGCCAGGTATTTTTTCATAACCCGCTTCCACGCACCAAAAACAACCGCCAGCGACCGTAGCAACTGCGAGATTTGGATCCGTTGGCGCATAAGGATTATCGATGGCAGTATTTTTTACAGCGGGCGTATTTTCGGTGGCAGCACAGCCAACGAAAACCATACTGATGGCTGCTACAGCCATCGTAATAGCACCCGTCTTTAATTTATGATTCATCGATACCTCCTAAAAGTAATATAATATAACCATGATAACTCTTTGACCTCACTAAACTATACCTATATTGTTATAAAAATTTAATAGTTATTAGATATTATTTAATATAACTAAACAGTATAATCCTGAATTATACACAATTTCTTAATAAGATAAGCTTGATACAAAGTATGATAATTAAAAAAAGAGCACATTACGGACAGCGTAGTGTGCTCTTTTATATTACATCAATATATCTTAGGCAGCTTGTGTAGCATAGTTACTTTTTTATTTTGCAGCAGAACGCTCATCACTGGCTTGCTGAATCTTGGTTAAAATAGCCTTGATTTCAGACGCTGATAGATAAGTCGGTACTGCATAAGTATCACTGACTTCTTTTGCTGCTGCTTTGGCAATTTTATCAAAATCACTGCTTTGCATGCCTTTCACCGTTGGATCGATATTCAAGGCGGCAATCAGTTCGCGTACTTGCGCGATGAGGTGGTCGGCAATCTCAGCATCACTCTTACTAGCTTGTCCTGATTTTACCATACCAGTCTTGCGAGCCAACTCTGCCAGTCTTTTTTTACTTCCTTGACGATTGACATCAAGCACATACGGCAGCACGATGGCATTGGCACGACCGTGAGGAATACTATAATACGCCCCCAACTGGTGGGCGATAGCATGGACGTAACCGAGACCCGCTTTATTAAAGGCGATACCGCCGTAATGGGCTGCAATACCCATTGCTTCTCTGGCTTTAAGATTGCCGCCGTCTTTATAAACCAGCGGTAGGTTTTGCATCACAGATTTGACCGCAGAAGCTGCATAATAATCGGTCTCGACGCTCGCATTAGCACTCATCCAAGCTTCTAACGCATGAGTCAATACATCAATACCCGTATCTGCTGTGATATGAGCAGGCATGCCTTTCATAATAACAGGGTCAATAGCCGCTGCTAATGGCACCATTCTTGGGTCAATAGACAGCGCTTTTTGATGCGTTTTATCGTCTGATACTACTGCACCAAGGGTTGCTTCTGAACCCGTACCAGCAGTGGTCGGAATACAATAAAGTGGAACCGAAGGCTTTCTGGCTTTAAGAATGCCGATAAGCTGTTGCGGCTTGCAGCCATTACCTTGTGACATCGCAATCATCTTAGCTGCATCAATGACCGAACCACCACCGATGGCAATAATCGAATCGCACTTAGCATCGATAGATTTGCGCAGTCCCTCTTCGACAACTTTAAAAGTAGGGTCTGGGGTAATGCCGTCATAAACGGTATAGCTGATATTTTTGCTATCTAGATAATCAGTCACTTTGGCTGGAATTCCAAGCTTATTAAGCACGGTATCAGTGACGATAAATACATTGGTGCTGCCTTCGTTGATGGCCATATCACATAGCTCTTCACAAGAGGTCTCACCGACAAATAGCATTGGTCTTCTAATTGGAACAACATAAGCGAACGCTTTTAAGACTTTAGCGCGTGTTTTAGCAACGGCTAAATAACCGACATTCTGCAATCCATTGGTATTTACTAACTTATTATTTACTAATTTAGCAATACTGTTTTGTTTTTTCATGAGTAAAAATCCTTTTTAATGAGGGTAATAATAGCGATGACAATCCTTTAAAGCAGCGATTTAAACTACTCTTTAACTAAAAATTAAACAAAGTTAAGCCTCTAACTAAAGTAAACGTCTGTTTAACTTATTGTATCACTGCTATTTTTAGGATATCGCAATTAGTATGAACTGCCATGTTCTGCTTATTTGGCTCTATCTGCTTAACTCTTTTTGGCTAAGCTAAATCATACTCGCCTGCAGCAACTGCTGCGCATAGGGATGCTGTGGGCTATTAAAAACATCTTCAGTACGTCCAGACTCAATACATATGCCATCTTTAAGCACCATAATTTGCTGACATAAGGCGCGCACCACTTTTAAGTCATGGCTAATAAACACATAACTTATTTGCAATTTCTGTTGAATTTCACGTAGTAAATTAACGACGGTCACCTGCGTGGTACTATCAAGCGCGGACGTCGGCTCATCCAATATCAATAGACTCGGCTGCATAATAAGGGCGCGCGCAAGTGCTACCCGTTGACGCTGACCACCTGACAACTCATGTGGATAGCGATGCGCAAACTCAGCTGGCAGATGCACGGTAGTAAGGCTATCCATCACTGCCTGCCGCCGTGCTGCCTTATCAACGCCTTGTACGAGCAATCCTTCTTCAATGATTTGCATCACCGTCATACGTGAATTAATACTGGCAAAGGGGTCTTGAAATACCATTTGAATTTGCGAGCGGAACTGACGTAGCTCACCCTTGGACAATACTGAAATATCTTGTCCATTGACCATTATTTCGCCACCCACACGCGCTTGATTGCTAAGTAATTGACTTAACGCAAGCGCTATCGTGGTTTTTCCAGAGCCTGACTCACCTACAATGCCTAACGCCCAGCCTTTCTGTAGCGTCATATCAACGCTTTTCACCGCATCAAACCAGCGCTTAGTACCACCAAACAGACTTTTTTCAATGGGAAACTGTACTTGTAAATTGCTGACTTGCAATACGGTTGGTGGATGACTTTGATCATCATTAGAGAAGTTCAGTGCTTGGCCAAAGTCTTGTTTGATTAACGAGCGGGTATATTCGGCTTTGGGCTGGTTAAACACCGCTGCGGTTTGCCCCTGCTCAATCGTTTGCCCTTGGCGCATGACAATTACTTCATCACTGTAGCGCCTGACCAGATTGAGGTCATGGCTAATAAGCACCATCGCCATATTATGCTGACGCTTAAGATCATCTAATAGGGTGAGAATCTCATGTTGGAGAGTCACATCAAGCGCGGTGGTCGGCTCATCAGCGATTAAAATATCAGGCTGCTGTGCCAATGCCATGGCAATCATGACCCGTTGACGTTGACCACCTGATAGCTCATGCGGATAGCGGTTCAGCTTATCAATCGGATTGGTAATATTGACATCATTTAGTAAATCGATTGTTTGACTTTGCCATTGTTTCTTGGGCACACCAACTAGACGTAGTGATTCTGCAATTTGTTTGGCAACTGTATGTAGTGGATTGAGCGCCGTCATCGGCTCTTGAAACACCATGCCGATGCGCTGTCCGCGAATAGAGCGCAGCGCAGCGTTACGTGCCTTAGCACTAACACTAACATTGGCATTGGCATTGGCATTGGCTATCGGTAGCACAGTCAACCCTGCTGACCCTGCTAGCTTCACCTCACCGCTAACGGTCAAACTGTCTGGCAATAAGCCTAATAGCGCGAGACTTGCAATGGATTTGCCAGAGCCTGATTCACCTACGATAGCAAGGGTTCGTCCTTGCCTAAGCGTATAAGACAGATTATCAACTAACGTTACGCCGGTATTGGTAAGAATACTGAGCTTATCGACACTCAATATTAGCTTTTGCTGTGTATTGCTACGATTTACGTTTAGGCTGTCAGTTTGCGTATCAATCATAGTCATCTTAAGAACGCCTCGGATCAAACGCATCACGCAGCGCTTCGCCAACGAAAATCAGCAATGATAAAATAAAGGTCAAACTAAAAAATCCAGATAGTGCAAGCCAAGGCGCATCGAGATTGTTTTTACCTTGTACCATAAGCTCACCAAGCGATGGTGAACCAGGTGGCAAGCCATAACCCAAGAAATCTAGTGCCGTTAAAGCGATAATATTAGCTGTCAATATAAATGGCAGCTGTGACAAACTTGACGCTAGGGCATTGGGCAAGATATGCCTTAGCATGATTTGACTGTCGGATACCCCAAGATTACGCGCAGCACGTACATAGTCAAAGTTACGCGCGCGCAAAAACTCTGCCCGTACCAAACCAACCAGTCCCATCCAACCAAATAACAGCATCATTGCAAATAGCATAAAGATACTAGGGCTGAATAAGCTGACCAAAATAATAATCATAAACAGCTGCGGCATACCGCCCCATACTTCCATGAAGCGCTGCCCTGCCAAATCTATCCAACCACCGTAATAGCCTTGTATTGCACCGACGATAATACCAATCACTGCCCCAGCAAGTGTCAATGCTAAACCAAAAAGTAACGACACGCGCATGCCATAAAGTATCCGTGCCAGCACATCGCGGCCTAAGTCATCAGTACCAAGCCAGTTCTGGCTATTGGGCGCTGCTGGATATGGAATACCCAGCTCAACGTTTGGTGTCTGATCGGCAAATGGAATCGGCGGCATAATGTAAAAACCCTGCTCATCAATCAGCGTCTGTACCGCAGGGTCTTTATAATTGGCTTCAGTCTCAAACACCCCACCAAAAGCCGTTTCAGGATAAGCTTTTAGGACAGGAAAGTAATAATCGCCTTGATACTGCACCAGTAGCGGCTTGTCATTGGCAATCACATTGGCTGCCATACAAATGACGAATATCAGCGCAAAAATGAATAATGATACGACGCCAAGACGATTTTGGCGAAAACGGTTTAGGCGTGCCTGCCAGATAGGATTTAGGCGACGTTTTTTTGGCATAGAGACAGGAGATGCAGATGAAGGCGTTGAAGGTAATGGATAACTTGACATTAGCGCCCCTCAAAATCAATACGAGGATCAATTAAGTGATAACTCAAATCACTGATTAACTGTAATAACAGTCCGACCAAGGTAAAAATAAACAATGTACCAAATATCACCGGATAATCGCGCTGCTGAATGGCTTCAAAACCTAACAACCCCAAACCATCAAGTTTAAAAATAATCTCGATTAAGAAGTTTCCGGCAAAGAAAATGCCAACGATAGCCGCTGGAATACCCGCGATAATAATCAGCATGGCATTACGGAAAACATGCCCGTATAACACTTGACGCTCACCCAAGCCTTTGGCACGGGCGGTGAGCACATATTGCTTACCCAGCTCTTCTAAAAAGCTAAACTTGGTCAGGTAGGTCAAGCCAGCAAAACCGCCAATCGTACTTGCCAGCAGCGGCAGCGCTAAATGCCAAAAGTAATCTTTGATTTTACCCAGCGCGCTTAATTGATCGAAGTTCTCAGAGGTCAAGCCTTGCAGTGGAAAGATATTCCAGTAGCTACCACCGGCAAAAAACACCAGTAATATAACGGCAAATACGAAAACGGGTATTGCATGCCCGATAGCCAGTAGCATAGCAGTAACTTTATCAATCCCCGAGCCATGATGCATGGCTTTATAGATACCTAGTGGAATCGCTATCATATAAATCAGCAGCGTGCTCCAGAGTCCAAGCGAGATAGAAACGGGTAATTTCTCGATAATTAAATCTGTTACCGACTGTCCTTTAAAAAAAGACTCGCCAAAATCTAGCTGAGCGTAATTCTTTAACATGAGCCAAAAGCGCTCAGGTGCCGATTTATCAAAGCCGTATTGGGCATTAATCGCTGCAACCATTTCCTCAGATAAGCCACGCGTACCTTGATAGGTACTGTTATTTCCCGCACTACCCGCGCCAATATTACCGCCAAGCGCATTGTCTTTTTCACCTTGCTCAATAAGCGCCAGTTGCTGCTCGATAGGACCACCAGGCGCTGCTTGTACAATCACAAAGTTTGCGAGCAATATCAAAAAAAGCGTCGGTAATATCAGCAGTAACCTTTTTAAGATATAACGACCCATAACGGTGGCTTCCTAAGATAATAAATATGACGACAGAAAGAATACGCAGCTAATAACTATCAAAACGTCAGTCGAAGCGCCCGTTATGGTTTAAAAGCTATTTTTAAGCTCACGTAACGCAGCAAATACAGCCAAAGATTTATCATCATCGATAGTTGCTTTAGACTTCACCCCTGCTATCACACTCGGCTCTTGCGTCCGTAAAAACACATTGACTGCGCGCTCATGTTCTAGAGTGACTGGCAACGTCGGAATACCTTGGGCGGTTTTTTCTTCTGCTTGAACCAGAGTTTGCTGCATTGCTTCATTAGTAGGTTCAATAGATAGTCCAAAGCGCAGATTACTGGCAGTGTATTCATGCGCAGGATATAGCAGCGTCTCAGCTGGCAAACCATTTAAACGCTTAAAGCTGTTGTGTAATTGCTCAATCGTCCCCGTAAATACCCGTCCGCATCCAGCACTAAATAAGGTATCGCCACAAAAGCAATGTTTAAGCCCGTCAATATCCAAAATATAAGCCACGTGGCTAGCAGTATGACCGGACACATCCCATACTTGTGCTGCACAGCCCCAAGCACTGACGGTACTACCATCTTTGATGGTCTGATCTTCATCGACATTATGCTCAGTATGCGCAACCAGATGCGTCATCGGATAAGACTCTTGCAGTTCTGCGACACCGCCGATATGGTCATGATGATGATGAGTCGTCCAGATAGACGTCAGCTCTAATTTATTTTCTTCCAAATAACTCATGACAGGCTCAGCTTGACCAGGATCAATAACGATCGCCTGTTTATTATTTTCATTAATCAATGTCCAAATATAATTATCATTGAACGCTTTGATTGGGTGAATGCGGATAGTCATATTAAATCCTTACCAGTAGTTATCTTTATTGCTGATGTCTTTTATTGATTTTTTAAACGAAATAAAATTTTAAGATGCAGCGTTATTTCATTCATTGTTCTAAATCATTGCTTCAAGTATTGGTTAACACGTGCTTCTGCTTCTTTGTCCGTCCACCAGTAGTCAATACCGATGGCATTAGAGGGCAGTTTTTCAGTATGACGATATTGATCCCAATAGGCGACATTGGTCGCTGATTTGCCGTATAAAGGCACTAAATAATGACCAGCACGTAGTAGGCGATCGAGCACCTGAGTATATAATATAGTATCGTCGCGAGTTTTAGCATTACCAAGCTGCTCTATCACCGCGTCAATCTCTGGGTTTTTGATGCCGATAGTATTTCTATTACCCACTTGGTCAGCCGCTGAGCTACCCCAAAAGCCAACTTGTTCTGCACCAGGGGATAAACTCTGAGCAAATTTATCAACTATCATGTCGTAGTCAAAACGGCGTACCCGCTCATAATATTGTGGTCCGTCGACTTGACGTAACGTGGCATCAAATCCCAAGCGCTTTAGATTTCGAATATATGGCAGCAGCACCCGACCCATAGTATCGCCCATCATTAAAACCTCAATCTGAGCAAGTTGTCCATTGGGCTGATATAGCTTCATATCGTTATAATAAAATCCAGCATCTAGCAACAGCTGCCGTGCTTCTAGTAACTCTTTACGGTTAAAGCCACTACCGTCACTGGTCGGCAATTGCCACTCCATTAATACGGCTTGACGTTGCAGCGGTTCAAGCTTGGGTAATAAAGGCGTAAGCACCTGCATCTCTTCAGCAGACGGCATCCCTGTTGCGGCAAGCTCAGAGCCATGAAAGAAACTCTGTAAGCGTTCATACTGCCCATGAAACAAGGTCTTATTCATCCACTCAAAGTCGTAAGCCTTGCTCAGTGCTTGGCGAACGCGAATATCTTGAAAGATGGGACGTCGCATATTCATGACCAGACCTTGCATTGGTACTGGGTTTTCGCTGCTTATGGTTTCTTTATTGATAAGACCTGCCTTGACTGCAGGGAAGTTATAACCCGTTGCCCAGTTCGACGCTTTATTCTCAGGGCGAAAACGATATTGACCAGACTTAAAACCTTCAAAGGCAATCTCATCGCTTTGATAATAAACAAACTTAATCATATCAAAGTTATAACGACCGCGATTGACCATCAAATCACGACCCCAATAATTGGGATCACGTACATAGCTGACCGAGCGCCCTGCATCGACACGTCCTAACTTATAAGGTCCACTGCCCATCAATGGCGTCAACGTTATTTTTTCAAAATCCGTATCGATAGAGGACTTAGCAAAAATAGGAAACTGTCCGACGGTTAATAAAATCTCTTTATTGTCATCAGAGTTAAAGATGAATTTTACTTGTTGCTTATTAATAATTTCAATATTTTTAATATCACCCAAATAGCTGCGAATATACATCGGACCTTTATTTAACAGTGCATCATAAGTCGCTTTGACGTCACTGCTGGTGACCGGCGTGCCATCCCAAAAGCGCGCAGCAGGATTAATATGGTAAATAATCCAACTAGTATCGTCGGGATCATAAGTTACTTTGGTTGCCAGCTGCGGATACATGGTAAAGGCTTCATTTAATGAGCCAGTCATCAAGGTGTCATAGAGATAATCGGTGCCAACCATCGCCACACCTGTGGTCATCCACTTGTTGGCCGCATTAAAGGTACCGCGTGCATCCAGTGATAATGTACCACCTTTGGGCGCCTTTGGATTGGCATAGGGCATATATGGCACGTCAATATACTCAGTGGTACTATTATGACCAAGCGCAGTAGTAGTGATTGGCACCGCCATACTAACTGGTATCCAGCTAATAGTAATGGCAAGCAAGACGGCTTTTAGTATGGTGTTTTTTATCATAATAAAGTTATAACAAACCCTTGTACTAGCCCAATGAATATGATGAAATTTTACTTAAGTGCTACCATATAATTGAAAAGAGTGAGTGCTGCAGAATTTTATCATAACAAACTTAGGTTTTTTAACCTAATGGTTTGCAGCGTTAGAGTTGCTACATGATGCATCATTTATCTTAAAAGAATACTAACGCGTATAAAAAAAGACGCAGCTTGTAAAAGCTGCGTCTTTTATTTTAAAGTCTATACATAATTTATGCGTGTTTTTTCTCAAACGCAATCATAAAGTCAACCAACTGCTGCACCCAATCTAATGACACTGCATTGTAAATGCTGGCACGCATACCGCCCACATCGCGGTGACCTTTTAGATTCATCAAGCCTGCCGCTTCCGACTCTTCTAAGAATACTTTATCAAGGCTGCTGTCGGCTAAGGTAAAAGGCACATTCATGATAGAGCGATATTTGGGGTCAACTGGATTGCTATAGAAGCTGCTATCATCAATCGTTTTATAGAGTAAATCGGCTTTTTGTTGGTTGATTTTGCCGATAGCAGCGACGCCGCCCTGCTCCTCTAGCCAATCAAACACCAGCCCTGCTAAATACCAAGAATACGTCGCTGGTGTGTTTGACATGGATTCTTTTTCAGCTTGGTGCTCATAGTTCATCAGCAGTGGGCACCATTCACTCGCTTTGCCCAATAAATCTTCACGGATAATCACGATAATCAGACCTGCTGGCCCGATATTTTTTTGCGCGCCCGCGTAAATCATGCCAAATTTAGAGACATCAATAGGCTGTGACAAAATGCAAGAAGACATATCAACGACAATCGGCGCATCGACTTGTGGCGGCTCAAATATTTGCAAACCATGAATGGTTTCGTTGGCACAGTAATGAAAATAGGCGGCATCTTTGCTAATATTCCACTCGCTCTCGGCTGGTACATCAGTAAAGCTGCTACCTTTGCCTGTTGCAACTTCGTTAACTTCACCAAGACCTAGTTTGGCATAGCGCTGGGCTTCTTTGACCGCTTTACCAGACCATGCACCCGTCGTTAGATAGTCTGCGCGCCCACTATTTAGCAAGTTTAATGGAATCGCTGAAAACTGTAAGCTAGCGCCACCTTGTAAAAACAGCACTTTATAGTTATCTGGAATCTCCATCAACGAGCGCAATTTGGCTTCGGCTTTTTCGGTAATCGCGATGTATTCTTTACTACGGTGACTCACTTCCATGACCGACATGCCACGTCCCTGCCAATCAAGCAACTCTTCTTGAGCGCGTGATAATACGGCCGTCGGTATAGTAGCAGGTCCCGCTGAAAAATTGGGTACGCGGTTAGGAGCGGCTTTAGTGGTCATAATCAATATCCTAAATATGATGAAGTCATCGTGGTTATTAAAGGTTAAATGTTGAAGGTGAGTTTTATCGTTATTTTTTAATCTCTGTCATAGTAAGTGGCAAGCCTTTAACTCTGACTCGATAACTGCTCCCAAAGCTGACGTTTGAGATTACTATCAGTAAGCATTTCATCCAACGTGGGTGCAGTCGTCAGGTTAGGATGTTCCAAACCTTCAGGAAGTGCGGTCAATGTCACTACCTGTATCTCTTCGCTACGGCCAATTTTAAAGACGTATCCAGCAAGGCTGGCATTGGCAAGCTCAGCCGTATCCATACCTTCACAAATAGGAAATGAGGTCGTCTCACAACTGATGGATAACGCTTGCGTAATATTTTGCCACAGTTTTTGGCTGTCATGATTAAGGGCTTGGATATCCACCAAAATCACCCAATCGCCATAGCGACCACCTTGTAAATCAAAGGGTGCTACCTTTTTAAAGCTTTCCTCTTGAAAGCCCTCTTCTTTAAAACTGCCATCTTCAAAGCTTGCAGTATTATTTACATTACCAATCGCAGTTTGCTGAACGACAGTATTTACAAGGGAAGTCACGGCGGGCTTAGAGATGTCAGGAGTAGTCGAGTCAAAATTATAAGTAACAGGGCTTTGCTGGTCAGAATGGTTTAAACCTATCTTATTAGCATCATAATAGTGATTAGCAGACTCATCATCCACTATACCTGATAGCGAATCAGCAGATGCTGAATGCGACATCCCAACGCTTATATCATCACCATTGGGATACTTAACACTTGGCTGTTCAGTGGTCGCAGCAGCAGGAATATAGGTCGTGCTGGTATTAACGATAGTCGAGTTAGTGGTAGCCGGATCAGCCAGAGTAGGCGCAGAAATATCTGCGATATTCATAGTTTCAGAGCTCGGCTGCACCCACTGAGTGATACCCATCATCGCTAAAATCTGGCGCTGCTGCATACGATGCTGTAATACAACTAGCGGCTCTTGGATATCACTCATGCTTATTTACTATCCTACTTATCTAAAATGGATTTACTGACTTTTAATGGCAAGGAACAATATTAGAGAACGATGTTAAAAAAAAGGATTAAAAATATAGTCCATTCAATTTAAAAAAGAATACTTAAATGCCGTCAATGATATTGTTCAAAAAAGCTGCCGAACGCCTAACCAATGATTGGCTAATATGGACAAGCAATCATATTCATCTTGACTGACTATCGTATCGTGTAACATCACCGTATGCAATGTACTCAGCCATTGCCGGTAAGTATGATAAGCATAAGAATGGCGCAGACTATCATTGCCCGCCTTATCTACACTATCTGCATTTCCGTCTTGTCTATGAGCATTATAATCTATTTGATCGCCGCCCTGTTGCCTCTGTCTATAATTATCATTACGTTTGGCTTCTGATGCAGGCGACTGACTGGCAGGCGCTATAAAAATAGACACCACTTCTATCACTGCCAATAATTGGACACTATTTATATTTTGCACAGTCAATAGTAGCCATTGCAAATTTGCGTCACTAACAGCGGCTAAGTCAATATCAATCAAACGTGCATGACGCCGCAAATCCACAAGATAGTGAGCAACACTGTCATTATTATAGCCGAGTACTGAAGTAGGTGCTGAAATGTGTACTGAGCTATCTAGTGCTGATACGACCTGACCCTTGACATCTTTTGATAGGCGATAAGCCAATAAAGTAAGCATTGCTTTCGCGGCAACATCGAGACCATCAAATACCTGTCCTGAAGGGTCAAGCTGGTCATAAATATCATCTCTACCCGCTTGCAATGTTTGCTGCCATAACCATAATAGCTGAGGCTGAGCATGCACGTGTTCCTCGTTCAATACAGTAGACAATATAGGTAATAATTGCTGCAACTGTAGCGCTTGCCATAATGATAAAATCGGTGGCAACCGAGAGTCGATTTTTCCTGAGTGCGTTGATACTGGCTTAATTTTATCCATAGCACCATCTTCACTGGCTATGTTATCAGCGAAATGTTGACTTAAATCCGCCGTTAGGTAGTGTTCAAATAGCTCAATGATACCCTGTTGATAGCGCATCAGCATTGTACGACACTTTTTTTGCTGCACATAATGTTGATGATCTTGATTGCTATGACTCGCTTCATATCTTAAGCGTGATTCATTGATAGCAGTTTCTGACAGGTTATGCTGACTCAATTGCTTTATTGCCAATGCAATCAATGCGTTGTCTAAACGCCTATCAAGATGTGCCACTGCCGCTAATAATCTATGATCTATCGTATGCGCTAAAAATTGGGGGTGGCTGCTAATATTAGCGCTAGCGTTATTATCGATTTCAGCAGCAGACGTTTTATCGTTAGCAAGTTCAAGCCAGATATCACTCAAGTCATAACTCTCAGTCGTTGATAATATGCGACCTTGATGGCATAACATAACAGCTTCAATCAAAGCTTGCGCCCCGAGCGGGTGATAACTGTGATTGAGTATATACTGCGGCAGTGAAACTTTTTGTCTATCGTCGATACCAATCAATCTATCCGATGGCAAATCGCTATCATGTTTTGCTTGCCATGGCTTGAGCAACTGATGAATACCGGTATTTTGCGCTTGAATCTGTAAACGTCCTTCAACAATGACATCTTTCTCGATAACAAACTCTAGCCCCTTATCTTCGTCCAACTCATTCTTTATTTCATTTGCAGGAAAAGCAGTAATTTTTTTGTCTATAACATCATTGCTGTTATTAGTAAGGCTTTTATTGTTATTTAACGCTGATTGAGTTTCAAATATTGATGATTGGCTATTTTTTTCTTGTTTATTTTTGCTTAGGCTATTTGCTTTTATGACGCCCCAATCCCCTAATCGCCGCTGCTCATATATCTCTTTTATTTTCTGTTGATTTATGCGCTTTTCTTTAGCCACTTGTACCGCAAAATCATGATAAGCGTTGGCATTAATGGCACTCATTCGCTCAGCCAAGCTCGGATGGGTGGCAAACCAAGAGACGTCACCCAAATCAGCACCACTACTGGCAAAGAAGAAGTGACTAAGACCATTGATATCGGCGATACTGGTTAAGCGCGAACCAAGCGAATCTTGATGAATGGTTTGTAAGGTTTCCATAATAGCCGGCGAGCGTGTCAGCTGCACGCTGGTCGCATCGGCAAGCAATTCACGCTGGCGATTAAAGCTGTGTTTAATCAGTTGCGCACTGGCCATACTCGAAAAACTCAATCCATGTATTAACAACGTCCAAATATTGCGCGGTGCTTGACTATCGAACTTATTATTATTTTGTAGCCATCGTGACTGGCTCTTAGCTGACGACTGCTGGCTTTGTGATTGACTTTGCCAATAGCTTACCCATTCACTATGGGTGGTAAAGTTGGCGGTTTGGGCTTCAGTGCTACGCGCATGGCTATCGACGACTCTTTGTGACAAGAGATTGCGTCGATTGACCGCATCATCAAAATAATTGTGATGGCTATTCTGATGACTGCGTTGATTACCAGCGCCAAAATTATTAATAGAATCACTCCAGTCATAGAGTAATTGCAAGCCTGCCAGCACCACCATCAGTTGCAAATTAAATGTCGCATCACCATGCAAGATATGACCATATTCATGCCCTATCAGCCCATACAGCCCCTCATCGGACAGCTTATCAATCGCGCCTTGAGTGACGACCAACACCATATCTTGACTATGACGACCAGCAACGAAGCCGTTAATACCTTGCTCATCAGGCAGTATATAGAGAATCGGCATACGTACACCTGAAGCAATGGCTAGCTGCTGGGCAATCTCGTAATAACGACGGTAGACAGGCGGAAAATCTCGCTCATTACGCACGGCGATATGGTGGGCGCTGAAACGAACCTTTGGTATAGGCTCATGCTGATGGGCAACCCCTTGACTATGCTCCCACGCATCTTGGCTGTGGTCGATAAACAGCCGAACCCCGCCCACACGCTGAGCAATAGCGCGACCGCCCGCTTCTAAACGTCTGTACTCTAAAAAACTACCGATCACAAAGCTACCGATTGTCCAGATAGCAACCAGTATCAACACCCAATGATAAATGCCACCAGTAAATATCGTTAGCAGCAGCGCCATGATACCCAGCGCTACTGCCAGATGGGCAAAGACAATAAGAAAAAATAGCCCATAGAGCAACAGACTTCGCTGGGTACGGGTGCGTTGTTCACCAAAAAAATCCATCTATATGCCTGACTTAAAAATAGCTAAACGCATCTGAACATATGAATATAATTCAATATCAGCCCATATTGACGACAGGTGCTTGAGCGATCACCTTTCTGTCTTCAAAAACTAGCGGGCTTAACGGGCGAAAGCCAAAAGTCGTACTAATAAGATTGTTGGGAAATACCTCGCGGTCATTGTTGTAGAACATCACGCTGTCATTATAGTGCTGACGGGCGAAGCCAATGCGGTTCTCAGTATTGGTCAGCTCATCCATCAACTCTTTAATCATGCTGTCCGCCTTTAGCTCAGGGTAAGCTTCCACAACCGCTGAAAACTGCCCTAACGCTTTAGACAGCATACTCTCAGCTTTGGCAAATAGCGCCATATGCTCAAGCGAGTCTGGCTGATGTGTATTGGAGTCTTGCAAGCTCTGGGCATGATTACGTGCACTAATCACACGGGTCAGCGTCTCTTCTTCATGCGTCAGATAGCGTTTAGCAGTTTCAACCAAATTTGGAATCAAATCATGACGGCGCTTCAGTTGTACATCTATTTGAGCAAAACCATTTTTCGCTTGATTGCGAGCGCGTACCAATTTATTAAATATAGATACGCCAAACACAATCACTAGTAGCACAAAGGCAATGAACAACCAAACAAACATCTTCATAAGAAAACCCTAAAGTGTCCAGAATGTTAATAAAAGTTAATACATTGTATTTTAACCCATATTAATCAATCAAAGGTCAAAATCGGACAAAAAAAGGTCGAAAAAAAGCCCTTTACAATGAAGGGCTTAATAGATCAAACGAGCATTTTTGATTAAATATCAAAACAGGTATCAAATTTTAGGCAAAAAAAAGCGACTCCAAAAGCAAATCCTCGGCACACACTGTGACTATTACCGTTGCTACCTTCCGGTCCTGGCGGGGTTCATAGAACAATGTTGCGAGGCTACCAATGGAGCCACCAGTTGCAAATTATACAAGAATTTTTAAATATTACAACCCCTATCGTAAAACTCTTTCTATTACCTCAAAACGCCCTGTAACTTAGGTGACAAAATTCTCACAGCAAGCCTGTTAAATTTTGCTATTTTAGTTGAGGAAGCTGAGCATACTCGGTATCAACTAATAACTAAAATGGACAGCTTCTCATAATAAGGCGAGTCTTACCTATGGTATGGCTCACCTAAATACTATTGATATAACTCACTCAGGAGATCATTGTGAAAACCACTTTACTTAATAAAGCCGCTCTAACGACTGGTACTGCATTTTTACTCACAGCCATGATGGGTAGCGCGCATGCAGAACCAACAGGCTACGATCAGCTTACTTTTCAGACAGAAGTAAAAGAAGAAATCCAGAATGATGAAGTACGAGCCAGCTTATATAAAAAAGCGCAGGCAACGGATTCTAAAACTCTAGCGACAACGCTCAACACCTCAATTAATAATGCCATGAAAATTGCTAAGCGCTATCCAACGGTCACCGTGAGTACCGGACAACAGCGCACCTACCCTCGCTATGATAAAAATGACAAAATCATTGGCTGGACAGGACAAGCAAACATCGATTTAAAGAGCACCGACTTTGCAGCAACCAGCCAACTTATCGCTGACCTACAAGAAACGCTGGTGATGGACAATCTGAACTTTGGTGTCTCAGATACCAAAAAGGATGCGCTTGAGCAAAAGCTGATGACCAATGCGTCTCGTGCTTTTCAGCAACAAGCGAAAAACCTAACACGCGCTTGGGATGCTCGTAGCTATCGTGTCGTCAATGTGAATCTAAATACAGGTAGCAACTACCCACGTCCGATGTATAGTGCTATGAGCATGAAAGCAGGCGCAGCAGACGAATCAGTACCTAGCCAAAGTTTTGAATCTGGTAATAGTACTATCTCAGTGACTGCTAATGGTACGATTGAATTGACTAAATAAGTTATAAATACATAGAATTGATAAATATCCTGATAAATATAAAGGCAAGTGCTGCCATCAGCGCTTGCCTTTATATTTATATAGAAGAAATTAACTTATAAAGTTACTCTACTTTGTATGAGTTCTTATGCTTATCCATAATTGACACATTGACTACAAGTTAATTTATCACCGGTTGCTCAAGCGTCATAGGTTTATCCACTATAGGCTTAGTAAATGATTGCATATTCGGTTGTTTGCCCTCTTGACGCATTTTTAACAGTACTTTTTGATACCAAGGTAGATTCTGATAAGCTAAAAGCTGTTGCGCGATTTTCTTATTATTTTGCAATGTTGTATTGTTTTGAATCACATAAACCGTACGCTCTACTTGTTTGAGTGTTTGACCTTTCTCATTTTTTAACACGGCTTTTATCTTGTGCGATCCTGGTAAAACATCTACCGTTGCAATCGATGCGCTGAGACCTTGCGCGACTTCATTACCATCCAAATAAATACTAACGCTATCACCTGCTTGTAAGTTCGGCTTCACTTGCACATTGACATCAATGCTTTGGGCTGGGCGACGATATGCACGTTCTGCGCTTGGTTCAGTAATAGCAAGCTGATAATTGACGGCTGGTTTGGCGACAGGGCTATTTTTAGCAGCCGTATTTTGCGTAGTCGTATTAACATTACTAGAAGAAGGCGGACTACTCGTGTTGTCACTGTTACTTGAGCTGACGCGACTTTCTTTCGTCGTGACACCCGTTTGGCTGATTTTTTTACCTGCCTGCTGCTCATAATTTTGCGGGCGATCGGTAAAGGTGACTTGACCTGTTTTTTCGTCAATAACTTTATAGATAGGCGCGGCATTTGCCAAAGGGGCATAGAGAGTTGCCATACTAACCATCGTAGCAGCAATCAGTGCCAACCCTAACTTACTGTTTGAAAAAACCGGTTTTGATAATGAAGTCATAGTCAGTCAACCTAATGAGTACCTAATATTATGAATATCTATTATGCGATACTTTGGGTGTTAAATCAGTAATAATTTCAAAGAGGACAGATCCGTTGATTTAGCAAATTATTATTGAGACGTAAAAAAACCAGCTAAGAATAACTTAGCTGGTTTTTATGACTCAAAATAACTGAGTGTTTTAGCTATAAATTAGCAGCTGTAGTATAAGTCAAACTCAACGGGATGCACGGTTACATTGACACGTTGCACTTCTTCTTCTTTCAAAGCGATGAACGCCTCTAACATATCTTCAGTGAATACATCACCTTTTAACAAAAACTCATGATCATCACGCAAGGCTTGTAATGCAACTTCTAAGCTCTCCGCAACGGTTGGGATGAGTGCTTCTTCTTCTGGTGGTAAGTCATACAAGTTTTTGTCAGCCGCTTCACCTGGATGTATTTTATTTTGAATACCATCAAGACCTGCCATTAGTAACGCTGCAAATGTTAAGTATGGGTTGGCCGCTGGATCAGGGAAACGTGCTTCAACACGTACCGCTTTTGGGCTGCTAACATGTGGAATACGGATAGACGCTGAGCGGTTAGACGCTGAGTACGCAAGTTTGATAGGCGCTTCATAATGCGGTACTAGGCGCTTATAGCTATTAGTCGATGGGTTGGTAATCGCATTCAACGCACGCGCATGCTTAATAATACCACCGATGAAATACAGTGCAGATTCAGACAAACCAGCGTATTCATCACCTGAGAAAGTATTGACACCATCTTTGGAGATTGACATATGCACGTGCATGCCTGAACCATTGTCACCAACGATTGGTTTTGGCATAAAGGTAGCCGTTTTGCCAAACTGATGCGCAACATTATGCACAACATACTTTAGCTGCTGTACTTCATCGGCTTTTTTGACTAACGTATTGAAAGCGACACCAATTTCTGACTGGCAAGGCGCAACTTCATGATGATGAACTTCGACACAGCCTTCACCGATGATTTCTTCTAAACGCTCACACATAACAGAGCGCATGTCTTGCGAGCTATCGATTGGCGGTACTGGAAAGTAAGCGCCTTTAACACGTGGACGATGTCCCATGTTGCCCCACTCATAGTCATTATTAGTCGACCATGCCGCTTCTTCAGCCGTGATCTTGTGGCTAACGCCAGACATGTCAATTGACCATTTCACATCATCAAATATAAAAAACTCAGGCTCAGGACCAAAATAAGCAGTATCGCCAATGCCTGTTGACTTCAAGTACTCTTCGGCGCGGCGCGCAATAGAACGTGGGTCACGATCATAACCTTGTAGCGTTGATGGCTCGATAATATCGCAAGTAACAACTACGGTAAGTGAATCAAAGAACGGGTCAAGAAAAGCCGTCTCTGGATCAGGACGCAAGATCATATCTGACGCTTCGATACCTTTCCAACCAGCAATAGATGAGCCATCAAACATCTTGCCATCTTCCATCACTTCTTCGTCAACGCTATGCGCTGGAAAGCTGATATGTTGCTCTTTACCACGTGTATCAGTGAAGCGAAAATCAACCCATTTAGCATTAGAGGATTGGATAAGATCTAGTAGTTTGTTCGACATAAATAGTCTCCGTTGTGTTGATTAGATTATTGCGATTTAAAATTATAGGTACAATCTGTTGGTTAAAAATCTCTGGTTTAATAACAGTCAGTGCTGCGTTTAGCGCTAAATATCCTGTTTAATATTATGCTTATTCTCAGCACTGTCAATATTATTAATCAAGATAGTCATCTGAGTTATGCGCTTAATAAGACCCGCCAGTGTTTTGGTTCGATATTATTCTAACAACATATCACTCATTATGCTGAACTCTTCAGGCACTTGCTGATAATAAGTATTGAACCACTTTATCACCAAAGATAATCATAACAGTAATAATGCAAAGGCTATGCCAGTTTTTTATAATGCTGAAAATATAGATGATAAAAGGACAGCTATTAACAATAATTACAGCAACTTATAATACCTTTGACAATATTACAGCCGTATATTTATCATCAGAAGTGTCATGCAAATTATTTACCCAGAGGCATTACTAACGCATGACTGCACTAAATTAATGCATATTTAGTGCATAAATAAAAATTATGTACTTTTTTAGTGCGTTTGAGATGTTAACGAATGTCATCTAACAAGCAAAATTTATTGTTATTCACCGCTTATTTGGGTCGCCTGCACCCTACATTTGATAGTCTACAAAATAGTGGTAAGATAACGGCGTTATATAACCATCTCCATAAGTAGAACCCAATAAGTAGAACGCTAATGATTCTAATGATCGATAATTACGACAGCTTTACATACAATATTGTACAGTACTTCGGTGAATTACAGCAGGACATCACCGTCTGGCGTAACGATCAAACCACTATTGAAAATATTAGAACCCTTGCGCCAGATGCGATCGTCATTGGTCCCGGTCCCTGCGATCCTGATCAGGCTGGTATCTCTCTAGAAGCTATCAAGACTTTTCAGGGCGTGATACCGATACTAGGTATTTGCCTAGGACATCAGGCAATTGGACAAGCATTTGGTGGACAAGTGGTCAAGGCTGGCGAAGTCATGCACGGTCGCTTATCCGCCGTCTATCATACTGACCAAGGTGTCTTTGAAGGCTTGCCTAATCCCGTACAAGTCACGCGCTATCATTCGCTTGTCATTGATAAAGCCAGCCTGCCCGACTGTCTTGAGCTGACCGCATGGACACAAAACAGTGATGGCAGTATTGAAGAAATCATGGGTATCCGTCATAAAACGTTTGCGATAGAAGGGGTACAATTCCATCCTGAGTCTATCTTAAGCGAAGCAGGTTATCAGCTGCTCAACAATTTTTTGCAAACGCATCATTTGTCAGTCCTAACCTCAGATGAACTACCACAAGTCGGCTAACAGTTTATTAAAGTATGTTCTAAAAACGGCGTTAATAACAAAATTAAAATCAAAACTATTCTATTGATAATTTAAGATTAACGGATAAAAATATTAAGAGAGATCATAATGAGTACAATAAAAACAAATGAAAGCCCTACCCCAACTAACATTGCTCAACTGTCTGATGAAGAGACACATACGCTACTGACGACAGCTTTGGGGCGAATTTTTCAGCACATTGATTTAACCTTTGATGAGATGTATCAGGTGATGCTGATTATCATGCAAGGCAGATGCAGCGACGCCATGATGGGTGCTATTTTGACTGGTCTACGTATGAAAGGTGAGTCCATCGATGAGATTACTGCCTCTGCCAGTGCAATGCGTGCGTTAGCAGCCAATATCGAACCACGGGGCTGTGATTACTTAGTCGATATCGTCGGAACTGGCGGTGATGGTGCCAATTTATTCAACGTTTCTACTGCATCAGCCTTGGTTGCTGCCGCTGCTGGTGCGCAAGTGGCCAAACATGGTAACCGCGGCGTCTCTACCAACTCTGGTAGCTCAGATTTGCTTGAGCAAGCAGGTATCAGTCTGGCGCTTACCCCTGAGCAATCTAAAGAATGTATCGAAAACCAAGGTATCGGCTTTTTGTTTGCGCCCAATCATCACAGTGCCATGCGTTATGCCAATCCAGTACGCCGCGAGCTCAAAGCGCGTACCATCTTTAATATTTTAGGACCATTAACCAACCCTGCTGGCACACCCAATCTGGTAATCGGTGTCTTTACCGCTCAGCTGTGCGAGCCTATCGCTAAAGTCATGAAGAACTTAGGCGCACGTCATGTCATGGTTGTGGGCGCAAAAGACGGTTTGGATGAAATCAGTCTCGCTACCTCAACCACTGTCGCTGAATTAAAAGACGGTGAGATATCTGTTTATGAGATGATGCCAGAAGATGCAGGTATTGAGTCACAAACCCTTATCGGTCTCGATGTAGATTCTCCAGCGCAAAGTCTTGAGCTGATTCGCGCGGCTCTATCAGGAGAAAACTCTCAAGACCGTGCTGTACTTAAAGCACGTGATATGATTGCACTAAATGCAGGTGCAGCCATATATACCGCAGGGCTTGCCAGCAACTATGCTAATGGTGTGAGTCGGGCACAAAAAGTCATTCAGAATGGTGATGCCCTACTCAAGCTCGAGTCTCTCGCCACATACACGCAGCAACTGGTGACTCATGCTTAACGGCTAAGCACCATTACTGTGCACTCTAGCTATTTTGTCTATTTACATTCAACGATATTCGGATACCCGCATGACTCATACAGAAATTAAGACAGATATTCCTTCCGTACTGCAACGCATTGTCGCCACTAAAGTGGAAGAAGTAAATGCCGCACGCGAGGTATTATCTCTTGAAGATTTACAAGCACAAGTAGCGGCGGATAACAAACCACGTCGTGGCTTCGCGGCGGCGCTACGAGCGGCTAGCACTAAAGAGCATGGTATTGGTATCATCGCTGAGATTAAAAAAGCCTCTCCTTCTAAAGGCGTTATCAATCACAACTTCGCGCCAGCTCTATTTGCCAAGCAATACGAGCAAGCAGGTGCCAGCTGTCTGTCTGTATTGACTGATCGCGATTATTTCCAAGGTGATGATAGCTATCTTATTCAAGCAGCTAATGCGGTAAGCTTACCCATACTGCGTAAAGATTTTATGATAGATGTGTACCAGATCTATCAATCTTATCTGATGGGCGCTGACTGTGTTTTACTCATTATGGCCTGCCTTGACGACATCCAAGTAAAAGAGCTGCATGCGCTAAGTATCGAATTGGGTATGGATGTATTGATAGAAGTCCATACCCAATTCGAACTTGAACGTGCGCTACAGCTACCGCGCTCAGCGCATAATATTTACGGTATTAATAATCGTGATTTGAATACTTTCGATGTCGACTTACAAACCACGCTGGATCTAAAAAATATTTTAATCGACGCACTGGCAGCTAATGTGGATAGCACGCTTAAACCGCTTATCGTCACCGAAAGTGGCATTCATAATAGCGCTGATATTCGTTTGATGTTAGATAATGACATTCAGCACTTTTTAATCGGTGAACAGTTCATGAAGACTGACCATCCTGGACAAGCGTTACAATCCTTACTTGCGGGCGTCGCAGCAGACGGGTAAAGTGGCTTAAGTCTATTGAACAGTTTAAATCAATCAATCAATCATTCATCAACCAACGATACGTTAACTTCTATGTCAAACTCTCTATTTTCAAAAGAAATGCAAGACCAGCTCAAAGAGCTAAAAGGCCAACTTAGCAAAGGTCGCGATACCAATTCGCCTGAAGATGAAAACCAAAAGCCTACTGAGCCTGTATCATTGCCCACGCAAAAGCAAGTAAACAAGACTGTCAAGCAAATGGCTAGCGAGCATATTGACGATGACAAAGTGCTGTTTATGCAAGCAATGCATGGCGTCAATCAGCTTGAAGACAAAAACGTACGCTCACCTGCCAATGCTAGCAAAGCGGGCAAACCTGATGCGACCACCTTGTCTAAACGTGCTGCTGCGCAAGGTAGTGAAGCGAGTGATTTGGGAGCTGGCTTGTCAGATATGCAAGCACTACTCAACCCTGTCGCTGCTGAGGCCTATTTATCTTACAAACAGCCGACTTTGCAGAATAAAATCTTTGATCAGCTTAAAAAAGGCAAGCTACGTTGGTATGACGCCGTAGATATTCATGGTTGTACCATCGAAGAGGCGCGCGTGGCAATGACTCAACTCTTAAGCCAAGCAAAACAGAAAAACGAGACCATGGTAAAAATCGTCCATGGTAAAGGCAGTGAAGCCATTTTAAAAACCTGCGTCAATGGTTGGCTGCGTCAACTACCAGAAGTATTGGCATTTTGCTCTGCACCGCCAAAAGATGGTGGTAACGGTGCTGTATTGGTACTGCTCAAAAAATCTAAAGCTGATGGTGAATAATTTTTAGTGTTAGAGTTAGTATGAAGAATCAAAAGGACTGCTTATTGGCAGTCCTTTTTGTTATGCTCATTTTAAAATCACTATTTAATTCTTATCTACTACAGACACTATATTTAACATCTAGCGATAGCGGTATTTACATAAATCAGGATAAGTATTTATGAGCATACAGACCATTCAGAACACGCAACAGCTACATGAACATATCATGGCTTTGATTGTTATCGAGCCAAGATTTTTGTCTATCTATGAACAAGTTGGTATGCCCAGTCTACGGCATAATGTCGGTGGGTTTGAGCAGTTGATGCGAGCAATGGTTGGTCAACAGCTGTCTGTGGCAGCAGCAGCCAGTATTTGGCAAAGACTAGTTGATGCCGCCTTAACGAATCCACAGGCAATTATCAAAGCAACAGATGAAGACTTAAGAGCGCAAGGGTTATCTAAACAAAAAACCCGTTACATTCGCTCATTAGTCGATCATGATATAGACTTTGCTGCGTTAAAAATTATGCCTGATGAAGAAGCAATAGAAGTGCTGACGGCCGTTATTGGTATTGGTCGCTGGACGGCTGAGATGTATTTATTATTCTCTCTGAAACGTGCAGACGTACTTGCGGTCGATGATCTAGCGATTAAAGTAGCGGCGATGGCGTTATTAGACTTAACGGAACGCCCAACGCCGAAACAGTTAAAGAATCTAACTCAAGATTGGTCACCACATCGCAGCGCTGCCAGTCTGTTGCTATGGTCATACTACGGCTTATTACGTAATCAAACCGCTGTCCCTTTATAATGCCAAATACCCAAGTGATGATTCACCTTATCAAACTCGCTTAGTCTAGAATTTAGTATTTGTTTTCTTTGCTGCTCTAATTTTTGTGAATGGTATAAGATGAACGCTTGATACTTACCTCAAGTGCTTATCTTATACCGTTTTTAATCCATAATTTTATGGCTGATTCCATATAGAAAAGCCAGATTTTCTTTTTGCGTACTTGAACTTGATTTTCTTTATCATACGGCTTTTATTTCTCAATGTCTTTAACGCATTGTCTTTTTTGCTCTTGACTGATTTAGAGGTTCGCTGGCTGCCTTTTTCATCTGTCTTGACGTTATCTTTATCTTTACTCAAGTCCACGGCATGCTTATCATCGTTGCTGTTATCCTTATTGTCGCTAGCATCATCATCAGCATGGTCATCGTTTGACATGTCTTTTGTCGTTTCGGCGACGTTGTCTTCCTTATTCTTATTTTCCATTTCATTTTCTATGTGATGTTCAAGCTCAGTTTGATTGACAATAAGCTGCTGCGTTGGCAAGGCATGCTCGACATCATATTTCGCCACTTGGTTCAATAAATCAACAAACAAAACGTTCTGTTTGTCATAGAACTCAGTCACGCCATTAGCATTAACATACGCTTGTAATTGAATGATATAGCAGTCTTGACGTAGCTCTAAAATATTGACCTGATTCCATTCTTGGTTGGTCAAATAATGCTCATCTATAAACTCATCCAAGTCCTTGACCATCTTAAAGACCACATCAATATCAGCAGTGCGTTTGATATATAACTGATGGAAGAAGCGAAACATATCGCGGGATGTAAAGTTTTCAATTTGCATTGATGAAAAATCACCGTTTGGTACAGTCACAACAGTGCGCGTCAAGGTGCGCACACGTGATGAGCGAATACCAATATCAATGACTGTGCCTTCATAAGTGCCAAACTTACAATAATCACCAATACGTACGGGCGAATCCGCCACGACCACGACACTACCAACAAGGTTTTCGATGGTTTTTTGCGCACCCAGTGCTAATGCCAAACCACCCACACCCAAGGCGGCAATACCCGTGGTCAAATCAAAACCCAAATTACCGAAGATAACAATCACGGCAAAGATCAGCAGCAACGCTTTGACCACTTTGCGTAGCAGCCCCAAGATAGAGACACGTTCAGTATAATTTTTCTTATAACTTAAATTTACCGCACGAGTGAATATGGCATCGATGACTCGTAACAGCAACCAAGTCAATGCAAGCCAAGATGCAATCTCAGTAAAACGATTGATCGGTTCACGTAGCGTCACCGACACGCCTGCATATACCATCACTTCTGACAGTATCAGCGCCATAATGACCACTGCCAGTGGCAATACGACCTTATCAGGTAATGGCAATGGTACGCCGCGCACACGAGGATAGACGATTCGTAATAGATGGTACAGCAGCCATACCATGATATAAGTAAACACAAAGCTGCCGACAGTCATCATTAACGCTGCGGCTAAATCCGCCACTTGATAGCCAAACAGCTTTTTGCCTTCTAATGAATCAAAAGTATAGCGAGACACTAACGTTGGTTCGGTATTTTCTATGACTTCTGGTATTGAGCTGAGCGTATCTGTAGAAAACTGCCAGTACTGCTCTCCTTGCTTAGATACCACTCTTTCAAGTATCAGTGGCACACTTTTTTCACCCACATTAATCGCACCGACGTTTTCTTGGCTTGGCGGTAGCTGATCAGTTAGGTTGCCCTCAGGCGTATTATTAATCTGCAAATCAGGCTGAAAACGCCCACCTGCATCCAGCGCTTGCTTAAACTGACGAACGATTGTGGTTGGATTGTCAGACTTTGATAAGTTTAAATAATTACTCGCCAGCAGATAGTCATTTTCACCTAACGCACTGATGAAGCCCTGTACGGTATGGCGCGGTGTATCGCGTCCGAATGAATCTGGTATCGGCGTACTCGCCGACTCCTCACTGGTACTGCCACCCATTCCCAGTGCGCTAGCTTCAGCAGCAAATGCATTATTGGGTAACAACGCACTCAACAGCATCACAAGCAAAAATAAAATTGCCATTAGTGGCATTTTGATGATTGAGTATGGTGAAGACAACTCGGGACTGGGAATCATAGGAATCAGGCGATACTTAATAGACAAAACAAACCTCTTAGCATTATGAATGGTACAACGAAGAACAAATGAGCACTTCCCTATAATAGCAATTATTTATAACAGCAGTGCTTTTGATTACACGTTTTTATGGTCATCTATGTGAGTTATCTGCTCTCACCTTTGCTTATGACTGCTAATTTTTTCTTACCTTTCACGACACTCCTTCTCAATGTCTACTATGAATGAGAGTGACAATCATTAAATGAATAAACCGCAATCTATCATGAAAACTACTCAGCTTACCGTGAATAAACATTAGGTTAAAGTGGTTTATAAAGCGGTCTGTTTTGTAGATAATGAACGCAGTTTTGCTTGTCTACTGTTTTTTGTAATTTTTAGCCATATTAACGTCAGTATGGTTACTTTTTTTCCTGCATTTTTTAATATGATTATTTTGGAATTGACTATGTCTTTATCACGTTCATCTTCACGTACCTACCTTCGTTTGAGTATCTTAAGCGCATTAGGTTTACTTGCGGTTAACACAGCAATGGCAGTGACACCTGACGTTGCTACTATTAACGATAGCGGGCTACCACAAGTTGAGCTTGATGAAATCATCGTAACAGCAACCCGTACCCCCACTAAAACCAGCAATGTGATTGCACAAACTCGGGTTGTAGATAAAGAAGATTTAAAACGCTTTCAAGGTCAGACGGTTTTAGAAGTACTTAGACGGCAGCCAGGATTTAGCATTAAACAAGATGGTGGTATGGGTCAAAGCAGTAATTTCTATCTTCGCGGCTATGATAGTAAGCGTGTATTAGTGCTAATAGATGGTGTTCGTTATGGCTCAATGTCAACAGGTCAGCCCGCTTTAGCCTTATTACCGACCGATCAAATTGATCGTATTGAAATTTTATACGGTGCTTCAGGCTCTAGCATTTATGGTTCAGATGCTATGGGCGGCGTCATTCAAATATTTACTAAAGGCAGTGACGTCGATCAAACTAATTTTTCTGTGACCGCAGGTGTTGGCTCACATGACCACTATGTTTATGGTGCAACAGCGCAGTTTACAAATGCTCAAGGCGCAAAACTGAGTCTTTCCGCTAGTCGGAATCAAACCAAAGGTATCAGCGCGCTTGACAACCGAACAGGCAATGATAAAGATGACGATGGCTTTGAGAGCAATAACTTTGCCTTAAATGCTAGTATGCCTATTACTCAAAATATAAGCGTTGGCGCAACTGGACTTTTCTCTAAGTCAACGACAGAGTTTGATAACTTTAGTTTTGGACCAGGTCCCAATGCAGAGATTGATCAAAAGAATGGTGCCGTATCAGCATTTTCACAATACGAAAACGATAAGCTGACAGTACGACTATCAGCGGGTCAGAGCTTGGATAAGATTGATAACAAAGTGGGCGATGCCTTTGAAACCAAGCAGAAACAGGCGAATTTGATAAGCACTTATAAATTACCTATAGGACAATTTCAAGCGGGTGCCGAATGGTTGCAGCAGGAAGTAGAGCTTACGGACAATACTCCTAGCGCTGGTGGTAAAGACAGCTATAAAATAAATGACCGTGATATTAAGAGTGGCTTTGCTGGTTATCAAGTAAATGAGGATGCTTACGATTTTCAAGCCAATGTTCGTTTCGACGATAACTCACAATTTGGTCACGAAACTACATTTGGTCTTGGTTATGCTGTAAAGCTAGCGCCTAGCCTACGCCTAGGTACTAGCTTCGCTACTGGTTATAGAGCGCCTACTCTCAATGACTTATACATCGAGAGTGCTTACTATGTTCCAAATGAAGATTTAAAAGTCGAGAAGAGTAAAAACCTAGAAGTGTTTATTGAATCTACCAATACGATACAAACTACTCGTTTGACTGGTTTTAATAGTGATGTCGACAATCTTATTGATAACAGATACGATGATAGTATTGACAAATATCAAGCACTGAACATTGATGAAGCAAGCTTGTCAGGTTATAGCTTTACCTCAGACTGGCAGCTCAGTAATATTTTATTTGGTGGTCAATACACTCGCACCAATGCTGAAGAGGACTCAGGAGCTAACAAAGGCAAACAATTAGTGTATCGCCCTGAAAATACTGGCCTGGTATATATAGGTTACCAAGCTGCAGAGTTCGATATTCGTACTGAAGCAGAATATGTGGGTAAAACCTATAATGTTGCAGATAATAGCACTTTTATAGAGGACTATACGTTATTCAATATCAGTGGTAATTATTACTTGAGTCCAAATCTGACATGGACAAGTCGTATTAACAATTTGACTAACGTAGATTACTCAACTAATGAGAGTTTTGGTCAATATGCTTCGCGTTACAATCAAGACGGCACCAACTTCTTCACATCTCTAACCTATAACTGGTACTAATTTTCTCTTAGTACTATTTGGACTGTCTGAAATGAGAATAAAAAAGGTCATCCATCGATGGCCTTTTTTATTGCTACATATTACCGCTTCCCATCTTACGTGCCTATACCGTCAGCTATTTATGTTATCCAAGAGGTGACAATTCATGACTCATCAATTACAATAACGACCTCCGAGAGGTGTTGCGCCATAATATCTGATAGTGCATTTAGGCTTTAAAGCCCTGCTAATCAGTCCTTATGTTAGGCTCGGTAACTGTTAAACAATCATCTCATTGATTGTTGACAGCGCAAATAACGGCACCTGCGTTTTTATTCTTTTTATCATACCTTAACCACTGATAGGAGCATATTATGGACGCAGTGTCTAACACCCCATCTGCCCATACGATCGATCCCTCTTTTACTGACTATAAAGTCGCTGACATCAGCCTTGCTGACTACGGTCGCCGTGAAATCACCCTTGCCGAAGCTGAAATGCCTGCCCTAATGGGTTTGCGTCGTCGCTACGAAGCCGATCAACCGCTTAAAGGCGCAAAAATCGCTGGCTGTATCCACATGACCATCCAGACTGCCGTTCTTATCGAGACACTCGTCGCGCTAGGTGCTGAAGTACGTTGGACCTCATGTAACATCTTCTCAACTCAAGACCATGCTGCTGCTGCGATTGCTGCTGCTGGCATCTCTGTTTATGCTTGGAAAGGCGAAACAGAAGAAGAGTACGAATGGTGCTTACGTCAGCAAATCCACGTTGGCGGCGAAGAGTCAGGTCAGCTTTGGGATGCTAATTTAATCTTAGATGACGGCGGTGATTTGACCGCATTGATTCATAATGATTATGCCGAGCTTCTTGATAACATCCATGGTATTTCAGAAGAGACTACCACTGGCGTCCATCGCTTAGTTGAAATGCTAAATAAAGGCACATTAAAAGTACCTGCTATCAACGTCAACGATGCAGTTACCAAATCTAAAAACGACAACAAATACGGCTGCCGTCATAGCTTAAACGATGCGATTAAACGCGCTACTGACATGTTCCTTGCTGGTCGTCGCGCCTTAGTTATCGGCTATGGCGATGTGGGTAAAGGCTCTACGCAAAGCTTACGTCAAGAAGGCATGATTGTCCGTGTCTCAGAAGTCGATCCTATCTGTGCGATGCAGGCATGTATGGACGGTTTTGAAGTATTGTCACCTTACATCAATGGTGATAACACTGGTGGCGCAGAAAACATCAACACCCGTCTGCTTGAAGACACTGACATGATCGTTACTACTACTGGTAACTACCATGTTTGTGACAGACATATGCTAGCAGCCCTGAAATCTGGTGCGGTTGTTTGTAACATCGGTCACTTTGATACTGAAATCGATACGCAATTTATGCGTGATAACTGGCGCTGGGTTGAGATTAAGCCACAAGTCCATCAAATTTTCCGCTCAGACGATGAAAACGATTATTTGATTTTGCTTGCTGAAGGTCGTTTGGTAAACTTGGGTAATGCCACTGGTCACCCATCACGCGTGATGGATGGCTCATTTGCCAACCAAGTATTGGCACAAATGTATCTGTTCGAAGAAAAATTCGCTGACTTACCAGCCGACGCACGTACTGACAGCTTATATGTAAAAGTACTGCCTAAGAAGCTCGACGAAGAAGTCGCTGCGGCGATGGTTGCTGGTTTTAACGGTACATTGACTAAGCTGACGGATAAACAAGCAGAGTATTTGGGTGTGCCCGTCGAAGGTCCATTTAAGCCTGACGCTTACAAATACTAAAAGGAGCCAGACTGTGACTAAGCCTGCTTTTTCCTTTGAGTTTTTCCCTGCCAAAACCGAGCTAGGTCATGAAAAACTACTCAGTACTTATGATGAGCTGAATAAGCTATCACCTGCGTATTTTTCAGTGACCTACGGTGCTGGTGGTTCAACCCGAAATCGCACTTTAGATATCGTCCAAGCACTATGCGCACGCGGTGAGACTGACATTGCGCCGCATATATCTTGTATCGGTGATGATAAGGCGGAAATCGCTGAATTGCTCGATCTGTATAAAGGTTTGGGCATCAAGCGCTTAGTTGCCCTGCGTGGTGATTTACCATCAGGTCAAGTCGGTATGGGCGAGCTGCCGTTTGCGTTAGACTTGGTGAAGTTTATCCGTGAATATTCAGGCGATCATTTCCATATCGAGGTCGCAGCGTATCCTGAGATGCATCCACAAGCGCGTAGCTTTGCGTTTGATGTTGACAACTTGGTCAATAAATACCAAGCAGGTGCCAATGCTTCAATCACCCAGTTTTTCTATAACGCTGATAGTTACTTATATTTGCGTGACACCTTAGAAAAACGCGGTATCGATACGGTTGCTCAGCCTTTAATCGCTGGTATCATGCCGATTACTAACTCAAGTAATTTGGTACGCTTTGCCGATAGCTGTGGCGCTGATATTCCGCGTTATGTACGTAAGCAGTTGTCTGACTTTGGCGATGACCGCAAAGCCATTCGTGAATTTGGTTTTGATGTCGTCTATCGTTTATGCGAGCGCTTAATTGCTGAGGGCGTACCTGCCATGCATTTTTATAGCATGAATAAGGTTGAGCCAAACAAGCGCTTGGTTGAAGCACTCGGCTTAGCTTAATTGCTCATCGTATTTATTAAATGTATTTATTAAATGTATTTTTTAAAGACTGGCGTTCCTAGGAGCGCCAGTCTTTTTGGTATAAGAATTGCACTTATGCAAATTCTACTAAAGATAATCCCTTTACCCTCTCAAACGATATTCTGCTAAGATATTTGAAAATATTATTCAAACAATAGGACTAAGCAACTGTGCGACGTTTTTTTTATGACACCAGCAATGACATCAGTAATGAAAGAAGCTCACTCCATCCTCAACTTAGCACCTTGGCTATTGGAGATAGTGCCGAATTAACAGAGAGTATCGTTCATCATTGGTGCCGTGTATTGCGTGCCAATATTGGCGATCAAGGCATATTATTCGATGGCTTTGGCGGCGAGTATCAGGTGCAGCTACAAGCCATCAGCAAAAAACACGCCACTGTGACATTATTAGCACATGTAGATATTGACCGAAGTGCCGCTGTCTTCACTAAAATCGGTCTAGTGATGAGCCGCGGTGAACGCATGGACTATGCGATTCAAAAATCCACCGAGCTTGGTGTCACTGCCATTCAATTGCTAAGTAGCCATCATGGCGAGGTCAATCTAAAGCCTGCCCAAGTAGAAAAAAAACTGGCACATTGGCAGCAAGTTGCCATTGCCGCGTGTGAACAATGCGGTCTTAATCGTCCACCGCTTATTATTGCGCCTGTGTCCATAAATGACTGGTTACAAAAGTCAGCGACCCACTCTGCCGATGCGCAAATGGACGTTCGCCCTCCTACTACCAGTACTATTGTCACAACCCTTAGCCAAGCCCCTTATTATCAAATATTACAACAACCAGCAGATTTGCGTCTGCAACTGAGCGTACCAGCTGCAGGACAACCAGCAATGCCTAAGTCGTTACCAACAGTCTTAACGCAACAGTCTCCTTATATTGAGCTGCTAATCGGCCCTGAAGGTGGTCTGAGCGTTGATGAATGCCAGCAAGCAGCCAAAGCTGGTTTTGAACCTTGGCAAATTGGCTCAAGAATCTTACGCACCGAGACTGCACCCGTGGTGGCGTTGGCGACTCTGCATGCTTTAAGCTATTATGGGTAAATACCCTATGCGTAATCCTAACTGCTGCTCTATTTCGATATGATGAGTCCAACTATGACTGCTTTCGCCCCTATTTCAATCGCAGACAAGCAGCAACTGCTGGCCGAGTTATGTGAGCAGCTTGATGATGCCATATTCATCTTGGATGCCCATTTACGCTATCTATCGGTCAATGCCAGTTATGAGATTATCATTGGCTACAGTGAGTCATTTTTGCTTGGCAGACCACTTGGTGTTTATGCGGCAGAGTTTTTATCAGATGAAGAAAGGGCCGTTTTAGCAGACATCACTGACCATCTAGACTGCAATGGTTTTTATGAAAACGACTTTTCGATGCTGAACCGTTATGGACAAATACTTGACTGTCACATGACTTATCGCAAAATCTGTGTCAATCATAGAACTTACTATATCGGTATGGTGCGTGATATGTCCGCGGTCGTCAAAGATCAAAAGCAAGTGGCGCATTTGCTCAATTATGATCAATTGACTGGGTTACCAAACCGTAAGGTTTTCTTGAGTCAGACCAGCGACCTATTGTTGGACAGCTATCAGGAAGTCGTAATTGTACGCTTTAATATTGACCGTTATCGCAATCTAGCAAGCTTGCTTGGCCCTGACGGCATCAACACCTTGGTAAAGAACTTTGTCACACGCCTGAAGAAACTTAAGCTCGATAATTTACAGTGTTTTTCCCATTTTGGCGGCGATGATTTTGCGTTATTATTCGAATCCAATGACGCTAATATGGTACGTCATCAGCTAGACAGCTTGATGCAAATGTGTGAACGCCCCTTCTCCTTAGATGAAAACACTGCGACAGACGCCAAGATTTATTGTCATATTTCCGTCGGGGTCAGTTACTTTCCCACTAACGACGACGAAATGACAGGATTGTTGACCAAGGCTGAAAAAGCCCTGCATTATGTCAAGCAGCAAGGCGGTGATGACATTTGCTGGTATGATACGGCCATTGACGAAGCCACTGCAGGTAGCTTGCAGTTAGAGGCGGAACTTAGAGCCGCTACCACTGAAAATCAGTTTGTTCCTTATTATCAACCAAAGTTTGAGCTGGCTACGGGCATCATTATTGGTTTTGAAGCGCTGGTACGTTGGCAACACCCGACTCGCGGACTGCTAAAGCCGATACATTTTATCAATGCCATTATCACTCATAAACTGTCCTTTGAGTTGTTCTCGCACATGGCGGTTCAAATTGCTAAGCAGTTATCGACTTGGCAACAGCAAGGGTTTTGTCAGCATATCTGTATCAATGCAGATGCCGCCGAATTTAGCCACCCTGAGTTTTCTGAGATGGTGAGCAGTTTACTGGTGCAACACCATATTTCTGCCCATCAGCTACATATTGAAGTCACCGAATCATCGTTAATTCAGCGTCATGCAAATGTCAAAAAACAGCTTACTCTGCTCAAAGAGCTGGGAGTTTGTCTGGCGTTGGATGACTTTGGCACCGGTTATGCCTCTTTGAGTTACTTACAAGAATATCCGTTTGATTTCATTAAAATTGATAAAAGCTTTATATCCAACATCGACACTGATCGTACCCAACATGCCATTGTAAAAGCTATTTTAGACTTGGCAATGGCACTTGATATGCAGGTAGTCGCCGAAGGCATCGAAACCGAACAACAGCGCGATGTCTTGCTAAAAATGGGCTGTCAACAGGGTCAAGGCTATTGGTTTGGCAAACCAGTGCCAGCAGAGGCTGCGACTGAGATGTTGATTCAGCAGTACGCCGCCAAATAAACCCCCTTTAACGGATGCTTATTTATCCAGTATCATTAGTATTTTCATATGCTTATTCGCATTTCCTCTTAACGCCTAACGTCGATTGTATAACCGATGCAAGATAGGTTCATGACTTATCAGTGCTGTCACCAAACTTGTATAATCCCCTCTGAAAGCCTATCTTTTATAGTGAATTTGTTAGAGCTTATTAAGTTTCAAGCTTACTCTGACCATCGCCATTCTTTTCAATACTATTTTATATAGCCGACAACATCGTCAATCTGCATTATTGCCTAGCATTTATTTGGGCTCGTTAGATTAATATGGGCTGGACTTGTGCACTAAGTAACAGTGCAGTCATGTGCCTACCCTTGATGATGATTGGTTATATTCTCAAAAGGACAGGAAGTTATGCAATACAAAGCGCCCTTACGTGACATTCAATTCGTGATGCATGAGTTACTCGACAGCGAAAGCCATTATAAAACCCTGCCAGCATTCCAAGAAGCGGATCGCGAGCTAATGGACAGCCTGTTTGAAATGGCGGCAAGCTTTGCTGAAAATGAGCTATCACCATTGAATCAAAGTGGTGACGCTGAAGGCTGCCAGTTTAACAATGGTCAAGTGACCACGCCAAAAGGCTTTAAAGAAGCATACAAAGCGTATTGTGAGCTTGGCTTCCCAGCGTTGTCTGCTGAAGAAGACTTCGGCGGTCAAAATATGCCGTTCTCATTATCAACCGTCATTAATGAAATGGTTGGTACGGCTAACTGGTCATTCTCTATGTACCCTGGTTTATCGCATGGTGCCATTCAAACCATCGAGCATCACGGTACGGACGAGCAAAAACAAACCTACTTAGAAAAAATGGTCAGCGGCGAATGGTCTGGCACCATGTGCTTGACTGAAGCACATGCAGGTTCTGATCTGGGTATTATCCGCACCAAAGCTGAGCCTAAAGAAGACGGCAGCTATAGCATCACTGGTCAAAAAATCTTCATTTCAGCGGGTGAGCATGACTTAACGGACAATATCATTCACATTGTATTGGCTCGTCTACCAGGCGCGCCTGCTGGCACAAAAGGCATCTCACTGTTTATCGTTCCTAAGGTAACGGTCAACGAAGATGGTAGCCTAGGTGAAAACAACAACGTCGTTTGTGGCTCTATCGAACACAAAATGGGTATCAAAGCCTCAGCCACTTGCGTGATGAACTTTGATGGCGCAACAGGTTATCTAATTGGCCCAGAAAACCGTGGTCTACAGTGCATGTTTACCTTTATGAACGTGGCGCGTATTGGTACCGCAGTGCAAGGTTTAACAGCAGCAGAATATGCGTTCCAAGGCTCATTGACTTATGCCAAAGATCGTCTAGCAATGCGTTCATTATCTGGTGTTAAAGCGCCTGAAAAAGTTGCTGACCCTATCATTGTACATCCAGCGGTTCGTAACATGCTCTTGACTGAAAAAGCCTTTGCTGAAGGTGGTCGTGCTTTAGTCTATTACCTCTCACATTTTGCCGATACTGTTGCAAAAGGCGAAGGCGATGCGCTTAAATTTGCTGATCAAATGTTGTCACTATTGACGCCGATTGCTAAAGCGTTCTTGACTGAAACGGGTCTAGAAGCGGCTAACCATGGCGTACAGGTTTATGGTGGTCATGGCTTTATCAGCGAATGGGGCATGGAGCAAAACGTGCGTGATACGCGTATTGCTTGCTTATACGAAGGTACTACTGAAATCCAAGCGCTCGATCTATTAGGTCGTAAAGTATTGGGTTCACAAGGTAAACTGCTTGCAAACTTTGTCAAAATCATCCAGACATTCTGTGAAGAAAACAAAGAAAACGATGAGATGGGTCAGTTTATTCGCCCACTTGCCAAACACCTTAAAGAATGGGGTGATTTGACTGCACGCATCGGCATGCAAGCCACTGAAAACCCAGATGCGGTTGGCGGCGCTGCGGTTGATTATATGTATTTCAGCGGTTATGTGACGCTAGCCTACTTATGGGCACGCATGGCATTAGTAGCACAAACTGAACTTGCTAACGGTACTAGCGAACAAGCCTTCTACGACGCGAAAGTAAAAACCGCGCAGTTCTACTTTGCTAAGCTATTGCCACGTACCACCACTCACGTACAGCGTATCAGCACTGGTGTTGAACCATACATGAGCATGGACGTTGATCAGTTCGCTTTTTAATTAGACGTTAAATACTGCTAATACTGTATTTTTATCGGCAACATACTCAGGTGTGTTGCCGATTTTCTTAGCGCTATTAAAATTAATAACGAGTAGAGTCAACACTTTCAAGAAATCTAACCTTTTCTAAAAATCTATTCTTATTTTTATAAAGGCTATCCTTTATCAATACTTTTGGTGTACGCACAATTCACGAAGAAACACACCCGTGCGCCAGCTTATTTGCTAAACTTTGATTATTAACCGCTAAGGTTAGACCAAAAGAACAATTGATATCTTTAACAACTTTACTATTATTTATTTGAACCAAAGGAATGTTTATGGCTGTTTATAATGCCCCTCTGAATGACATGCGCTTTATCTTAAATGATGTATTTAACGCGCCTAAATTTTGGCAAAACAACGAAAACTTAGCTCATGTCGATATGGAAACAGTCGATATGATTTTGGAAGAAATGGCAAAACTGTCAAAAAACATTCTTTTGCCAATCAACCGCAGCGGCGATGAAGAAGGCGCAACCTTTGAAGGTAATGGCGTCGTCACGACTCCTACTGGATTTAAAGAAGCGTATAAGCAGTATGCTGAATCAGGTTGGGTTGGCTTAAGCGGTAACGCTGAATACGGTGGTCAAGGTTTCCCAAAAATGGTGACCATGCTGACTGAAGAGATGGTATTCACTGCCAACCAATCGTTTGCCCTCTACCCTAACCTAACCGTTGGCGCAACACTGTGCCTAAACGCAGCGGCTTCTGAAGAACAAAAGCAAACCTACCTAGAAAAAATGTACAACGGCGAGTGGGCGGGCACCATGTGCTTGACCGAGCCACATGCTGGTACTGACTTAGGTATCATCAAAACCAAAGCTATCCCTAATGATGACGGTAGCTATGATATCTCTGGTACCAAAATCTTTATTACTGGCGGTGAGCATGACCTGACTGACAATATCATTCATTTGGTATTGGCAAAAACCCCTAACGCGCCAGAAGGCTCAAAAGGTATTTCGCTATTTGTCGTACCAAAATTTTTGGTCAATGCAGATGGCAGCTTAGGCGAGCGTAACACCCTAGCAGTCGGCTCTATCGAGCATAAAATGGGCATCAAAGCCTCAGCCACTTGTGTCATGAACTTTGACAGCGCTAAAGGCTGGATGGTTGGTGCCGAAAACACGGGGCTGTCATCAATGTTCATTATGATGAACTACGAGCGTGTGACTATGGGTCTACAAGGCCTTGGTGGATCTGAGCTTGCTTATCAGAATGCGGCGTTATATGCCAACGACCGTGGTCAAGGTCGTAGTGATACCCAACTGCAAAGTCCAGAAAAACCAGCTGATGCGATCATTCATCATGCGGATGTACGCCGTATGCTATTGAACGCCAAAGCCAACACCGAAGCGTCGCGTTGCTTTGCGATGTACGTTGCCAAAAATCTTGACGAAGAGAAGTTTAGTACCGATCCAGAGGCCGCTCAAGCTGCTGCCGCACGTGTTGCTCTATTGACGCCAGTGGCTAAAGCATTCTTGACCGACAAAGCATTAGAAGCCACCATTGATTGCCAGCAAGTATTTGGTGGTCATGGCTATATCCGCGAATGGGGTATGGAGCAAATCGTTCGTGATACCCGTATTGCGCAGATTTATGAAGGCACCAACGGTATTCAAGCACTTGATTTATTAGGCCGTAAAGTGGCGAAAAATAACGGCAAATACGTCACTCATTTCTTAGGTGAAATTCGTGATTTCGTCAATAACATGCAAGCGGATCATGGTATCAAGCAAGCAACGCTAGATGCTGCAGATACTATCGAAGCGCTAACCAACACTGTGCTTAGCAACATTGGCGAGCGTAAAAACGAAGTCAATGGCTGTGCCGTTGACTACATGCATGCCTTTGGTTACCTCGCTTACTCGTACATGTTTGCGTTGATGGTAGAAGCCGCTAACGGTAAAGAAGGTGAGTTTTATACCAATAAAGCCAAGCTTGCCGATTATTTCGTCGGCCGTATTTTGCCACGCATTGATGCTCATGCACAAATGGTTCAAGCTGGTAGTGATCCAATGATGAACTTTGATCTTAGCTACTTTGATGTACCTGCTAGCTAATTTCTTACTTTTATAATAAAGTAAGCCATACCGCACTACGATAAGGGGACAGTCACGCTACTGTCCCTTTTTTTGCCAAAAATATCATCACAGTGATGGTTTCCACAATCGATATAATGAGCGCCACAAAATAACTGCTAACAAAATAATTAACCGCTCAGGCATTGTTACGATTAAAATAACGCAAAGTCACAACATTAAGATTGCTACAAATATCTTTAACGCCTAAACCAATACGCTTAAAGCTAATAATTTCCAAATTAGTGAGCTGTAAATTAGAAACCTAACCATCAATAGTGGTAGATATCGCGACATTGATAACTAATATAGTCATTCAAAACACCTATATCTTTGCTCATACTCAATAATAACAATGACTGAAATAACCACCACAAGGGATGCAATGTGTCAGAAATAAAACACATTTTACAACAGATTACAGCCTTAAGTGATGTGCCCGATCCTGCGGTACTCAAGCGCTTAATCGATGAGCTACGAGTGAGTGATAAAGAGCCCACATTAGCCAATCAAAACATTCAAGAGCTGATTGACATTTTACGTCAACATCCAGAATATGCAGATGGACTGTCAAGTTTCGTCTTAAAACTGATTATTGAATATCGCCAAATTGCTTTATATACCGATACCGGCATCATGTCGGATCAGGGCTTTTTTAATAGTCTACGTCGCCTTATCGGACACCGTTTTTTACCGCTACTGCCACAAGAAGATTCTGTCGTAGAATTGGTCGGTTATTTATTTGATAAACGCTCTGATGAGCGCTGGCTTGCCAATATTAAAAAAGACAAATGGGATGAACTGGTTGAGCTACTCAAAGTCGATGAGCAGCATTTAAACTTAGTTGCGACAGCAAAAAACAGTATTTTGAACGCGATTATCATTTTGTCATACCGTATCAGCGGTATTGGCTTGCATCCAGATTTGATGGAATTTTATCCGCAAATGCTGAATTATTCAGCGTCATTTGTGGCACAAAATCAAGAGGCGGTCTTGTACGTCAATCAGTACCGAGAAGCGCATGAGCTTGATACTTTAACGGATATCACGCCCGAAAAAGCGGTAGATCCTGCGCCGTTACTGGTCATGATTGAACAATGCGAAGATATCGTTGCCACCATACGCAAGCGCATTTATAAAACGGGAATCTCTATTCGCCTGACCAATATGATGCTGCGTTTAGACCAAAGCTTGCAGCGTATGCGTATCTTAACTGAACTGGTAGCAGATAATTATGATAAGCGTGATCAGGCGCTCATTGAGTTGATTCAAGCGCTGATTACCACTGCGAGCCGCCGTTATAGTATTGGATACTTAATTGATAATAATACCAAGCTGCTGTCGCGCAAAGTCACTGAAAATGCCAGCCGCGTGGGTGAACATTATATTAGTACCGATAAATCGGGCTACCAAAAAATGTTCAAGAAAGCCTCTATCGGTGGTTTTATTATTGCTTTTATGGCAACGCTTAAGATACTAGCCTATAACCTAGCCCTCGCACCGATGGGACGCGCCTTTGTAAATAGTATGATTTATGGATTGGGTTTTGTTTTTATCCATATCGTTCATGGTACGGTTGCTACCAAACAGCCTGCTATGACGGCGGCAGCAATCGCTTCTACTATCTCGGACGGTTCTGGCAAAAAGTCACACCAGTTAAATAAACTATCAGAATTGGTGGTCGATATTTTACGTACCCAGTTTGTGGCAATTATGGGTAATATTATGCTAGCGATACCAGTCGCCTTGATTATCTCTTTTTCATGGCTACAATATACTGGTGCGCCGATGATCAATACCGATAAGGCTGCACACTTACTGCATGATCTTGACCCCTTTCACTCACTGGCATTGCCCCACGCGGCCATTGCTGGCGTCTATTTATTTTTATCTGGTCTTATTGCTGGTTACTACGATAACTTGGCGGTCTACAACCAAATCGGTGCCCGTATTCAGCGCCACAAACTACTTCAATACCTACTACCAAAAACTTGGTTACAGCGTTTGGGCGGCTTTATAGAAGCCAACCTTGGCGCCATTATGGGCAATTTCTTGTTCGGGGTGTTCTTAGGTAGTACTGCAACAATTGGCTATTTATTTGGCTTACCGATTGATATTCGCCACATTGCGTTTGCCTCGGCGAATTTGGCGCATGGACTGTTTAATATATCTGCCAGCCAGTGGGATTGGCAGATTGTGTTTATTTCTATTTTAGGCGTTGCCCTTATCGGCATGGTGAACCTCATGGTCAGCTTCTCGCTCGCCTTATTTGTGGCACTGCGCTCTAAAGAAGTCAAATTCATGGAGTGGAGTCGTTTAACCAAGCAGCTTTTCAGCCATATGCTTACCCATCCTTCAGACTTTTTCTGGCCACGTGATAAGCCAATGAAGTATGCTCGTATCGACAGCCAAGGACATATGATTTTTGACGATACCAGCGCTCATAAAGGGGGGCAAACTATTCCCAATAATTATGTCGTGCGCCGTTTGTCTGATGTAAAAATTCTACCTAAATCCAAGCAAAAAAGCATGCAAAATGAACAGGCTATCACAGACATAGATTACGATAATAACATCTCAAATGCTGACACTGACGCTGCGCTAAAAAGTCGGGAAACACACAGCACCACCAATCATATCAGTACCAAAAAAACCATTGAACTCGATGATGGGCTGATAGATGAGGAGCTCAATAGCGTCCCTTATAGTAGTGATATTCAATATGATAAGGCGCATAACGCCTTTACTGAGGGTAATGAGATGACTGCCCATCCTGAAAGCGATAACAGCAACCCTGAAAATAAGGCCACGGGCGATGCTAAAACATCACTACCTAAACCCAAAAAACCACCAAACCTACCCAGCTAATGGGAGGGTTTTGGTGGTTTAATAAATCGTTTGAATAAGCAAAATAGTTGCGGCGTGACCTCATTTTAAAAACGGAGATAGAAATGAGCCCATGCCCTAATATTATGTTTCTGGCTGTAAGCAGTGCGCACTTGACCTGATAATTTTTCCATCACTCAAGCGATAAGCCAATAGATCATTACCCCAAACACAGCCGCCGTCAAGTGCGCGCGCATACGGTAAGTCTACCTCACCTTTCAGCGCTGCCCAATGCCCAAATAGTATCTTGCGAGTCCGCGGCACTTGCCATTCAAACCAAGGCAAAAACCCCTCTGGCATACATGCTTCTAACCCTGCTGAAAAGCTAAATTCTAACGTGCCGTCTTGTTTGCACAGCCGCATACGAGTGAAATAATTGGCAATTGCACGCATTTTGGTAAAGCCATTAATATCTGGATGCCAGTCATCAGCAGTCTTGCTATATAAATTCGGCAATAAACGATCCAGCTGTTTTAAACTACTTTGCAATTGTGACTCTAACTGCTGCGCGTGATTTGCGGCCGCCTCAACCGTCCAATGCGGTGGAATGCCAGCATGAACCAATACCGTCTGCTCATCAGGAAAAGCCAATACTGGCTGATGACGTAGCCATTCAAGCAGTTCATCGCAATCATCGGCAGCAAAAATAGGCGCTGTCTGATCCTTTTTTTTAATCTTTGCCGCACCGCGCCAGACAGCGATCAAATTGATATCATGATTGCCGAGTACTGTCGCGGCTGCGCCTTGCTCGCAAAGTGCTTTGACATGACGCAAGGTATTTAACGAGTCTTCACCACGTGCCACCAAGTCCCCTGCAAACCATAGCTTGTCTTGTGCAGGATCAAAATCCAATATTTCAAGTAAATGAAGGTACGCCGCATAGCAACCTTGCAGGTCACCGATGACATACTGATGGCGAAATCTCATAGATCCTCAGTGTTTTTACGTGATAGTTTTATGTGAAAATTTTATATCGTCATTTCCATATAAATGTCTTTGACGACCAATCAGCAGTAACTCGATTCAAACCTCTACTTTACGCGCTTGATTACTCAAATTCACAAAATCCTTCACACTTAAGACTTCAGGACGTGCTTGTGGGTCGATGCTACACGCTGCAAAATCTTCTTCGCTCAATGTCGGTAGCAACGTTGATTTTTTAAAGATAGCACGTAGCGTCTTACGACGATGGTTAAAGGTTTCACGTACCACAAGCGCGAAATACTCTTCGTCCTCCGCGACGACTGGCTTAATGATATGCGGCGTCAAACGAAAAACCGCACTGGTTACTTTTGGTGGCGGATTAAAAGCACCACGTGGTACGGTCAGTAGATAATCGGTATGGCAATGATACTGCATAATGACAGATAGGCGACCATAAGTTTTGCTACCGACATCCGCCGTAATACGCTCGACCACTTCTTTTTGCAGCATAAAGTGCATGTCTTGAATCACATCGGCATAACTGAGCAAATGAAATAAGATAGGCGTAGAAATATTATACGGCAGATTACCAACCACACGGAGCTTGCCACGCTCATCGCTATACAGCTCGCGATAGTCGACATGCATGGCATTGTCTTTGATGATCGTAAAGTTTGGATGGCTGTTGGCACCGATACGAATACGCAGGCTATCTGCCAAATCACGATCCAGCTCGACCACAGTCATCGCATCTACTTCTGCCAATAATGGCTCAGTCAGTGCGCCCATCCCTGGCCCAATCTCAATCAAATTGTCATCGCGCTCTAAGCGAATGCTCTCAACAATCTCACGGATGACACTGCGATCATGCAAGAAGTTTTGACCAAAGCGCTTACGCGGTTGGTGTTTGGCAGCGCGTAGGCTGTTGGTAATAGACTGAGCATCAAACGATGTTTTGGACATAAAAAAGTCTTCATAGATAAAAAAGAGAGGGTCGATAAGGCAATGCCAGCAATGTGCTAGTTTTATAATGATGAATTATAACACAGCTCATAATTGCACTGTATTTTTGAGATATTTTATTGTTAAACTACCCATACATTAGCGCAACCGAGGCAGTGTTTTTTTTGTTCTAAAACCATTTGGTATAATGTTGGTTATATATAAGGTTCCCTAGTAAGGACTTGAATCTTTGGCTGTTGTAGTACCAGTATGCTTCTGAGTGTACAAAAGGTCAGCATCTCGAATTTAATATCAAATATTTCAGCTCAGATTTGCGATATCGGTTGCTTATGCAGCATACTTGTTAATAAAGATATGGAACGCTAAATAATTATTTGACTTTAATATGCTAAGGAACAAAACTTTGAAAATGACTACTGATGTTAAGAAGCAGCATACCGTACCCCGATTTTTATTGGATAAGTTTAGTTTTGAGACAAGTGGTAAGAGAAATAGGTTGTTTACTTTTGATAAATTGAATGAAAAAGTTTTTGAACAAACTGTATTTAACGCAACAACCATGAATTCATTTTATAACTTTGTAGATGATCCTGCGTCAATAAGTTTGGAGCCCGTTCTTGGTGTATATGAAGATCAAGCAGCTCCGTTAATTAAAAAAATAGTTGAAGAAAAAAGTATTTCTTGGTTATCTGAAGAGGATAAGTACAAAATCGCTGAATTCATAGCTGTGCAGCAATCAAGGACACATACACGTTTGCAGTTAATAGAGCGTATGGCTAGCGTTCTTGATATACGTCTCACACAAATGCATCCTTCGAGTGAGAAAGTAGAAACTGGGTTTGGAACGGAAGGGTTAAACGATCGTAAAAATATTTTTCTCAATGGAATAGTAAGTCAAGAAGAAGTAATATCAATTTTTTTAGAAAAATCCTGGATACTTTTTGAGACAACAAAAGAAAACCCATTTTTCATATCTGATAATCCAGTCACACTATACAACAGTATTGATATGGGGGTATATGGCAACTTGGGCATTGCCCTTGAAGGGATAGAGATTTATATTCCACTGTCATCCACTATTACATTGGGTTTAATTTGTCCTTCGGTTGCCAAGTTGAAGACTCAAGAATCAGCAAAGATATTAAATAAACCTAACGTAATAGTGGATCTTTTCAACGCATTGGATGCGTCTCAAAAGAAGTTGGTTCTAGATGATGCGGGGCAAACTGAGACTGAGTTTTTGCAAGCGGTAAAAAATCTAAATTCATGCATAGAAATGGCAGAAAGCTTTGAAGATGGTAGCTCATATCTTATACAAGATGAGAAGCTGAAACATTTAAATAGTTTGCAAGTCGCACAATCTGAAAGATATGTTTTTTCTACAATAGATGATTTCGAAGTAGTACAGAAAATGATTGCTATGAATGAGCAATACAAATATGGACCAAGTGTAAAAATAGGATAATTTTTCGAAATCATTTATTAATGCATACACCAGTGGAACAAGTTAATTCACCTTTTAAACCCATTAACAGACCACTTAAAACAGAATGCCATAATGGAACCACTTATATCAGGTCATGTTTGACGACTTATAAATGGCCATCATTCACACCAAAGTTAGCCAATACTGAGTTAAAAACCTCGCCAAGACACCGACTTATGCAAGAGGTCTATTAATAAGCGATTTATCCGCCATCTCATTAGCCATCAGTAGTGCTTGGTATAAGCTAGTCGCACTTGCGCCGCCGCGTCCCGCTAAATCAAGCGCAGTCCCATGATCAACTGAGGTACGGATATACGGCAGTCCTAAGGTAAGATTGACGGTATCACCAAAACCATGTGATTTAAGCACTGGCAAACCTTGGTCATGATACATAGCAATCACCGCATCACAGTTGGCTAGATGTCTGGGTGTAAATAACGTATCCGCTGGCATTGCCTCTGATATATCGACACCTGCTTTGATAAACTCATGCAATACGGGATTGATAATCTCAATCTCCTCGACGCCTAAATGCCCGCCCTCGCCTGCATGTGGATTCAGACCACAGACTAAAATACGTGGCTGCGTTAAGCCAAATTTTGCTTTCATCTCATCGACGACAATTTGTACCGTTTGGCGTACATTGTCAGATGTGATTGCAGCAGGGATATCTTTTAGCGGTAAATGAGTGGTGACAAGCGCGACTTTCATGGCTTGATTGGCGAGCATCATAACCACTTTATCACAGCCACTTTGCTGCATAAAAAACTCTGTATGACCGCTAAACATCGTGCCATCTAATAGCTTAATATCAGCCTCTATCAATGCAGACTTTTGCAATGGTCCAGTGACGATAGCGGCCACTATTTTGTTGGTTGCCAACTGATGGGCAATATCTAACTGCTTAACGACCATTACCGAATTGCGCGTGTTAATTTTCCCGCAGACAACTGGCTCAGCACAAGATATATTAAGCAGAATAAAAGAACTATCCACGTCAGTATCTGGCTGCGACATCTGCTCTACAACGTTAAAACTAAAGTCATCGGCATCGATATCAATAGTTTGCCAGATGGGAGGGTTTTTCAATACATCAGCTGCAACCAACTCATCTGCGCGCTTTGTCATAGCGGTGCTATCAGCGGTGACCCAAATTGGGCGTTCAAAATCTTGCAATTTACCCTCAGCCGCTAATAGCAGCACGATATCCATCCCAATACCAGCAGGCTCACCAGTTGTGATTAATAATGGCAATTTTTTTTGTATATCTTGCATCGTAACTACGCCTTTATATTTATATTGAGTCGTGAATTTTATTGTATTTTTTATGGGAAAAATAAGTACTGACACTTATATTGTATAGATGATTTTTTACTTATTACAACCGTCATCTAGAATAGATAGTTGTCTATCGGTGCCGAAAAAAGCCTATTATGTGTTAAACTTTCGCTTTTGATTATAGCATTTACCAGTCAACACCGAGATCAGGTTTTGGTACTTCAATTATAGTGACATGTGGCGTTTTATTTGCTGTATCAGCACCCAATAAAACCCTGATGTCACATACCGATTTATACCCTCTTTTATATCGACTTTTGACACATTAGGCAATCATGGCAGACAACGAAAAAACCGACGACTTACTCAATCAGACACCGCCGCACAATATCGACATTGAAAAGGCATTGCTCGCGTCCTTAATGAGTATCGAAGAGGCGTACGACAAGATTGCTGATATCGTTACCAAAGATGATTTTTATGCAGGGCGACATCAGTATATTTTTGATGCTATTGCTCATTTAGCGGCAGTCAACGAACCCTATGATACGGTCATGGTACACGACTGGCTAGAAGCACAAAAACTCCTTAAAAGTGCAGGCGGCGATAGCTACTTGGCAGATATTTTGAGCCAAAGCCCTGCGACCTTGTTTAACCTGACCGCCTATGCTCAGCGCGTTCGTGAACTATCTACTCTACGCCAACTGATTACGACTGGCAATGAGATGCTCACGCTCGCCTATAATCCTAAAGACCAGACCGTCAGTGATATTTTAGACAGTGTTGAGGGTAAGATATTTAGCATCAATGAGCAGCACAATAAACGCGCTGAACAGCGTGGACCTGTGGGCATTACTGCTGTTTTGACCAACGTTATTGATAAGATTCAAGAGCTAAAATCCAATCCCGATGGCATGATTGGTTTGCAGACACCGTTTGCTGAGTTGAATAATAAAACCCAAGGCTTGCAGGCAGGTGACTTAATCATTGTGGCTGCCCGTCCTTCTATGGGTAAAACCACCTTTGCCATGAACTTGGCAGAAGGTATTTTATTTAACGAAGATCTGCCTGTTGTGGTGTTTTCGATGGAGATGCCTGCTGAGTCTATCGTCATGCGTTTGCTATCCTCATGGGGCGCGATTAATCAGACGCATTTGCGTTCTGGGCAAATGAATGAAGATGAATGGGCAAAAATGATGAACGCCATTCAGCACTTGCAATCTAAACATCTCTATATTGATGATAGTACCGCTTTGCCACCCTCTGAGATGCGTTCACGCTGCCGCCGTATCGCCAAAAACCATGATGGCAAGCTTGGCGCTATCGTCGTCGATTACCTGCAGTTGATGAAAGTACCAAACCTAGATGGCAACCGTGTTGGGGAAATCTCTGAGATTTCACGGAGTCTCAAGGCGCTAGCACGTGAGCTTGAATGCCCTGTTATCGCTTTGTCGCAGCTTAACCGCAGTCTAGAAAACCGCCCTAACAAGCGCCCTATCATGTCAGATTTGCGTGAATCGGGTGCGATTGAGCAGGATGCCGATTTGATTATGTTCATCTATCGTGATGAGGTTTATAATGAGAATACAGACCACAAAGGCGTGGCTGAAATCATTATTGGTAAGCAGCGTAACGGCCCTATCGGCACTATACGTTTGGGCTTTGAAGGGCAATTTACCCGCTTTATTAACCTAACACCAGAATACTATCAAAATGTCAGTTTCGAGAACGACGAATGATCAATCTTATAAAACTTAAGCCTAATAAAGCTAAGCCTGATAAAGCTAAGCCTGATAAAGACTAAAGCTTCATCATAAGCGAACAAATAGTTTTTAATAAAATAGCCAGTGCTGCATTAGCCCAATTGATGCAGTACTGGCTTTATAATTTCATAATTCTACTTATAAAGAAGCCAATTATGCGTACTATCACAATCAAACCACAAGCCATTACTCACAACTTAAACCAAGTTAAAAAAATGGCAGCAAACTCTAAAGTCCTAGCCATGGTCAAGTCCAACGCTTACGGACATGGCGTGGCAGCGGTATTGCCTGCATTGCACCAAGCAGACGGTATTGGTGTTGCAACCTTGACTGAGGCGCTAGAAGCTCGGCAGTTAGGCTGGGACAAAACGATTAGTTTGATTGAAGGGGCATTTACCGATAATGAGTGGCAGCAAGCCATTGAGCATGATATTAGCTGCGTGATTCACCATGCGCCGCAGTTGCAGTGGGCACTCGACAATATCCCACCAGCCAATAGTGCGACCAGAGTGGTTTGGCTTAAATATAATACTGGTATGAACCGTCTAGGCTTCAACGCTGAAGGTGTTATGGCAGCGGCTAAGCGTCTGCATGAAGCGGGATATCAGCTGATACTAACCACGCATTTTGCTAATGCCGATGACAGCACTCATCCATTAAACTCAATGCAAATTCAGCGTTTTTCGGAGGTATTAGATACCTTACAAGCGACCATTAGCGCTGATATTAAAGGCTCATTATGCAATTCAGCTGGTATCGTCAATTTTCCAGAGCATCATTATGATTGGGTACGTCCCGGCATTATTTTATATGGTAGCACCCCTGTCATTGATAAAAACGCGCATGAGTTAGACTTACAGCCAGTGATGGATTTCAGCGCACAAATTATCGCCCTGCAAACAGTTCAGGCAGACAATGCTATTGGCTATGGCAGTCGTTGGACAGCGCAGAAAGACACTAGAACCGCACTGGTGAGTGTCGGCTACGGTGATGGTTACCCTCGTGTCATCAGCGATGAAGCCTATGTCACTGTTATAGATACTGCCAACGATCAAAGCTACCGATGCGCAGTCATTGGACGCGTGGCAATGGATATGATTGTCATTGATGTCAGTACCGCGCCAGAAGACATTGCGTTAGACAGCAAAGTAATACTGTGGGGTTATGCTCCGCACGTCGATGAAGTCGCCGCACATGCAGGTACGATTAGCTATGAGCTACTATGCCGCCTAAGCATTCGCCCAAATCGCATACAAGTATAATTATACTGACCTCATCACTATTCATGTAATGTCTGTTTGCCAGACTTATAAATCACGGCAAATTGGACATTTACATTAAGCCTAATTGCGCTATACTAAAAGTTTGTTGTCACCCCAGCATACGCACTGACGCGATGCTATTAAAGACTGATGACGTTTCACTGACTGCGATCGACTGCTAGGATTACTATGAGTTTGCGCCATTTTTTGACCTTATCTGATTTAACCAAACAAGAATTAGAAAACCTTATAAAACGCGCCAGCGAATTGCGCAAGATGCAACACGCAGGCGAGATATATCAGCCGTTTGTTGGTCGTACGCTTGGCATGATATTTGAAAAATCCTCAACCCGTACGCGCATCTCATTTGAGACAGGTATGGGTCAGTTTGGTGGTAGTGCTATCTTTTTGTCGCCAAATGATACCCAGCTTGGGCGTGGTGAGCCGCTAGAAGACTCCGCTCGTGTCATATCAAGCATGGTCGATATCATCATGATTCGTACCTTTGGTCACGAAAAAGTTGAGACCTTTGCTGAATACTCAAGCGTGCCTATTATCAATGCTTTAACTGACGAATTTCATCCTTGCCAGCTACTGGCAGACATGCAAACCTATTATGAGCATCGCGGTAGTATCGAAAATAAAATTGTCACTTGGGTTGGTGATGGCAATAATATGTGCGCATCGTATATGCAAGCGGCTCATCAATTTGGTTTTGAGCTACGCGTCGCTGCGCCTTATGGGTTTGAGCCTGACCCTGAGCTGATGAAACGCTTCTCGCATTGCGTCAGTATTGTCGAAAACGTGCAAGAGGCAGCGAAAGATTCAAACTTAATTGTCACCGATGTATGGGCAAGCATGGGACAAGAGTCTGAACAAAACACTCGTGCGCGCCGTTTTGCCGCTTATCAAGTAACGCCATCGCTATTGGACAAAGCCGATCCTGAAGTGGTATTTATGCACTGTCTGCCCGCGCATCGTGGTGAGGAGATCTCTCATGATATGCTTGACGATCCACGCTCAGTTGTATGGGATGAAGCAGAGAACCGCTTACATGCGCAAAAAGCCTTGATGGAATTTTTGCTAAAAGACAAAATAAAACTTTAAGAAATGTAGCCATAATCTATTTATGGAAGAGTAAGTACGAAAAAGGCAGACCACATTTAGTGTGATCTGCCTTTTTATTTTATGATGAACGATAAGCCACTGCTTAACTGATTCTTAACGAGTAAGCATTTTTTAACGAATAAGTGTCGTCACACCATTACTACCTGCTTTAAGCAATACATCAGCTTGATTGGCCGCAAAAATACCATTACACACCACACCCACAATATTATTCAGCTCTTTTTCAAGCTCTATTGGATTACTCACATCCAAATCATAAGTATCTAAGATAACATTACCATAATCAGTCACAAAATCTTCGCGGTAAACTGGCTCACCGCCCATACCGGCTAATTGCCGTGCGACATAAGAACGTGCTTGCGGCAGTACCTCAATCGGAACAGGAAACTCGCGACCTAGCACCTCAACGCTTTTGCTCTCATCAACCATACATATAAATTTATTAGAAGCCGCTGCCACAATTTTTTCACGAGTGAGCGCGCCGCCGCCGCCTTTTATCAATTGCAAATGCTCATTGACCTCATCTGCCCCATCGATATAAATATCAAGCGTACCAGCAAAGTTCAAATCAACTATCTCAATACCAAGGGCACGAAGTTTGTCTTCAGTGACCTGTGAGCTAGCCACCGCGCCAGCAAGCTTTACAGTTGGCAATAATTCAATCAAACAGTTGACCGTACTGCCTGTGCCTACTCCAAGTATCATGTCATCTTCGATATAACTTAGAGCCGCTTTGGCTGCGGCTTGCTTTTGTGCTTGCTGATCACTCATCATAAATCCTTGGCAAAATAAACGTATCGCTTTAAAAAAAGTAAAGGGTAAAAAGGTAAAATGCGCCGCCATTATACCCGATGAGCTTAATGGATGTCAGCGTAATAGCCACGCTAATCGCAAGACATTCACTCAAATTTTAAAATGAAGACAGATAAGGCAACCAAACAACCAAAGCCAGTAGCGTGACGAATAGTACGGGCGGGGTAATGAGCAGTCCAATCTTCATATACTGCCCCCAACTGATTTTATAGTCTTTTTCTGCCAATACATGGAGCCACAATAAAGTTGCAAGGCTACCGATAGGTGTGAATTTCGGCCCCAAATCATTACCAATCACATTGGCATAAATCATGAGCTCTCGAGTGGCATCAGGTACTTGCGCACTATCGATAGCCAGTGCACCTACTAAAGTAGACGGCATATTATTCATGACAGAGGCTACAATAGCAGAGAGGAATCCAGTTCCTACTGTTGCGATGACCGTACCCTGCTGCCCCAACCAATTCATTACTTGAGCACCATAGGCTGTTAACCCTGCATTACCTAAGCCATAAACCACCAAGTACATACCGATGGAAAATAATACGATTTGCCAAGGCGCTTGACGCAGGATATCAAATACAGAAACAACGGCATCACGCCCCCCTTGCCACCAACGTCCTGCAATTGCCATTAATATTAACGCCGCCACTCCTGTCACCAAAGAGATAGCAATGCCCAATGACTCAGTCGTAAAGTAGGCAATAAGTAGCAACGCGAGCAACGGAAAGGCCGCTTTAAAGACCAGCGGATCTTCAATCGCAGACTCGGGCGCACTCAAATCAGCAATGGAGTAGTGTTTTGGAATGTGCCGCGCATAGACCACCCATAATACGGCGAGCGTCGCCAATACAGAAACAATATTGACCGGTATCATCACTGCTGCATAACGGCCAAAACCAATGTCAAAATAATTGGCACTAACAATATTGACCAGATTAGAAGTGACTAACGGCAGACTTGCGGTATCAGCAATGAAGCCAGTCGCAATGATAAATGCCAAAGCAGATGGTGGTGAAAATTTAAGTCGCAGCAAGATAGCGATGACAATCGGGGTCAATAGCAATGCTGCCCCATCATTGGCAAAAAACGCCGAGATAAACGCGCCTAAAATCACAATCATAGGAAACAGCAAACGTCCTTGCCCATTGCCTAGCCTAGCCACATGCAATGCTGCCCAGCCAAAAAACCCTGCTTTATCTAAGATAAGCGAGATGATGATAAGCGCTACAAAGGTAAAAGTCGCATCCCAAACGATGTCCCACACAATGCCAATATCGGAGAGCTTTACCACGCCAAAAGCCAAGGCAATCAACGCACCGCCCATTGCACTCCAGCCAATACCCAGTCCTTTGGGCTGCCATATCACTAAAACCAAAGTCACGATAAATATAATCAATGCGATCATTGAGTAACCTTTTTAGGCTTGATTATTATAAGAACAATTATGTAAGAGCAAGCATTAGAAAATGAATGATGAGAGCATACATTAGAGTGATTTTTGATTGACGCGCTGCGACAGCTCCTCTACGCTTTCTACCCGTTCAGAGTAACGGTCAGTCAGATAGGCTGAGCGTCCACGAGTCAGCCAAGTGAATTTCACCAACTCCTCACAAACATCCACGAGACGCAAGTATAAAGGAGACTTATCCATACGATCATCGTCGTTAAATTCCAAAAAGGCTTTAGGAATAGAGGACTGATTGGGTATGGTAATCATCCGCATCCAACGCCCAAGAATGCGCAATTGGTTGACCGTATTGAAGCTTTGACTGCCACCGCTGACTTGCATCACTGCCAAAGTTTTGCCTTGAGTCGGACGTACACCACCTAATGACAATGGAATCCAGTCAATTTGTGCTTTCATAATACTGGTCATACTGCCATGACGTTCTGGGCTCACCCACAGCATACCTTCTGACCACTGCGCCAACTCTCGCAGCTCTTGTACTTTTGGATGATCTGCATCAGCAGCATCAGGCAATGGCAACCCCGCCGGATCAAAGGTTCGAACCTCACAACCATACCAACGCAATAGACGGCTCGCTTCTTCACTGGCCAGTTTAGAGAATGAGCGCTGGCGTAGAGAGCCATATAGCACCAATATTCTTGGCGCATGGCGCGGGTCATTTGTTCCAATTAAAGACTCAATATCGATAGGCTGTATACTGTCTGCATCAATATTGGGCAAATCACACAAATCGATCACATCTAAATCTGCTGTTTTATTTGCCATGATAAATCACTTCCCCATCTTCTTTAGTAAAACTACTCACGGGATTCTCTAACAACTCAAATACGCGCTCAGACGGTCGGCATAATGCTGCGCCTTTATTGGTGACCACGATAGGGCGATTGATTAAAATGGGATGGGCAATCATCGCATCAATGATTTGATCGTCAAACAATTCAGGATTGTCTAATCCTAACTCATCATTGACAGGCTCTTTGCTTCGTAACAGCTCTCTTGGTGAAATTTGCATTTTTGCCAATAGCTCAACTAAATAATCACGGCTTGGTGGGGTCTTAAGATATTCAATTACTTCTGGATTTTCGCCTGATGCTTTCATGATGGCCAATGTATTGCGAGACGTACCGCATTTTGGATTGTGAAAAATTAGTGATGTCATAGTAATTTTACCTATATTTATGAATATGCTTAGGGTATGCCCTCAATCTTGAAAAAATTGACTAAATGAGCTAAAAATGAGGACACGCCCTAGCAGTAAAGAGGTTTATTGAACCCGTTATTGGCTTACTGATGGTTTGAAAGACTGTCTGCATCAGCAGGTTTAGCAGGTTTAGCACGCTCACATCCGCTCAGACTATCCATAAGAGACGCACACAATTCTGGATGTCCCGCACAACAATCTTGCAGTAAAAACTGAATAACCTCCTCCATATGTGACAGTGAGGCGCGATAAATTATCTGCCGACTGTGCCGTTGAGACACCACCCACCCTGCACGAGCCAGCACCGATAGATGAGCTGACATTGTGTTATGTGGTACAGACAGTTGACGAGCAATTTCACCTGCTGGCAGACCAACGGGCTCTTGGCTGACAAGCAACCTAAAAGCCTTGAGACGAGTATCTTGAGAGAGCGCAGCAAAGCTTGCGATAGCATTTATTATTTCCATATGTCCAATAATACAGACATATGGAAATAATTCAATATCTTATTTAAAAAATATTGAGATAAAACCACCCTATCTTTCATCAAAAATTGAAATCGCTGCAAAAACTGCAATAGGGTCTTGCAAGACCGTTAAAATCAGCATAGGCTAATCTATTTAATTTTTCTATTCATCCACACTTTTTATTAGGGAACATTATGCTGTCACATTGGGTACGAGCCATCTTGCAAGCCACCGTCTATGACGTGGCAATTCAAACACCACTTGAAGCGGCGCCCAAGCTGACCCAACGTTTTGCTAATGACATTCGTTTTAAACGTGAAGACTTGCAACCGGTCAAATCCTTTAAATTGCGTGGTGCCTATAATCGAATTAGTCAGTTAAGTGATGAGCAAAAAGTACGCGGCGTCATTTGCGCCTCAGCAGGTAATCATGCCCAAGGGGTTGCTTACTCCGCCCGTAAACTTGCCCTAAACAATATCATCGTGATGCCGACCACTACACCTGACATTAAAGTAGATGCAGTAAAGGCGCTTGGCGGCAATGTCGATTTGTATGGTGATAGCTTCGATGAAGCCAACCGTTATGCAATCAATCGCGCTGAAACAGAAGGTCTGACCTTTATCCCACCTTACGATGATGAATTGGTCATTGCCGGACAAGGTACCATTGGTCTTGAGCTCACCCAGCAATGGCGCAACATGGATTATGTGTTTGTTGCGGTTGGCGGTGGTGGTCTCATCTCAGGTGTCGCGGCATTCTTAGGTGAAGTTGCGCCGCATGTCAAAGTGATTGCGGTAGAAGCAGAGCAATCAGCCTCTCTTAAAGCGGCGCTTGAAGCCAATGAGCGCGTTAAGCTTGAGCAAGTTGGACTGTTCGTCGACGGCGTGGCAGTTGCTCAAATCGGCGAATTGCCATTTGAAATTGTCCGTATGCAAAAGAGTGATAAGTCAGGTCCTTTAGTCGAGCCTGAAGTGGTGACTTGTACCAATGACGAAGTATGCGCGGCGGTTAAAGACATCTTTGAAGAGAATCGCAGTATCGTTGAGCCTGCGGGTGCGTTACCCGTTGCTGGTATGAAAAAATATATCGAAGCCCATAATTTACAAGGTAAAAACTGCGTCGGTATTATTTGTGGTGCCAATATGAACTTTGACCGCCTACGCTATATCGCTGAGCGTACTGAGATTGGTGAGAAAAAAGAAGCCATCTTTGGTGTGACGATTCCTGAGCAGACAGGCGCTTTCTTAAATTTCTGTCGTAGCTTACATGGACGCAATATTACTGAGTTTAATTATCGCGCCGATAGTAAAAAATCACCTGACTCTATGGAACCTGCATCAATATTTGTCGGTATCGCGCTAAAAGAAGGCGACAAAGAGCGCGAAACCATTCGTACGCAATTGGCAGCTGATGGCTATACAGCTCATGATTTGACCGATGATGATATTGCCAAATCACATATCCGCCATTTGATTGGTGGTCATGCGCATGTTGCAAACGAGCAATTATTAAGTGTGGTTTTCCCTGAACGTCCAGGAGCATTGCTGAAGTTTTTAGAAAAACTGGGTGATGACTTTAATATCACTTTGTTTCATTATCGCAATCATGGTGCCGCCGAAGGTCGCGTATTGGTCGGTTTGCAAGCGTCTGAAGGTAACTCTCGCCAATTACAAGACGCGTTACTCGATATCGGCTATGACTGCACCATGCTCAATGACAATATTGGTTATCAATTATTTTTGAAATAAAAATAGACTATCAATCCATCAATGGCTGTTTGTTAATCACCAAAAAGCCGCCATTGATGAATGAACAGTGGTTATGCATTGGTAGCTTTCATTAATTCATAGCGACCATGATGAGGTGGTAAACCGTGACTCAAAAAATATTGATCTTTGTATTATTACTGGTTTTAGCACTTTTGGGTTATAAGATGCTGCAACCTAACAACACGACCAGTAACCCTATCGCTGACGTTGCGACTGAGACTCCAGTTGACGCTGCTTTTACCTCAACTGATCTGGATGACATACCGCCAACGTACGTCGATTCAGATGCAACGTCAACATCAGTCTCGGCAGTAAAACCAGTACTCACGTCGTCAGCATCAGCACCAAGCTTTACCTGTGATGGCAGGAAGCATTGCTCTCAGATGACGTCATGCGCAGAAGCCACTTACTTTGTACAACACTGCCCGAATACCAAAATGGATGGTAATAATGATGGTATCCCATGTGAGCAGCAGTGGTGTCGCTGATTTTATATCAAATATAAACTGAGAACAGCATGCATATTCCTGCTATTTTTGCCGAAGAAAACCTAGAAAATATCATTGGATTTATCGCAGCCAACCCCTTAGCGACCTTGGTTGCTCAAACCAAAGATGGCATCGAAGCCTGCCATATACCGCTCTTCTGGCATAACGATAACTTTATGCCTGATGCTAGTGTTGGTGTTGGTGTTGGTTCTGATGTTAACTCTAATGCTCAGCACGGCTATCTTTACGGTCATTTCGGTCGTAAAAACCCTATTTATCAGAACACCTTACCAGATACTGCGTGGTTAATTATTTTTCAAGATTCTGGACATTATATCAGCCCCAACTGGTATCCTAGCAAAGCGAAAACCCATAAAGAAGTGCCCACTTGGAACTATCAAAGCGTCCATATTCAATCCAAAATTGAACTGCTTGAAGACGCCGATACACTGAAATGGATATTAGCAACCATGACTGCGCAGCAAGAGGTGCTATCCGACCATCCTTGGTCATTAGATGAGACACCTGCTACTTATATCGATGCTATGTGCCGAGGGATTATTGGCTTTAAGCTGCCCATCGATTCTATACAAGCCCAATTTAAATTAAGCCAAAATAAAACCGTAGAAAATATCACAGGTGTGATTAATGGTTTAGCGCAGTTAAAGACAAATGATGCGGCTGAAATGGCGATGAAAGTTGCCAATCAGAATAATGGCTAAGACGAGACTTTCGCTCTTCACCATAAAAATCTATTTTTAAATATTTTGATAGCACAGTGCTCTTTCAATTTGCAAAAAAAGCACCATTATTATTATCTTACTTTATGGATATCGATGAGGTTTTGATGAGTAAACACAACAAAAACCACAATCAGCCTAACCATAGCCAACCTGATGTCGTGCGTATGCGCCTCGATAAGTGGTTGTGGGCAGCACGATTTTATCGGACACGTAATCTCGCCAAAGAAGCCATCGAAAGCGGACGGGTACATTATGCGGGTAGCCGCGTAAAGACCAGTAAAGAGATTATGGTTGGTGATGAACTACAGATTCGTCAAGGCTCAGCCACTGCTATGACTGAAAAGACCGTGGTCGTTGAAGCACTAACGGCGCAACGTGGTAATGCACTCGCTGCTGAAATTTTGTATTCAGAGACTGAAGCAAGCGAAGAGCGCCGCGCTTATCATGCTGAGCAGCGCAAACTTGCCAATCTTGCACGGCCTGATAATAAACCCAACAAAAAAGAGCGCCGTGACCTTCAACGCTTTAAGCACAAACAAGAGTAAGCTGGTCAAAGCACGACCTTAGATTATAAATAATATCATCGAAAATTCGTGAACAGATGACCGTATTGTTTAGCTTCTACTCTTGCCATTCAAGGCATTAACCGTTACGCTGACAGCCGATTCACTTAATTAATTGCATGCTAATAAAAGCCGCACTAACATGCCGGTCTCTTATAGCATGTTTTTTTGTTATACAAGGTCATATTATGCTGATGAAAACCTGTACTCCGTCTTCTGTATTATTGGTTTGTTTGGGAAATATTTGCCGATCACCAACGGCTGAAGAAGTCTTTCGTCAGCAAGCAGCGATTGCTGGATTGTCAATCAAAGTAGATTCAGCAGGAACGAGTGACTCGCATATTGGTCATGCGCCCGACACTCGCTCGCAACGCCATGCAAAAGCGCATGGTTATAAAATCAATAAACTGGTCGCCCGCCAAGTCAGTGCCGATGACTTTCGTAATTTTGATTTAATTCTAGCGATGGATACACAGAATTTAGCTGATTTACAAGCCATCAAAGACAGCTTGATAGAGACAGAAGACAATTTGGCCAAATTGGCTTTATTTAGTGAAGAAGATCCTACTTATGGCGGCGACGATGTGCCAGATCCTTATAAAGGCGATGGTGACGACTTTGAAGAGGTAATTGAGCGTATTGAGTCAAGCGCACAAGCGTGGATTGAAAGCTGGAAAGCTTGCTAACGATAAAGCTAATTTTCTGCCACCTTTGTGTCTTTCATCCTTTATAATAAACACTGTGTAATTCATTATCTATCTGCCACATGGGCTATGTTATGACCTCAGTTTCACGCTTGGATTCTAGTACTCAATTTGCCATGACCACTGATTTGCTAGCAGGCTTATTGACCCGTGAATTAGTCGATTTGTCACATGGTAATACCATGGCCTTAGCCTGTGTTGCGGATACTGTCGTGACACTGACGGCTGAAGCACAGCTTGACGATTTTATGGCAAATTATACAAAAGACATAGCACAAAACAAGCCATTATTTGTGTTGTCTGGCGGTAGTAATGTGTTATTGCCAGCGCATCTGAATGCTATCGTATTGCAGCCCCAAATGCGCGGTATCAGCCTAACCGCTCAGACAGATAGCCACGTCGATATCGCAGTAATGGCAGGTGAAAACTGGCATGACTTGGTGGTATATACGGTCAGTCAAGGTTGGTATGGGCTAGAAAATCTGGCACTAATCCCGGGACTAACTGGCGCAGCACCCGTACAAAATATCGGTGCTTATGGTGTCCAACTAGAAGACTGCTTACAGTATGTACGAGCCTATCACTTACCCACTCAAACTTGGCATCATCTCACAGCCGCCGACTGCGAGTTTGGCTATCGTGACAGCATTTTTAAACGTGCGCCTAATACCTGGCTAATCAGCTGTGTTGGATTCAGATTACATACCGATGCAACCAAAATCCTAGCCAGCTATGGTGATGTGCAAACCGTTGCGCAACGATATTCCGAGCAAGACGATCGTACGCAGCCAGTGCCTGCGGATATCATGCAAGCGATTATCGATATTCGTCAACAAAAACTCCCTAATCCCAAGCAACTGCCAAATTGTGGTAGCTTTTTTCAAAACCCCATTATTCCTCAATCACACTTTACTGCTTTACAATCAACCTACCCTGCTATCGTCGGCTACGCTATGCCTGATGCCATGGTAAAGGTTGCGGCAGGCTGGTTGATTGAACAGACAGGCTTAAAAGGTGGGGGTATTGCACCGATTGTCACCCATCAGCAGCAAGCCTTGGTGCTGACCAATCATGCCCCTTATCACGCCACTCAAGATGATGTAGCAGATGCCCAACGACATATCGTCGATACGGTTTATGAAAAATTTGCGATTCAGTTAGCGCGTGAGCCAGTTTGGGTAAATACTGACGGCTCTATTGGGTATGATGAGCATGTGGTCTAAGCGGCTATTATCTAAGCGACTATGGCGTTATTACCTGCGTTCAGCTGAGCGTATGATAAAGCTATTTCGCATTATTAATATTACCTTTTTACTTGGTTCAACGACTGTTATTTTAGTACTCATCAGCCTATTCACGCCGCTGTTCTCCCAAGCGATTGTTTATCTATTTACGCTTTTGCCATTGCCCAGTTTACCCTCTGCTGCCTTGAGTTCACCGCCTACCGCTTATGTGGTGTTAGGCGGCGGACTAACCAACGATCATGACAATCAGATTATTCTTAATAGCTACAGCCTCAACCGTGCCCGTACCGCTGCCAGCGCTTATCACGACTTACCCCTACCTATTGTACTAAGCGGTGCTGAAGCGCCGTGGCTTGGTCAATGGCTCATTGAGCATGGTATTGATGGGCTGATAAGTGAAAATGCCAGTATGAATACCTGCGAAAATGCGCGTTTTACCGCCAAACGTATTCCACTGCATCATGTGTATCTCATTACTGACAGCTACCATATGGCACGTGCTCGTAGACAGTTTGCCTTAAACGGTATCAATAGCACACCACTTAGCGCCCCTTTACCAGTGAGCCGTGACTGGATGAAACCAGCGCAAAACTTAAGTCATTCTCGACGCGCTGTTTATGAGGTTGCTGCTTATTTACGCGATGTGATACGTCCTCAAATGAATTGTCGTCATGCCAACGACGTGACCTCACAGCAGCTGTTAACCCCTAGAGGTAACGCAGCAAAAAAACCTGACGAATAAAGTTCAATACCAGCAGGTAGCCAGTTCAATATCTTTTGAGAACTTACCCTAATCACTACCGGTCATCCACTATACTTGTGATGAGTGTATAATAATAAAAGAAAATGCTATTTAAGAGAGTTACCATGCTCAGTATATTTTTGTTAATTCCATTAAGTCTCATGCTGTTTGTGGTTGCCATTTGGGCGGTACGCTATGCGGTCAAATCAAATCAGTTTGAAGATTTGGACAATGCATCACAGCGCATCATATTGGATGATCGCCAAGAGCGACGGCAAACCATACAGGCTCATGATTACTCAGCGCCTATTTCGCAGAATGACGATACCACAGTGACTGATATAGTCGCTGATGATAAGGTGAGCCATCCTGATATAGAGTCAATTGATCATGCTGACCTTGATAAACAGCCAAAAATCTAGCATTGAGCCACCTTATCTATAGTAGAAGCTATTTAAAGTGTAATATATGGCAACCGAGCGCAAATAGTACGACTTAGTACATTGAACGAGATGGATGCCGTAACCACTTATCAAGGCTTGTACTATCTGCGCAACCTACTGTTAAGTGTTGGTTAAACGCCGATTGTATGCGTAGGTTTGCTTTTCATTTTTTAGGAGAATCGCCCCATGACCACCGCTTTACTTGTTGCGGCACTACTGATGGGATTTTTTGGTTCACCGCATTGCTTAGGCATGTGTGGCGGTCTGGTGACAGCATTTGGGCTATCGATGAAAGACGTCAGCCCTACCAAACGCCGTGCTCTTGTGGCAACTTACCATTTAGGTCGTTTGACCAGTTACGCATTTTTGGGTTTGATGGCAGGACTGATTGGCACCACTGTACTAGAGCCCTTAATGAAAGGTAACAGTACGCCACGTATCTTGCTAGGCTTGGTGTTAGTATTCGTCGGCGTGACCATGCTTGGCGCACCATTTTTAAAAAATCTTGAGCGTTTTGGTATGCGATTTTGGCAATATCTCAGCCCACTTCGTCAAAAAGTATTTCCACTCAATACCTTTCCGCGAGCATTAACGGCTGGACTGCTTTGGGGATTTTTGCCTTGCGGATTGGTTTATGGTGCATTATTGATTGCAGTAGTCGCTCACAATCCACTAAGCGGTGCAGCACTCATGTTTGTGTTTGGCTTAGGAACCGTACCGATGCTAGTCGCCACGCACGAAACCGTTGGCTGGTTACGTGACAAGATTGGACGTTTTCGCTTGAGACAGCTTAATGGCGCTGTCATGGTATTATCTGGCTTAGCCGTTGTGTTTGTCCCTATAGCAATGTCTAGCATGCATGGTGGACATGATATGTCCAATATGCAAGGCGATCATATGCAAATGAGCGATTCAGAAATGATGGATATGCCGGTGGATACAAATATGGATCACAGCAGCCATAATATGATGCCAACTGATAACAGCACAACTCCCCAAGTTATGGATCATAGTATGCATGATATGAGTGACGGCGCGATCAACATGAACCACGATGAACATTCTGAAATGATGGAACAAGCCCAATAGAATCATCGACAATAGATATTGTTAAAATATAAAATCATTTAACATCAAAATCTGCCATATAAAAAAGCCCTCAACATCAATCATGACGTTGAGGGCTTTTATGATTCCGACAGCTATACACTATAGTAGAACTGACGGCTTATAAATCACTATTCTTGCCACTGCTCAAGGGTAAACTTAGTATCTAAATGCTTCTCTAGCGCGGGTATATTAAAAGCATCATCTTCACTCACAAAACTAATGCTGATGCCTGTTTGTCCAGCACGACCCGTACGACCAATACGATGCACGTAATCATCTGGCTGATCAGGCAAGGTATAATTAACCACGTGGCTAACATCATCGACATGGATACCGCGTCCTGCGACATCAGTTGCCACCAAGACAGAAGCATGACCATCTTTAAAACGCTGTAAATATTTTTCGCGTTTTTGTTGAATGACATCGCCTGACAACATCACAATTTTATGCGCTTGACGCAGCTTATGATAGAGACGCTTGACTTGGTCTTTACGATTGGCAAAGACAATCACTTTATCCACTGCCGTATCACTGATGATACGCTGCAACGCTTCTAATTTTTGATCTTCTGTCAGTAAGTAAAAGTGCTGATCGACTAACTCACTGGTTTTATGTTCTGGCTCGATTTCAACAAACTGCGGCTCATGCAACCAGCGATAGGCTAGATTCATCACATCTTGGTTAAAGGTGGCAGAAAACAGTAAGCTTTGACGGTCTGTATTGGCTGGCATCCGACCGACCAAACGCTTGATGTCAGGGATAAAACCCATATCTAGCATGCGATCTGCTTCATCTAACACCAGTACTTCCACTCGATCTAAATAGACCATGCCTTTATTGGCAAGATCAATTAGACGACCAGGTGTCGCTACTAAAATATCGACATATTGACGCTCAAGCTCATGCTGCTGAGTCTCATAATTGGTGCCACCCATGATACAAACACTGTGCAGTGAAGTATATTTGGTCAAAGCGATACAATCATCAAATATTTGCTGAGCAAGTTCGCGAGTGGGTGCCATGACCACTGCGCGCGGCTCACCCAAATAACGCTCTTCATCATTGGTAAAAGGACGCTTGAGTAATGCCTCCATAATAGTCAATAGAAAGGTTGCCGTCTTACCAGTACCCGTCTGCGCCTGTCCAATAGCATCTTGATTTGCCAACGTATGCGGTAATATTTGTGCTTGAATGGGCGTTAATGCCGTAAAACCTAGATCGCTTACGGCACGTAAGGTCGGTGCTGAAAGTGGCAAATCAGTAAACGTGGTAAAATTACTCAAAAAAATATCCTTTTAAATTAATCACTTGTTCATTACTAATAATAAGTAGACTCATGATAAATAGGCTCATGATAACCCGTTATATTGCTATCTAAATTAAGCAGCAACAATATGAAATCTATATATAGCTGACTGAGATACGGGCATAAAAAAGCCAAGCCTAACGCCTAATCCCACCAAACATGCTGATTTTGACTCAACATGGGTAAGATAAAACGGGCTTGACTCAGTAGTATATCAGTAGTGTCTACAGACATTATAGCTAAACCGCTCTAATGACTGGATAGATTACTCTTCTACTTTTCTGACTTCTTCAGCTTGAAGGCCTTTATCACCTTCTACCACACTGAATTCGACCTTTTCGCCATCTTTTAGAGAACGATAGCCATCACCTTGAATCGCGCGGAAATGGACAAAAATATCTTCTCCGCTGTCACGTTGAATGAAGCCAAAGCCTTTTGAGTCATTAAACCACTTAACGATACCTTGCTCACGAGCTGACATAATATTGCTTCCTAAAAAAGTCCGCTTAGCCCCAAATTCCTTTGCAACATTGCATATAAACGGGATCTAAGATGATAAAATCAAAAACTTAAGAGTACTATCCTCACTACTATTACCTACATACCGCATCTATAGCAAATAACGGTATGTACCAACACAGTGAGTATTTACAAACATAACGACTGTCTTACTGATTGCTCTACTTCGGCAGTAGCAACAAACTTGCAATAATTATTGCATAAAAAATATCATAGCACGGGTTTTTAGCAACATAAAGACTTTTAACATGATTTTTTACCTTTAGCTTTATTTTCCATGTAATTTTTTTATAACCTCGTCATCAAGCTGTTATCATAAAGAGAAAGGTTTGATTAAACTGTGCAATTTTACGCTTATGCCATTTCATGCTTATACAGTATCTAAACCTTATAACAAATAATAAATCCTCAACCTCGTTTCATCGTTATAGAGACCATTATGACCTCTCCTTCTCAGTCTATACCAACCGTTACGCCTTCGAAGCAAAATGCCGATAAAACACTCACTCATAAGTTGTTGCTCGTTAATGGGGTCAATTTGAATTTATTGGGTAAGCGCGAACCTGAGATTTATGGTCATACGACACTAGCAGATATCGAGGAACGTCTGATCGCACGCGCAGCTCAGCACGGTATTGAATTGATATGTATACAATCCAATCATGAAGGTAAACTGATAGATGACATCCAATATCATGGACTTTTAGTGGAGACAGCGCTGCAAGTCGATGCCATTATCATTAACCCCGCCGCCTTTACTCATACCTCGGTTGCGTTACGTGATGCGCTCTTGGCCACACAAAAACCGTTTATCGAGGTACACTTATCCAATGTGCACGCGCGCGAACCTTTTCGCCATCATTCTTATCTAAGCGATATCGCCGTCGGTGTTATTTGTGGTCTGGGGCATCTGGGTTATCAAATGGCATTGTCCTACTGGCTTGATAGCCTCTACTCTGTCACAATCAGCGATTAATGCTTAATCCTGATTACCGAAAATCATGAATTGTATAACTATGCTTTATCAATAGCACACGAGTTAAACAGCAATTGTTTGACTAAAATACTAAAATTATGACTGAGCAAACAACCCACTACATGGTGATATGAATGGCAAAATCGTCTGGAAAGCGCTTTATGAAATTGGCTGGCATGACAGCAAGCATTGCCGGCAAAGCAGCTAAAAACTCATTTAAGCACCTCTCAAGTGACGAAGAAAAACGTTTGCAAGCACGCTCAGAGCTGATGCAAGATGTGGGCATTCAGATAGCCGAAACGTTGGGTGAAATGAAAGGCGCGGTGATGAAAGTCGGGCAAATTGCCTCGCAATATAAAGACGTGTTCCCACCAGAAGTAGCGACAGCGTTAGAAAAACTACAAAAAGATGCGCCGCCCATGCCCTATGCGCAGATACGTGCACAAATTGAGCGCGAGCTTAAAGCGCCTGTTGCAGAATTATTTAGCGAATTTGAAGAAACACCGTTTGCGGCGGCTTCCATCGGTCAAGTGCATAAAGCCGTTTTGCCATCTGGTCAAAAAGTGGTGGTTAAAGTTCAATATCCTGATGTCGATGAAAACTGTGATAGTGATCTCAAACAAGTACGCATGGCACTGAAAATCGCGGGTGTGCTCAATATGAGCAAACAGTTGCAAGAGCAACTGTTCAACGAGATTCGCCAAAGTTTACATGATGAATTGGACTATATTAAAGAAGCGCATAACTTGCGAGTGTTTGGCGCATTTCATGCAGAAGACAAAGGTCTTATTATTCCTAAAGTCATTAGCAGCCACTCTTCTAAACGGATTTTAACCTTAACAGAAGAGATGGGAGAAACCCTAACCGTCGCGGCGACTTGGGACAATGACATCAAACAACACATAGCCAAGCGCCTGTTCCACTTTACCGCAGGACAACTATTTGGCTTATACCGTATGCACTGTGACCCACATCCCGGCAACTTTGCCTTTCGCAAAGATGGCAGTGTGGTGGCTTATGATTTTGGCGGCATTCGTAGCTATAGTGACAGCGAAGTTCAATTGTTCCGCCGTTTTGCCAAGCATGCCATTAAAGGAGATGTGACTGCCCTTGAGCAGGACCTCATCGCTCTTGATATTCGCCGTGATGACGATAAAAATATCCCCGGAGAGTTTTATGAGAAATGGCTATCCATTGGGCTAAAGCCCCTGTCTATTCAACCTTATCAACAAGGCGCTTTTGATTTTGGTCAAAGTCAGGTTCATCACGAAGTCATTGCTCAAATGCGGACGTCGTTGAAGTACTTTGGTCAATTCCAGCCTTCTGCAACCACCATGATGCTAGATCGCACAGTGTCAGGACAATACTGGAACTTGGTCAACCTCGGTGTTGAGATTGACTTATCACCGCTCGTTAGTGAATACATTGATGTGTAACGATATAAAATATAAATATTTACGAAAGCAGACAACGCACAAACACTACTAAATATGCAAAGCGTGTCCACAACGATCACAGAATTCTGCTGCAATGGCATGACCGAACTTGCCACAATTAGGACAGGTGACGGGATTGAGTTGCGGACGCATATTACGTGCCAGCTCAGAAGTAAAAATCCCTGTTGGCACTGCAATTATCGAATAACCCGTAATCATGACCATGCTCGCAATCGCTTGACCTAGCGGTGTTTTGGGTGACATATCACCGTAACCGACCGTGGTCATGGTGACGACTGCCCAGTAGATAGACAGCGGAATACTGGTAAAGCCATTTTCAGGGCCTTCTACCACGTAAATAATCGAGCCGAAAATCGTGACCAATAATACCAGCGACAAAAAGAATACCGTGATTTTTTGCTGACTGGTTTTAAGCGCCGACGCCAAAAATCCCGCTTGTTGCATATAAGCTTTGAGCTTGAGTACGCGAAACACACGTAAAATACGCAAAACCCGTATCACTAATAGATACTGTACCCCCACAAACATAAGGCTCAGGTAACTTGGTAGCACAGATAATAAATCAACTACCCCAAAAAAACTAAAGACGTAACGCACGCGGTTGGGTGCTGAAAACAACCTGAGCGCATACTCTATCGTGAATAAAATGGTAAAAAACCATTCAGCATAGAAGAATATAGTGCCATATTGCAGGCGCATGTATAGCACACTATCAAGCATGACCACAGCCACACTGGTCAAAATCGCAATCAATAATACAATATCAAAAAGTTTACCCAAGCGGGTATCTGTGCCTTCAATAATAATATGAATGCGGTTGCGCAGGTGGGTAATGGCTTCAGCCGTCGGTTGCTTCATATAGTCAGTAGTATCGAGTCAGTAGCGATATAAAATCAATGGCTTGATGGCAACCAATGATTTAAAATACGCTGGATAAGGCCAAGTTAGTCAAAATAGATAAAATTGGTTTATAATATTGCTCACAGGTCACATGTGAATACAATCACTAAGTTGCCACAGTGTAGCAAAAAAGCACTCTCAACAAAATACAAATCGTTAACGTGTCGGTAGCTCTGTTACTTCAAAGAAATAGCCCAAGCTATGTATAGAAACAGGTAATCTGAGGTGTGTCATCATGCAGATTGAAAAATCTTAAAATGTATAAATACGCTCATTCATGACACACTCATAGTGAAAGATTGTTATTAAACACTTGTTTTAAGCACAATAAATAATACGCAAAACTTAAGGATGTGATATGGCAGGCCATTCAAAATGGGCAAATATTAAACACCGTAAAGCCCGTCAGGATGCGGTAAAAGGTAAAGTATTCACTAAAATTATTCGTGAAATTGTCTCTGCTGCCAAGCAAGGTGATCCTGACCCTAACAAGAATCCGCGCCTACGTGCTGTCATTGAAAAAGCCCTGTCTGTCAACATGACACGAGACACCATCAACCGTGCAGTAGCTCGTGGTACAGGCGGTGATGACAATGACAATATGGACGAAGTAAGCTATGAAGGCTATGGCATCGGCGGCGTTGCAGTACTTGTCGAAACCTTGACTGACAATCTTAACCGAACAGTCAGTGAAGTACGCCACGCCTTTACCAAAAATGAAGGCAATCTGGGTACTACTGGCTCGGTCGCTTATCTATTTAATAAGCGCGGTGAAATCATCTTTAATGATACAAGCCTAGAAGATGAAGTCATGCTAGTGGCATTAGATGCAGGCGCGCTTGATATCGAGAATGATGGTGACAGCTTGCTCGTCATCACTGAATGGGAAAATTTCGGTCACGTCAAAGATGCGCTTAATGCTGCAGGTTTGGTCTCTGACAATGCCGAAGTGACCATGGCACCGTCTACCAGTGCTGAAATAGACAATGTCGATGATGCACTAAAAGTCATGAAAATGATTGATATGTTAGAAGATATCGATGATGTGCAAGAGGTTTATAGCAATGTGAACTTTTCTGCTGACGTAATGACCCAACTTGAGCAATAGTTTTATCCCGCAACCCTTTATGTCTCACACATCAAAAAGCCAAACGTTTCAAACGTTTGGCTTTTTTTGTTTAGCAATATGTGACGAACGGTTCGCTCCTACTAGGTTTTGCAAGTGACACCTTCAAGCGCTAGCAAGTATGTTTTCTTATCTAGTCCGCCTGTATAGCCACCAAGCTTGCCATCGCTAGCAATGACACGATGACACGGAACAATAATGCTAAAAGGGTTTTTACTATTAGCATTAGCAACCGCGCGAAACCCTTTGGGACTAGCGACATTTTGTGCCAGTGTCGCATAGCTTATTGTTTCACCATAGCCAATATCTTGTAACGCTTGCCAAACTCGTTGCTGAAACTTGGTTCCTAAGCTGATATCTAATGGCAAATCGAATGCCTGACGATCACCTTTAAAATACGATTTTAATTGCGCTATAGTCTCTATGAGTAGCGCTTGGGCAGGCTCATTTTCGCTTAGGCTGTCCTCATTGATAAACGTAAAGCTCTGATCGACAAGCCCATAGTGTTTCTTAAGTTTAGGAATAGATTTTGAGCTATGCCAAGAGTCACCTGCTAGCAGCCAGTTGACTTCAACCAGTTTAGGGCTACTATGCTCATTGACACTCGCAATTAACGTTAGCTGGTGTGCGCCAAAAGCGGCTGTGGTGGCTATCATGATGCTTCCTTTCAAATGATGATATTTTCAAAAATCGTTCATCGACTAAAACAACCTATCGAGCGCTACTCTTTATCATCGGTCTCAAATAAGGCGGCGACAAATTGTTTTGGACTAAAGGCACGTAAATCATCAATCGACTCACCGACACCAATATAGCGAATAGGAACATCCGTCGTTTCGGCAATATTAAAGACCACACCACCTTTCGCAGTACCATCTAGTTTGGTAATGGTGATACCCGTTAATGGTACGACCTTGTTAAAGAGTTCTACTTGATTAATCGCATTTTGACCCGTGCCAGCATCGAGGACAATCATACCTTCGTGCGGTGCGCTTGGATCAGCTTTACGCATGACGCGTACCACTTTTTCAAGCTCTGCCATTAGGTGGGTTTTATTTTGCAAACGCCCAGCAGTATCAGCGATTAATACATCGATATTTTTTGCTTTGGCAGACTGCATGGCATCAAAGATAACAGAGGCACTATCAGAGCCGTGACCTTGAGCGACGACTGGAATGTTATTACGCTCACCCCAAATTTGCAGCTGTTCAGTAGCAGCGGCACGGAAGGTATCGCCAGCAGCCAGCATAACGGATTTACCTTCGCCTTGTAGGCGCTTGGCAAGTTTACCAATCGTCGTGGTTTTACCGACACCGTTGACACCCACAACTAAAATCACAAAAGGTTTTTTGCTGGTATCAATAATGAGTGGTGCGACTTTTGGCGTTAAAATCTCAACCAATTCAGTTTGCAACGCTTTATATAATGAATGCGCATAAATCAAATCACCACGGTCTGTCTGCTCGGTCAGACTTTTGATAATACGATTGGTCGCGTTGACACCGATATCGGCCACCAATAACTGATCTTCAACTTCTTCCAATAGCTCATCATCAATCTCTTTGCCACCGATCAGGATGCTGACCATACCTTCGGCAAGATTTTTACGCGACTTACTTAGCCCCGTTTTCATGCGGTTAAACCAGCTGCCTTTTTTCTTGTTTTCTTGCAGCTCTGTAGATTCGATTTCTGCTTGAGTGGTCGCTTGTACCGCACTACTCGCAGGACTGACATTTGGGCTATCGCCAAGTTGCTCTTGTAATGGCATGGTTGGGGCAGTAGAAATAGTGCTAAGCTTAGTATCAATATTTTTATTATTATTTTTATTGTTATCAGTTGAGGAAGCGCTTATAAAGCTTTCAGAGGCGTTTTTAGACGTGCTTTGCTCTTCTGTCCTCACAATTGGCGCACCCAAAGCAATGTTTTGTGCCGCATCAGCACTTGAGACATCTTTGTTTATCGTGCTGTCTTTTTGCTGATCTTCGATGCTTTTATCTTTGGGCGCTTGGATAGAGCCTGCATCTTCCTTCTCATCGATAATGGGCACAGATTGCGAAGGCAGACTGGGTAAGGTAATATCATCGTCATCTAAGTCATCAAGATTGCCATCGAGATTAATGATTACACGACTGCTATTATTGGAGTTATTCATAAGCTTGCCCTAAAAGTTATCACGGTCAGTTATTTGATTATTTTAAATGGGTTGGTATATCGTCATGTTTTTGTCATGGATCATGACCCACGACCCACGACAGTCAATTTTTAGCCTAGTTTATCATAATTCGAGTTGTGCTCAGACCTTACCATCATAGCCTATCGTCAATTTTTGCAAATCTGGCAAGTCACACCATCCCTTTAGAAAGTTTCGCTTAAGGTTTGGCAACAAAAATCTGACCTTACACATGCTAAACTTCGCCTACTCTACCAGAGTTTATTGTAGAACAAGCCTTATTCCAAAACTTACCAATTACTTCACTATCGCTCACTCAATCCTCATTTTTAGGAATTATCTATGCCATCACTGTCTAATACTGACAAAACGTACGGTAAAAAAGCAATCAGCATCAGCGCAGCTTTATTAGTAGCAACACTGGTGCTATCTGCGACAGGCTGCAATACCACCCAAGAATTTAAGCCAACAGCCAGTGTGATGGTTGGGGCACATAAATCTTTATAAAACCTGCTATCTATCGCTAGTATTTAGAGTGATCTAACCACTGATCAATTTACAAGTTGCCATTTTATATAAGTAGAATATACCATGCCACTGCCTTTATCACCGTCGCACTTACCTGCCGCCTCTCTACGTCTTGCCTGTGCCTTAGCAATAGCAACGACTCTTGCTGCTTGCCAAACCAGCACTATCAACGCCAACACATTGTCGACTGCTCAGAAGCCAGTCATTGAAAATACCTTGGGTAAAGATGGGCTAAATACCGCTAAATCAGGTCAAGACATTCAGCCCTCATCAGCATTGACCATGGATATGTCAGGTCGACACGAATATCAATTAGAAAACGGTCTAAAGGTAGTGGTAAAAGAAGACCATCGCGCACCTGTGGTAATGACTCAAATCTGGTATCGAGTTGGGTCAGCAGATGAGCCACTGGATAAAGGAGGCATCTCGCATTTGCTTGAGCATATGATGTTTAAAGGCACTACTAACGTTTCGAGCGACGACTATGAGCGCTTGATTGCTAAATTTGGCGGCGTCAATAATGCGTTTACCAGCTACGACTATACGGGCTATTACGAGCTATTCCCTGCTAACCGTTTTCCTTTGGCACTAGAGCTAGAAGCGGATCGTATGAAAAACCTACTTTTTAATGAGCAGGAATTTACCAAAGAGCACCAAGTGGTCATGGAGGAGCGCCGCCAACGCACTGATGATAATCCACTTGCCAAGGCTTATGAGTCATTTCGCTTATTGGCGCTTCCGAATAGTCCAAAAGGCGAATCCGTTATTGGTCCGATGGATGAGCTTGAATCCATTACCCTCACAGATTTAAAAGACTGGTATAAAACATGGTACGCACCAAACAATGCAACGTTAGTCATCGTTGGCGACGTTAAACCGCAAGAAGTGTTGGCTCAAGTCAAACGTTACTTTGGTGAGCTAACACCAAGCGATCTACCTAAACGTCCTGCCGTCAGTCAAAAAGGCTTCCGTGGCTATCAGAAAGTCGACTCTGAGCAAGCCGTACAAGTGCCAGTATTGTTAATGGGTTATAACGTACCCAGTCTCGTCACTGCTGGTGCAGCTAATGAAAAACAAGCTTATGCGCTCTCACTGGCTCAAGATGTATTAGACGGTGGTCTCTCTGCCCGCCTTGAGAGTCGATTGATACGCGAACAAGGTCTGCTTACCACGGTGGGCACTTCATATGACTTGCTAGATCGTGGCGATGGACTGTTTTTGATACAAGCGACTCCACGTGAAGGTGTCAGCTTAGAGCAAGCACAACAAGCCATTATGGCTGAAATAGAAAAGCTCAAAACCGATCCCATCGCTGCTGATGAAATCGAGCGTGCCAAAACCAATACGGTCACAGGGCTCGTCTATGCGCAAGACAGTATGGAAGGTCAGGCGCAGATGATTGGCTCATTACAGTCTATCGGTATTGACGATACGCTGCTTGCCAAATTGCCCACCAAACTCGATAACGTGACGATTGCTGACATACAAGCTGCTAGCAAAAAGTATTTAGTAAAGGACAATTTAACAGTGATGCATGTCATACCACCTAAAAACCAAGCAGCGACAGAGAAATAATCGTGCCGTGTTAGCTCTTTATTCGATACAAGCGCCAATCATAAAGACCTTATTTATAAGAAGAAAACCATGACTCAAAATAGTGATTTGTTGCAAAATAGAAAAAAAGCGTGCAGCTCAATACCATCAGCAACCCCCATAATGCAAAAGCTGTCGCATCTTAGTCTTTGCATCTTGCTAGGTCTAACAACGTTGACAGCACAAGCAAACACAACAGGTGCTGAAGAATATCGTGGCTCTGCGGCCGTGGATACGAGCGCACCGATTGCCGCATTATCAAAGCTAACCAGCCTTGACGATGATAAACCGTTAACCGTTACCATCCCAACGATTCAGCAGTTCAAAACCAAGGTAGGCGTTCCCGTACGTTTTGTACAAACAACAGCCTTACCGATTGTCGATATCGACTTGCGTTTTAACGCTGGTAGCGCCCGTGATGGCAGTATTAGTAATACAGGCTTTGGTATTGCTAATATGACTGCCACTATGTTGACACAAGGCTCTAAACGCTTAGACGAAAATGAATTTACTCGCGCTGTTGAAACCTTGGGCATCAATCTAAATAGTAGTGCTTATAAAGACATGTTTATTGTGTCGCTACGTAGCTTATCTGATGATAAGCATCTACTTCCAGCCGTTGATTTAATGACTCAGATGCTCAGCGAACCCGCTTTTGACGACAGCATCCTAGCACGTAATAAAGCACGATTATTGGTTGGTTTACAGCAGCAAAAACAAGATCCCAACAGCCTTGCTAGCATTGCATTTAGCGAAGCATTGTATGGCGAGCATCCTTACGCCCATCCATCAGCGGGTACGCTTGAAAGCGTTCCTACTATCGAAAAGCAACAGCTAATAGATTTCAAAAACCGCTACTTGGTCGCAGCAAATGCCTCTGTTGCCATCACTGGGAATCTAACCTTAGAGCAAGCAAAAAAACTTGCGGAAGATATCACTAGCAAATTACCGAAAGGTCAGCCTGCAACTGAGCTGCCTGAACCAAAACCACTGAGCCAAGCCAAGCACATTCATATCCCCTTTCCAAGTACTCAAACCACCGTACTTATGGGACAATTGGGAGATAAGCGCGCCACCGATCCCCAGTCTCAGCAGAAGCAAACCAACTTTGCGGTTGGTAATGAGGTACTTGCAGGCGGTGATTTTAATGCGCGACTCATGACTGAGATTAGACAAAACTTGGGCTACACTTATGGCATATCAGGCTCTATGAACCCCATGCTGGCACGAGGACCGTACCAAATCGGTTTTTCAACGCGTAATGACAAGGCGCGCGCGGCCATTGATGCCAGCTTAGCCGTCATCAATGACACTTTAGAAAAAGGTATTACCAGCACTGAAATGCGCTTAACGACGGACAATCTTAAGAATAGCTTTCCGATGGGTTTTGCGAGCAATGCGGGAATTAATGGCCTACTTGGGATGATGAATTTTTATCAATTACCAAACAGCTATCTGACTGATTATGTCAAACGTATCGATCAAGTACAGCTATCAGAAGTCAATCAAACCATGCAAGATATCCTTAAGCCTGATGATTTCCTGATTATCACCGTTGGACAAGAGGATCCTTGGAAAGATAAAAAGACCAATAAATAGCCGCACAAAGAAATGCTGGGCAACACTATTTAGTATTGCCCAGCATTTCTTTATAGGTTGGCACTCTTTATGAGTGGTAATAAAAGTCGATAGTGGGTTGCCCATACAAAAAATAATGCTCTTAACCAGAAATAGTCACTGCCACGTCATACATGAAATTTTCAGGCTTATAAGTTGCACCATTATAGGTCAATCGAATCACGTGCTTGTCATAAGAGTCTACTTGATAATCACCATTGGCGAAGTCATGCAGGGCTGGCACTATGAGTAGTGCTTCAATTTGACTGTCGTTAATGCTAACCGAGATCTGCTGACCACTGCGTGGGTATAAAAAATAATCACAATGATTATTCACCATCACTTCTGCAGTACGCTCAACGACCTGACTACCTATTTCTTCTTGTATAAGTTTTGGACAGATATCTGAGCGCTTTGAAGCCAGCCGAGCGTAAGAGTTCTTGATATTATCTTCAATATCTTCAACGTCCTGTAAGTTTCTATCAGGATCAGTAGCAGAATCTTCGGCTGTTAGAGAGCCTTGTTCAGAAAACGTTTCTGGGCTACAAGCACTGATCAATAAAAGAGATAGCAAGACCGAACCAAACAAAGCCATATACGTGTTATTTGATTGCAAAAACGCTTTTTTTGGCTTATCAGACTTATGTGTTTTCACCATGGTTGAATACCGCTTCTTCATAAATCCTACTTACAATAGACGCTATGTTATTTCATAAACTAAATGATCATTAACCATAGTTTTTTAATACTAAACTATTCATCATTTAGCGCTGCCTTTCATCAGTATTATTATAGCGCTTTTACTCTACTTTAATTCGCTCTGGTTTATATTTATTTGATTTTTTGATAGATCATAAATGACTTAATAGCGGCACGAAGATGAGCTGCTGGCGTGATTGAAGCCCCATTTACGGTAACCATCCGTGTCTAGATGTATCGCACCCGTAGCATATAGCCCTAAACCAAAATTATGAGATTGCCCCTGATATTGCCAAAACTGGCATAAGCCATCTTGCATCGTACTGAGCCGCCATAAGTTATCTTCATACTCTGGCACCCAGATGTCGATAGCACTGGCATTCATATGCTTGCTACTATCGGCACCGCCTGCACAGTCATTAAGACCAGGACTGCGATATACCGAGCGTATTTCACTACTGATGGGTAGAATTCCTTGATGCTTCAATTCGCCGTACAAGCGTAATGTTGGGACGATATTTGCCCATAATTCTTGCGGTGGTAACTGATAAGGCTCATAACCACATTTGCTCCAGCTTCGCGCTGTTGTGAGCAACTGCGACATAGGCGGTACATTTTGTGCGCCTACCCGCGAATTTAGGTAGCGTTGAAAATCTGCTACTTGCCTAGCACGGTAGCTATTGCTATTCAACCACGCGTTAAAATCCATACTAATAGAATCAGTATAAGTACTATTGTAAGTATTATTCGCAGTGCTGTAGCTGTTATTACTGTAAGTTGTATTATAAGCAGGCGCGCGCCGATTGACATTCATGCGCTTATTTTCTTCAATAGAGAGACTGTCATCGAAATCAAAATCACGCTGCTTTTGAGCAATCAATCCTTGCATGCTATCGCCACTCAGCATGGTAACGCCAGAATTATAGCTTGTAGTATTCGCCGAAGGTCTGATGTGAGCATTACTGCTACTACCTTGACGTACTTGGATACGGCGCTCACTATTGTCGCTGATAATAGCGGCATGAACAGAGATGCTACTGGCACACATGAGTAGTGCAAGCATAGGCTTGTGAATCTGCCTATAAGGATATTTTTTTGTATTGGTCATTGCAACAAGCTACCGCTAAAAACGTTTTATCGATACTATCAAATTTTCAGCAAGCAAGCTAAACTATCGCCTCTAATCAGAGGCGTGTTATTGGTAATTAACACTTATCCTTATAATTTTTATAATTATGTGACTTTATTTCTTATGTGTTACTTTATCTACGATATTTTACTTGCATAGATATAAATATGGTGCGATTACCTTTAAATGTTGATTTGATTTGAAACTTCCCTCTTACCTCAATTGCCAGACACACTTTGCCTATGTCTTCTAATCCGCAATACCGTTTTTCACGTCAGAGCCATCATTTAGGCCAAGGTCATGCACCATCGTTATGGCAGCGTATACATATCGATCCATGGTTGACCCTCCTCTTATTGACGGTTTGCTGCATTGGTTTGACAATTTTATATAGTGCGGCTGGTCAAGATGTCGGTATGGTATTACGTCAAATGGTCAGCTATGGTGTGGCCTTTACGGTTATGTTTATCATGGCACAGATACCGCCTAGCCTTTATCGCACTTTTACACCCATCTTCTATGTAATGGGATTAATTTTATTGGTATTGGTCGATATCATCGGTGAAGTACGTATGGGTGCTCAGCGCTGGATTAATTTACCAGGGTTTGGCAGTGTGCAACCCTCAGAATTTATGAAACTTGGGATGCCAATGATGTGTGCTTGGTTTTTATCCAAGCGTGATCTACCGCCCTCTCTATCTAGCATCGTCATTACCTTAGCCTTAATCATCGTCCCTGTATTATTAATTGCAAAAGAACCTGATCTTGGGACGTCGCTATTGGTGGCAGCCAGTGGTATTTTTGTGCTTTTTTTGGCAGGGTTGTCTTGGCGATTGATTTCAGCTGCCGCCATATTAGCGATACCGCTTATTGCGATTGCTTGGAATTTTCTATTACATGATTATCAGCGTACCCGTGTCTTAACACTGCTAAATCCTGAAGCTGATGTACAAGGGGCTGGGTGGAATATCATTCAGTCAAAAACCGCTATCGGTGCGGGTGGGCTCACTGGTAAGGGCTATTTAGAAGGCACGCAGTCGCATTTACATTTTTTACCAGAGGGTCATACTGATTTTATTATCGCGGCTTTTTCAGAAGAGTTTGGCTTGTTGGGCGTGATTTTATTAATGTTCATTTATTCCTGTTTGCTCCTGCGCGCCTTATACATCGCTTTCACCCATCCTGATGTATACAGTAGATTACTAGCGGGTGCAATTGCCATGTCTTTCTTTGTTTATGTATTCGTTAATGTGGGTATGGTTGGTGGTATTTTACCCGTCGTCGGCGTTCCTCTGCCCTTCATTAGCTATGGCGGTACTGCGATCGTCACTTTGATGGCAGGATTTGGACTACTTATGTCGATTCACACTCACAAGCCCAATTGATGCAAAGTTACTAGTGATTCTCTAATGAACACTCAAACTTTACTTAATGCTATTCATATTAAAAATCAAAAAAACATACGCTATATAAAAGTCATAAGGCGGATAAATCAGCCAATTAAAGCCTTCATTTAGAATGTTGTTACATGCAAAATGGTTGAAAATAAATATAAATCAATTACAAATTAAGGGTTTCTAACAAATTTTATTGTTTCATCATTTTATGGCAAGTCCTATAACTTGCCATAAAAACCCTCCTATCTACTTTTGATAATAAATACAAGCCATTGATTTAATTGAAATAATTAAAAATACCCTCATATTTCCTCTCATCAAAACACTTCGTTGCCAATTGGTACTGATAGATTTTAATCCTTGTTTTTTACAAATAATTGCGTTAACCTCGTTTAACTGTACTTTGATACATAACCCGTACATAGCCACTAATAAACTTTGCATTTAATTATATTTTGGTTGTAGCTCGTACGTATAGTTAGCGAATTGTAGATTCCAAGCTTTCAAATACACTACTTAATTAACGGTTTAATAACAAAGACACACGCAATGCCTTCTAAAACCTTTATTAATTTAGCAAGGTTAGAAAGTTTGTAAATAGCGCATATAGCGGACTCTATACTCAACCTTTGTATTCGGATTGGGTATTCTACTAATATCGTTAGCTGTCATTTGAGCGTTTCATAAGTATCTTTGGTCGTATTATCCTGACCCGCTTATGATAATAAAATGAAAAATTACCATACCTTAAAATCTATAAAAGCCCCGTTTAGTATCAATAATTATATGAAAAAAATATTGATGATGCGGCTTTAGAGTTTGTGACGCTGTTAGATTGGTCTAACATTGCCACGCTCAGTCTAGAACTATTAGAGTTAGATTTTAAAGTATAAGTTATAGAGGTATCTATGAATAAGCGTTTATCTGGTTTACTTACCATGTCAGCAGTATTGTTTGCTGGCTCCGCAGTTGCTACTAATGCAAATGCTGTAGAAGCCAAAACCTCTCTTGCGATGATTTCACAAGATAACGCCTCCCATATCGATCGTGTACTTGGTGAGCTTAGCCGTCAACATGATGGCGCATCAAGTTTGGTGAAGTCAGCACGCCAACCAACTTCGTTGGCACTTAGCAGCTCACTGTTAGCCAGTGACACCTCTCAACTGACTAATGATGAAGATGTATTAGAGCGTCTGACAGCCGTAGCCTCTAACTCGGTCAGTAAATTTAAGCAAACAGGCCTAGCCTCTTGGTATGGTCGTAAATTCCATGGTCGTAAAACAGCCAGTGGTGAAACATTCGATATGAATGGTTTGACAGCGGCGCATCGTTCACTGCCATTGAATTGCTATGTTAAAGTCACGAATAAGACCAATGGTAAAAGCGTCGTGGTAAAAGTGAATGATCGTGGTCCATTCCATGGTAACCGTGTGCTAGATTTGTCTTATGGTGCTGCCAAAAAACTCGGTATTACGGGTAAAGGTGTGGGTAATGTTGCTATTGAGCGCGTTTCAGGACCATAATTCTAAAAAAACAGTCTATTTGTATTAGACCATAAAAAGCGCCTAACACATCAGTGATTAGGCACTTTTTATGGTTTCAGTTTATTGTATCCATTAGGCTACAGATAAAGCTGTAGCGCTTAGCAATAATTTATAAAACAAGGTGTAATCAAAATGATTAACCCTTACACCTTACAGTTCAAATGCACTTTCAATGGCATCATCGAGACGTTCAACGGCAATCACATTGATGCCTTTAAATTGAGGAGCATCCTTAGCAGGCGCATTGGCTTTTGGGATAATGGCATGCTTAAATCCATGTTTCATCGCTTCCTTTAAACGTTCTTGACCGTTCGGTACAGGGCGAATTTCACCCGACAATCCCACTTCACCAAATACGGCCAATGACGATGGCAAGGCTTTTTCTTTAATACTTGAGGCACAAGCCAACAATACCGCTAAGTCAGACCCAGTCTCTATAACCTTGACACCACCGACGACGTTGACATACACATCTTGTCCGCTGGTATGAATACCGCCATGACGATGCATGACGGCCAGCAGCATGGACAGACGCTGAAAATCCAATCCTAATGCCATTCGTCTAGGTGATCCTTGCGAATCATCGACTAACGCTTGTACCTCCACCAACAAGGGTCGTGTGCCTTCGCGGCTGACCATGACGACAGATCCAGCAACAGGTTTGTCATAGCGACTCAAAAATATCGCTGATGGATTGGCGACCTCTTTCAGTCCCATATCCGTCATACCGAAAATACCTAATTCGTTGACGGCACCGAAGCGGTTTTTAACGGCACGAATCATCCGAAAACGTGAGTCTGATTGACCTTCAAAATATAAGACCGTATCAACCATGTGTTCAAGAACGCGCGGCCCTGCGAGCGTGCCTTCCTTGGTCACGTGACCCACTAAAAATAGCGCGGTGCCAGTCTGTTTGGCATAGCGAGTCAAGATAGCCGCAGACTCTCGAATTTGACTGACGCCGCCAGGTGCAGAATTGATTGCATCCGTATAAATGGTTTGAATAGAGTCAATAATAGCGATGGCGGGCTGCTCTTGAGTCAAGGCGGCACAAATAGTTTCTACATTGGTTTCGGCAAGTACGCGTAATCTATCAGCTGGTAAATCTAAGCGTCTAGCGCGCATAGCAACCTGTGCCAATGATTCTTCACCAGTCACATACAAGGCGCTACCTGCCAATGAGTCGGCACGTGCCATATTAGTCGCAGTTTGCAGCAAAATCGTCGATTTACCGATACCAGGGTCACCGCCGATTAAAACGACTGAACCAGCAACCAATCCTCCACCAAGTACACGATCAAACTCACTAATACCAGTTGGTAAGCGTGTGTCTAGCGTTACGCTCACAGCATTAAGCGGCATGACCGCACTATGCGTACCCGAATAATTTCCTGCTGGTGCACCACCTGATTCACGAGAGGCTGATCGATTTGCTACTGGTTTAGAAATGTTTTTATTGTGATGCGGCATGCTGACATTTGGTGCTTCAACCAAGCTATTCCATTCACCGCAATCGGTACATTGCCCTGCCCACTTGCCAAAATGCGCGCCGCAATGCTGACAGACATAACTGCTCTTATTTTTTGCCATAACGTATGAACCTTATTCAAGTGTCCAATCAAAATTAATTGATAAAATATCGTGACGCTCTGATAAGCGTTAATTTGAGAATGATTTTTGAGATAAATTAGCCATCAGTATGATGGACTAGATCTTATAGAAGAGGTAATGCTAAATATGATGAATAGCTAGATATAGGAAAAGTAGCAAGCGCTGTCTTGAGAACTTAATGGAAATTATAAGTTTAACAGACAGCGTGAATAGTAGCGCGAAAAACACGTTGAAATATTAGGGATGTATTGAACATTTAAAAATACGCAGAGCTAATCGATGCGCATTTAGCAAAAATGTATTCGAGACAAGCACAATGTTCAACACATCCTCATTTATACGTGAAAGTCTTTACCCAAATAAACGGCTTTCACCAATTCATTTTCTAACACTTCACTAGAAGTACCCTCAGCGATAATAGCACCTTCTGAGACGATATAAGCTTTCTCACAAATAGCCAAGGTATCGCGAACGTTATGATCGGTAATCAAAACACCAATACCACGATTTTTGAGGGTCAAAATAACGTCTTTGATATCACCAACAGAGATAGGATCCACGCCTGCAAATGGCTCATCTAATAAAATGAATTTTGGGTCAGCCGCCAATGCACGGGCAATTTCACAGCGACGACGCTCACCACCTGATACGCTCATGCCTAATGATTTTCGTACATGCTCTAAATGGAACTCACCGATTAACTTTTCAAGTTCTTGCTTTTGCTCGCTTTTATTCAATTCTTTACGAGTTTCTAAAATAGCCAAGATGTTGTCTTCGATAGACAATTTTCGAAAAATAGACGCCTCTTGTGGTAAGTAACCAATTCCTGCCCGTGCACGCTCATGCATGGCATATTTAGACAGATCCATTTTTCCTAAAGTGACACGGCCTTTGTCCATATTGACCAACCCTACCACCATATAAAAGCTGGTTGTCTTCCCTGCACCATTTGGACCTAATAAACCAACGACCTGCCCTTGTTCTACGGAGAAAGAGACATCTTTCACAACCCAGCGCTTACCATAGCGTTTGCCTAGATTTTGCATTGATAGTCGCGTCGCAGGTGCTACGTTATTGTTGGTTGCTAAAGGGTTTGTATTTTTATTATCACTCATAACTTACTCATACGGTTGCAGAATTCAAGCACTGATACACTAAAGGGTGTTGATACAGTTACATTAACCATTCAGATTTTTAGCGGATGCTACTTTGGCTACCATTACTACTGGGCGGAAAAACCAACTCTACGCGCTGATTACCGCCAGCAGTTGCTTCAACATCACCAGCTTTTAGGCTATAACGAATGACATTACCCGCAAAACTTGCGCCATTTTGAACCAACTTAGCATTACCCGTCAAAGTAACAATACCCGTGACCGCATTATAATCAATCTTATTGGCTTGACCTTTTGCCAGCCCTTTTTCTTGTGTGACTACCTGTTGCATGGTTGCAGGGCGTCCGGTCGCTACTGCTGAATTGATACTGCGACCCTGTGATAGGTTAACCGTAATGTTATCAGCGGTCATTTTAAACGTACCTTGAGTGATAATGACACTACCCGAGTAGCTGGTAACGCCTGTACGCTCACTATAGGTTGCTTTATCAGCCAATAGTTTGATTTCTTGATTGGCATCTGATGGCAGCGCATGACTGTAAAGTGGTAGTGCCAGCAGCATAACCGTTGGCAGCACATGTAATTGACGCAAGCGGCACGATGTTAGATTGAAGCGTGCTAATGATGAGCGCAAAGTAGGCAAAAATTTAGATGTCATAAAAATCACTCGTTTTATAATGGGTAGTAGGATTTGCAAACTTTATGCTAGCTGCTATTTTTATTACATAGTCAATAAAAGTTACTGCGATCAAAACAGTGCTTTATCTTGGCGTTCAGCTGGAGTAAAAGCGACAGCCACTTGACCAAACTCATATTCACCGGTCTCAAGGTTGGCGGTCATGCTAGAAGCTTCAAACCGATTCATGCCTTGTTCAATCTTAACAGGCGCGTCACTATATACTTGCCCTGATTTGGTATTGCCTTTAAGGATACTACCTGTCACCTTTATCGGTTCAATATCTGGCGCGTCTTTATTGCCTTCACTGACCAGTGAAAAGCCCCCTGACAAGCTGAGTTCACCCGTCTGCTGACTGATAGCAGCACTACCCGCTTCAATACGATAACGCTGCTCTGCCGATGGCTCCCAATTCATAGTGATGCCTGACATCTCGTCTAAATTGGTCTCTGGATTGTGCGTCAATGTTTTGGCAGTCAGCTCATACTCAGTTTCGCCTTTCTCATTAGTTTGTACCGCTTTGATATCTGTTGCTTCATAATCAACATCGGTCGCTTCCATGCTAACTGGCGGCGCTATCTCTCCTTGCTGTTGAAAAAACCAACCTGCAATACCAGCAATAATCAAGGCAAGAACTATTAAAACACGAGTATTCACGACAAATTATCCTGAGTTTTTGCTGCATCAAGCGTATAGTGCGCGATGAAGTCTTGATAGTGTCCATGACCTTTCAAAATGAGGTCACATACTTCACGTACAGCGCCAGTGCCACCTGCTCGGGTGGTGACCATGTCACTGCGATTGATGACTTCAGCATGCGCATTGGGTACTGTTGCAGCAAATCCAACGGTCTGCATCGCTTTAATGTCTGGTAAATCATCGCCCATATAAGCGCAATCAGCAGCCGTGATATTGAGCGCTGGATCAAGTATGGTTAGCAGCTCATTTAAAGCAACCAGCTTATCATCACGACCTTGCACCACATAATTAACGCCCATTTCCGCGGCGCGCTTATCTACCATGGCACTGCTACGACCTGTAATAATAGCCGTCAAAATGCCATAACGTGCTAACGACTTAACGCCTACGCCATCATGGACAGAAAAGGCCTTGGTCTCGATACCATTGGCATCATAGATAATTTGACCGTTTGATAAAATACCATCGACATCCATTATCAACAGCTTTACTTGTCCGGCTTTTTTGATTAAGTCTTGCATCATGTCCCTCTTTCTTAAGGCTATTTTTTACATTTTATTGTTATAAATCGATACTGTGTGAATCTATACTGTACAAACCGATATCTTTATTAATTCTATTTATTTTACACCAGCTTGTAGCAAATCATGTACCGTAATAATTGCTTCTAAACGATCTTGGTCGTCAATAATTAGCAACTGGCTAATGCCATTTTCATTCATCACACTGAGCGCGTCTGATGCGCGCATGGTCTTGCTAATGCGCCGTGGATTACTAACCATTACTTCACCCATCGGCGTTTGCAAATCGATGCCTTTTTCTAGACCACGGCGTAGGTCACCATCTGTGAATACCCCAACCACCTTATCATTATCATCGGTCACCACCGTCATTCCTAAGCGCCCAGCAGACATAGTAAAAAGCGCTTCTTGCAGTGGCGCTTGCTGATGAATGAGTGGCAAATCTTCTGACTTAGTATGCATTAAATCTTCAACTCGCGTTAGCAGCTGACGACCTAATGCGCCTGCTGGATGCGATAATGCGAAATCCTCTGAGGTAAAGTTGCGCGCATGGACTAAGGCAACGGCCAATGCATCGCCAAGCGCTAAGGTCGCCGTGGTACTGGAAGTAGGAGCAAGATTAAGTGGACAGGCCTCTTGCGACTTACCGAGCGTCAATACAATGTTCGCGGCACGAGGCAACATACCACGCTTATCACGGCTAATACTAATCAGTGGAATATTTAGGTGTTTGACCACTGGCAGCAGCATCTTAATCTCATCGGACTCACCAGAGTTAGAGATAGCAAGCAGTACATCACCTTTTACCAACATGCCTAAATCGCCATGCCCAGCTTCACCAGGATGCATAAAAAAGGCTGGCGTGCCAGTAGAGGCAAACGTCGCCGCTATTTTACGCCCAATCAATCCTGACTTACCCATACCAGTGACCACGACTCGACCCTTACAAGCCAAAATAATATCGCATGCTTGTGCAAACCTATCGTCTATCTGCTCTGTTAGTAAAGCCAATGCCGATATCTCAGTGTTAATCGCTTCGATGGCCTTACTAATAAACTGCTCATGGGTTAGATTGATTTGGGTATTACTCATGGATTCGCTCTATTTTATAATGAATCAATACTGTATTTTACTATACTATGCCCAATATTAATAATAATCTACGAAACCAATCGCTAACAACTCGGCACGTCATTTTAGACCATTATTATACGTTTATTTATGCAAAAAAAACCCACTATAAAAAGTAGGTTTTGATCGGATAAATCACGTATTAGTAATGCGCCTTCGATAATGAATCTTTCTCTCTAACCCTTGGTCTCTAACCATTGTTATCATTAGATCCATCATTTGGCTTTTCCTCAAAACCCGTATTTTCTGCTGGGTTTTCGAAACCACGGTCTTGACCAAAACCGCCACGCTCAAAGCCACGCTCCTGACTCTGACCAAAGCTACCACGCTCAAAACCACGATCTTGACCTTGGCTAAAGCCGCCACGATTAAAACCACTGCGATTAGACGCAAAACCGCGCTCTTCAAAGCCACCTGTGCTAGCAGCATTACTACCACGTTCAAACCCACCACCTTGATAACCTGCTGGAGCAGCGCTTTGCGGTTGGGTGCTCGTACCTGTCGTCGTACTGCTGCGTGGATTACGTGCCGGCACGACGGTTGAGATAGCGTGTTTGTATACCATTTGACTGACAGTGTTTTTGAGCAATACCACGTACTGATCAAATGATTCAATCTGACCTTGCAGCTTGATACCATTGACCAAAAAAATAGAGACAGGAATGCGATCTTTGCGCAGCGAGTTCAAAAACGGATCTTGTAAAGTTTGTCCTTTTGACATGAGAGCTCTCCTAAATATTATTAATTATGTTTTAGTGCCAATTATTTTAAGTGTTAATTTAATTATAATGGCTAACGGCAGATACAATAATAAATTTTCTTTATAAAACGTATCTAAATAAACGCTACTTGTTCTTAAGTGATTCCACTTTATCGCGAATACATTATTATTGTAAATAATTAAGTAACTAGTTGTTTCATTAGTTATTTTTATCAACAAACGTCAATTAATATTGATTAAAAACACAGTTAGGCTAATATTACACCTACTATTTTGATGAATTTAAATTATAACAGCTATCTACGATATATTTTGATACTAATTGTCATTACTTTCTAATAGTTGCATAGAGCTTTTTGCAATACTATAATTTTAGTACACCATATTGTATTTATAAGGTATTAACTCATACCATATTTTGAGGCGATAGTGATTTTGCTATAACTGATAGCTTTAGTATCATTGATAGATTTAATATAAATAGTCTCTTGCCTGCGCCATCGTCGTGAATGCTTTTACCACCATATTGCGGTCTATAGAATAGCCTTCCTCGCTAAAGGTATCGGCTGCTATCGCCCCATCCATGGAATTACTAGGCAATTGCATGACTTTGCGTAACCATGTGTACTGACGTTTTGCCAATTGTCTTGTCGCATATAATGCCTTATTTTGCATTTGCTGACAAGCAAGTGCCTCGGTCGCACCATCAGATAAGCTTGATTGATCTGAAGACTGGAGTACTTCAAAAGCACTGTAAAATTGCGCTTTGTCTAGATGAGGCTGTTCAAATACTGGGTGATCGATATGTACTAGGTATTCTAGTACTTGGCGATAACCAACGCAGCGCATGGATGGTAGATTTGGTGTTAAAGGATAGCGCTCCAGCAGACCAATGACCTCAGTCACCAACCCGTCATTCCACATGATATCTAAACGCTGCTCGATACGTGTATGCAACCATGGACGATCAGGCATGACTATCAATGCATGCCATTGCTGATTGGGATTATTTGCCAATGCCTGCTTGGGCTTTCGCTGCCAGTCACTTATAGGAATATCAGTTTGCAGATAAACTTCAACTGCTCGGGTGATGCGCTGAGTATCAGTCGCATTAAGGCGCTCATGGCTGATCGGATCTATCTCACCCAAATAGTCGTAAAGCGCACTAATGCCTTTATCTTGCCTCCACTGCTCCACACGTGCGCGAACACTATCATCACTATCAGGTACTGGAGATAGCCCGTCTAGCAGCGCCATGTAATACATCATAGTACCGCCAACCAGCAACGGTATTTTGCCATTCTCGTGACAGCTATCAATCAAACGGGCAACGTCATGCACAAATTCGGCGACGCTATAGCTCTGCATAGGATCGATAATATCAACCAAATGATGTGGATAACGCGCCAACTCAATAGCGGTTGGTTTTGCCGTACCGATATTCATATCACGATAAATCAGCGCTGAATCTACTGAAATTAGCTCATAACGCCCTGTATCATATAACTCATAAGCCAGTGCAGTCTTGCCACTTGCTGTCGGCGCCATCAAACACACCACGCTATTATCCGCTAAATTGGCGTTTAGGCGATAAGATGAGCTGTCGGATGAAAGTTGCATAGGCTTGCCTTTATTAATGATATTAGTAGCAATAAATAACTTTGAGCGGTGTCATTGCTAAAATTTGCTTATTATATTTTTTGTCGTTATAGCTATCTTGACTCAGACGCAGATAATAGCATCAATGTTGCTAATTGATTACCATCTATCGCTTTAATCGCATGCTGAGTCAGTAACGCGTCGATATCCGCCAAGAACACCATCAAATCTTGCTTTGACATCTGCATGCTCACGGCGGCAAGTTGTTGATTAATGTCATTTGCATTGTGCAACCATTGATCTTTTTTACCTGCCCTATTACTAAGTAAACTTGACTCAAATAATGAACGCATCTTTGATTGCCAATTCTCTGCACCGATCAATACACATTGGCTTTGATGATAAAACAATAGCCAAGGTAGCGCTTTGTCCTCACTATATGTTGTGCCAACAGATTCGGTTAATGCCTCATTTAAATGAGTAACAACATCTAGGCAATAAGGCAAAGATGTCGAATGTGTTGCGACATCGTTAGCGATATCTCTAGTGTTTTGACTTATTTTCTCAGAAACACTTGATACGTTTAAGGTTTGAGGCGAATACCTATTTTCTGACAACTGATAGGGTTGTTTGGGCGCTTTTACCTGATGGCTTTTGCTTGAATGAATGGTCGTTGATGTGTTTGGCATTACAGTAGCGAATGCATTATCGATAGACAGATTACTATCTACTACCTCACTATTACCTAGTATTTGAATCGTATCATTAGCATTAGTAGATCTGATCGTCTCTGTAATCACTACCGTCTTAAGTTTTGCCCGAATCGCATGGCTTACATGCGCCATAATATTATTGAGCGGACTTATTTTGATACGCTGTTTAGATGGATGCACATTGATATTGAGCCACTGAGTGGGCAAATCAAAATAAAGCGCATAGCCAATTCCTACCAACTGAGCAGTTTGGGCAAGTTGGCGTAGCTGATTGCTTATCAATGCTTCTTTGACCAGTCTTCCATTCACATAGATTAACTTTGGTAAGGTATCCTGCGAATCAGTGATAGGCCATAACCAACCATTAACGCTCGCTTGATCGCCAAAGCTATTATTAACATACTCTCTAGATGGCTGCATTAAACTGGTGAAGTCTATCGCTATCTCTAACGCCTTCTTGGTTAACAGTAACCCAGTCGCTTGCTCAAGACGTGCCAATGGCAAAGGATGGACATTATTATTGCCATTAGCATTTGTAGAAACAGCACTTAAAGACTTTGAGTTTGAAAGCCTTGTAGTTGAAGACATGGTACTTAAAGACATCGCACTTGAAGAAAGTGACAATCGTTTTTTATTATCATGAAACAGCGTCAGCGCCACATCTGCTCGCGCCAAAGCCACTTCGCGCACAATCGTTTCGATATGACCGAACTCCGTCGCAATAGATTTCAAATTGCCACGGCGTGCTGGTACATTAAAATATAAATCCTTAACCGAAATGGTCGTACCACGATGATGCACAACTGGCATGAGCTTTGGCGCATCATCTAACACACCCGCGACTTGCAACTGGCGACCGATGTCACTGTCATCATGGCTACTGGTTAAAGTCAGCCGAGATACTGCCGCCGTCGCCGCTAGTGCTTCCCCGCGAAAACCCAACGTCGTAATACCGTGTAAGTTAGCGACATCCGCGACTTTACTGGTTGCATGACGGGTAATTGCCATGACCATATCATCGGGATGAATACCCACGCCATTGTCGACCACTTCAATCATACCCATGCCGCCTTGAGTAATATGTATCTCAATATTGGTCGCACCAGCGTCAATGGCGTTTTCTAGCAGCTCCTTGACTACGGCTGCTGGGCGTGTCACTACTTCACCCGCTGCCAATTGATTAATAAGCAGCGGCGATAGTTTTTTGATGCGAGTATAAGAATGATTATATGGCATTTGCGGCATTAAGAGGTATCGTTGTTTTACGTGATGATAAATAGTACTGGCAGATATTGATGACTTATATTAAAGTCTGTTGAACTATTAAAGTCTGTTGAACATTCAAATGTATAATTAAATCTTAATAGAGGATAAATCCAAGCCTTGCGCTTGTCCAGCCTTCGATAGCCGCAGCTCGACTTGACGAGACTCATTATCCTTATCAGTGCTAGTAGCTTGCGTCATATCGATAAACAAGGTGGGCGGCGGTAAATAGCTGTCCGCACGGCTTGCCCATTCGATGATAACCAACGCATTAGGCTCATCCAAGTACTCATCAAAACCGATAAAAGACAGTTCTTCTGGGTCTTGCAGACGATACAAATCCGCGTGGTAAACTGGCTTGATCGAGCCATCTTTTTGCTCGATGCTATAAGGCTCAACCAAAGTATAAGTCGGGCTTTTGACGGCACCTGCATGCCCGAGCGCCTGCAACCAATAGCGAGTCAGAGTCGTTTTACCTGCCCCTAAATCACCTGCCAGCCAAACACTACCTGTCAAGGGTAAAGCTGCCAATTGCGTAGCCAAACGCTGAGTATCAGCTTCTGTATACAGTATCAGCGTTTTAGTGTTTTTGTCCTCTGTTGTACTATTAGGCATCAGGCTTACCTGCCTGCACTTGCGTCTGTACCTGCATAGTCACTGTTGGGTTGATAAAGCTTTCACCGCGGATCAATTTGGCATATAGCTCAGGGTCGTGCCACTCGGCACTGACTTGATCGCTAAACTCAAACGCTTCTAGATGAAGCTTACCCATTTGCTCATTAGCCACATCATCAGCAAAGCACTGCGCGTAACCGGTTGCGGTTTCATGTGCAATCACCGAGTAAACGCTGACATCAGATTCACCGTTTTGCATTTGGGTTTGTTTTAAAATTTCTTGCGCCCAAAAGAATATCACGCGTGAAAATTGCTCTGCCGATGGCGATACTGGCAAACTTATCCAGCGTGCACTGAATTTTTTACAGGCAGCGACATACTCAGGGTCGTCTTTATTCCAAAAACAAATCGCGTGATCAAAGCTATCGATAATGTCCTTGATAGACGATTTTAATAAGCCAAAATCATAGACCATTTGCCCGTGATCCAAGCGCTTCGCCTCAAGAATCAGTTCAATCTGATAACTATGACCATGGATAGAGTGTTTGCAGCGCTCAGAGCTACAATTACGCACAATATGTGCATTTTCAAATTTAAAAAGTTTACGGATACGCATAACAGTCAACCAAAACAGTAAGCATTTTTATGCTAAATATGAATATTATAAAAGTTTGCCGCGACGACTTATCGGCTTGTGGCTTATTATAGCAAATCGTGATGACTCCGTAAGTAAGCACTTATTAATAGCAGTATTGACTAAATAAATCCATGGCATCGAAAATCTACTTATAAAATTCATTTATCAGACAAATTTTTAGAAGGAGCATTAAACAAAGGAAGAATACAGGATTGACTCGAATCGTAGGTGAATTGTGCTAGCGCTATCTATTGCGACCCCTTAAGCATATACTCATTGCAGTACGCACTATTTGCGTCATCAGCATTAATCTAACCTTCAAGCTATTTACATTGGCTTAAAAGGTATTACGGCTTATCTCAAGAGGAAAAAACCATGAGTAAAGGTCAAGACAGTAAAAAGAACGTAAAAAAGAAACCGCTATTAACGGCAAAAGAGAAAAAAGCCGCCAAACAATCTAAGAAAGACGACAACGGCAGTATCTTAGGTAAACATTAATATTTAGTGCATCATTGTGCCATTTAAAAAATGCCAATCGAACCTCACGGTTTGATTGGCATTTTTTATGCTAGGTGCGGTCTTTATGCTAAGCACCGCGCGGCGCAAACATAATAATTGCCATACCTAATAACGCAACCGCAGAACCTACTATATCCCACGTGGTCGGCCTGATACCATTCACCGCCCATAACCATAAAATAGCCATCGAAATATACACGCCGCCATAAGCCGCGTAGACTCTACCAGCTGCGGCAGGATGTAAAGACAACAGCCAAACGAAAGCGACCAAGCTTAGTACGCCAGGGACAAGCAGCCAAATAGACTTACCTTCTCGCAGCCATAGATAAGGCAAATAGCAGCCCGCAATCTCTGCTAATGCGGTCAGTGCAAACAGTCCAACGGTTTTTAATTCAGTCAACCCTATGACTCCTCGATCGTGATAAAACCTGTCATATACTGAACGGCATGACCAGAAATAATGACTCTATCGCCAGCGACGACACAGTCTAGAACCCCGCCGCGACGTGATGCTTGATAAGCGACCAAGTGATTTTTACCCAAACGCTCAGCCCATAATGGTGCAAGACCAGTATGCACTGAGCCAGTTACTGGGTCTTCACCGCCACCATTATTTGACCAAAAATATCGTGATATAAAATCATAATGATTATAAACGTCCGATTCAGCCTGACAAGTCACCACCACATTTAATGGTAACAACTCTTTTAATTTCTCATTATCACACTCTACATTGAATACGTCAGACTCAGATTCACAAACGACAAAATAGGCTTTCTCATTTCGGTAAACCTCAATGGGTACAATAGAGAAACCCGCTAACAAACTATCCGGAATATCATAAACTTTTTCAGGCTTTGTGTTTGGAAAATCCATTTGAATTTTACCAGAGTCCGTTTTTACGATTGTCAAAATACCAACGGCTTTGGCAGAAAACTTTATGGATGTTAAAGTAGCGTTTTTGTTGAATAAAACAAAAGCGGATGCCAATGTACCATGCCCGCAAAAAGCAATCTCAGTGAAGGGCGAAAACCAGCGAATATGATAAATATTTTTATCATCAGAGACGATAAAACCTGTCTCAGATAAATTATTCTCAAAAGCGATAGACTGCATCAAATCATCACTTAACCAATTATCTGTAATGATAACCGCCGCTGAATTCCCCTTAAAAACCGTATCCGTAAAAGCATCGATGACATTAATTTCTAGTTGCATTTTATGTTCTCGCTTTATTTTTATAGATCTATGGTTTTATAGCTTTATGAATTTTATGGTGTTACTGGCAATATCAATCAACAATAAATAGCTTAGCGCCTATCTTCGTTGACGAACGATGTGCAATCGTATTGTCCGCCACTTGATAAGTCATACCCGCTGTTAAGGTAAAATTACGACCATCTTTTAGTTCGGTGTTCAGCTCGCCCTCAACACAGAATAAAATATGTCCTTTATCGCACCAGTGATCGGCAAGGTAGCCTGCGGAGTACTCAACCATATGTACATTGATATTGTTGAATTCGCAAGTCTTCCAATACCCCGTGCCCGTTTCACCTTTGTTTTCTACCGCTTCTACTGTCGTCCAATCGGTAATAGCAAAAGGTATATTTTTCATTTCCATAACGTCATCTCCCTGATTTTATTGTTCATTCATTTATCATAAAATCTTTGCTTACTATACCTCAAATCCAGCGCCGCACTTTATTTAGATAATCCTGATAAACCTCGCCAAATTTCTGTGCCATCATCCGCTCTTCTGGCTGGATTTGAAAGCGCGTTATATAAAGTATAAAAATGGGCAATAGTACAAACGCCAGAAAGTGAGAAAGATAGAACGCCCAGCCTAATAATATAAGCACCAAACCCACATACATCGGATTGCGGCTATACTGATATACGCCGCTGGTCACTAAACTAGAGACCTGCTCTAACGCTTGCGGATTGGGCGTGGTCTGAGCGATTCTAAATTGAGTCACCCCCATGATACCTAAGCTCAGACCCACCACACCCAAAGCCACTGCCAGTACAGTTGAGCCGTTGAGTGAGAACGTCAAAGCAGGAACCATTTTAGAGACGCCATACATAGCAGCAGCGGTAATAATCACTTGGGCGACTGGAGGGACTTTAAGTGCTAGAGCGTTCATGATTAGACCTCATAGAGCGTTAAATGAAAAACCTTAACAGTGAGTGCTCATTATACCTGCTCACTATTTTCGTTTTAATTTTTACTTTTAGCCCTTGACTATTTAAACCGTCAAAAAATAATTGTTTTCACCTTTTAGATGTCGCTATCGTTTATTTTTATTCTTTGCTCGCTAACCATATCACTGTATTTATACGGTTAACTGGGATTGTTATTTATCAAAATAACGCCATTTATGTAAAGTAAAAACATATATAAAAATATAATACCTCATAGAGTATTATGTCTTAAAGTTGTATTTAAATTTAAATGAGGAAACTGGCATCATGATGCGTATCGGATTGTTCTTATTAACCAACTTAGCGGTGATTGTGGTATTTAGCATCGTGTTTGGTATTTTATCCAGATTTTTTGGAATTGGTGGCGTACATGGCGCAGGCGGGCTAAATTACACCAGCCTTGCCATTATGTGCGGCGTGTACGGCATGGTTGGTTCGATGGTATCACTATTTATCTCGAAGTGGATGGCCAAAAGATCAACGGGAACGGTGGTTATTGAAACGCCAAGCAATGCCACTGAAAAATGGCTGGTAGATACGGTCGCCAGACAAGCGCGAGCGGTAAATATTGGCATGCCAGAAGTGGGGATTTTTAATAATTCTCAGCCAAACGCGTTTGCCACAGGCTGGAATAAAAACAAAGCGTTGGTCGCTGTTTCATCTGGCTTACTACAAAGCATGACACCCGATGAAGTAGAAGCGGTATTGGCGCATGAAATTGGTCACGTGGCAAACGGTGATATGGTCACCCTTGCGCTCATTCAAGGCGTAGTGAATGCCTTTGTGATGTTCTTTGCGCGTATTATTGGTAGCTTCGTCGATCGGACGGTGTTTAAAAACACCAGTGATAGCCCAGGTATTGGTTACTTCATCACGAGTATTGTGATGGATATTTTACTTGGATTTTTGGCATCTGCCATCGTAATGTGGTTCTCACGTCTACGCGAATTCCGTGCGGATCAGATGGGTGCAAAGCTTGCTAGCAAAGACAAAATGATTAGTGCGCTTGATGCTTTACGTCCTTCTGAGCAGCGTCCAGATCAAATGCCTGAGAGTATGAAAGCGTTTGCTATTTCATCAGGACAATCTACAGGCTTTAGTATCGCAAACCTTTTCCGCTCGCATCCAACGCTTGATGATCGTATTGCAGCATTGAGAAATTATAACCCTAGTGAGGGGTAATGACAGGATCAGCTCCCCTACTTCCTCGTAAGATTAACGTAAAAACCCAGACATAAAAAAGCCTATCTATAAAAGATAGGCTTTTCTAAATCAAACTCGTTATTTAAACATCAAACTCTAATGCTCTGTCACCTTCGCTATCTTTGATACGCGTTGGCAAGCCAATTTTATTGAGCAGATTGATAAATGGCTTGGCATCTAGCTCTTCAACGTTGACCATCTTGCCAGCATCCCACTCGCCAGTCGCGACTAACATCGCAGCCGCGACAGGTGGTACGCCTGCGGTATAAGAGATACCTTGGCTACCAACTTCGTTATAAGCGTCTTTATGATCTGAGATATTGTAAATAAATACCTCGCTATCGACGCCGTTGATTTTGCCTTTGACTTTGTCACCGATGCAGGTCTTGCCCGTATAGTTCGGTGCAAGAGAACTTGGGTCTGGCAGTACCGCTTTGACCACTTTTAACGGAATTACTTCTTGCCCTTCAGCAGTCATCACCGGCTGCTCAGAGAGTAGACCCAAACTTTGTAGCACAGTGAATACATTAATATAATGCTCACCAAAGCCCATCCAAAAACGGATATTTGGTACGTCTAAATTGGCGGATAACGAATGCACTTCATCATGGCCACTTAAGTAACTGTTTTGCACGCCAACCACTGGTAAATCGTCAGTACGCTTCACTTCGAACATTTTATTAGACTGCCACTTGCTGTCTTGCCAAGAGTAGACCGTACCGGTAAATTCACGGAAGTTAATCTCAGGATCGAAGTTAGTAGCGAAGTATTTGCCGTGGCTGCCAGCATTGATATCAATGATATCAATATCCGTCACCGAACCTGCATCCATCATGTCATAGCCAAGACGCGCATAGGCGTTGACCATACCGGGGTCAAATCCTGCCCCTAAAATCGCCGTGACATTATTGTCCGCACAGCGCTGTTTGCGCTGCCATTCGTAATTGTCATACCATGGCGGCGTCTCGCAAATCTTGCGTGGATCTTCGTGAATGGCGGTATCGATATAAGCAACACCTGTCTCGATACAAGCTTCCAATACCGTCATATTGATAAATGCCGAACCGACATTGATGACGATCTGGATACCCGACTCTTGAATCAGCTGTATCAGCGCCTGAGTATCCATAGCATCCACTTGGTGCGTATGCAATACCGCAGGCTGCTTGAAGCTATTCTTATCTTTCACGCTTTGGGCGATGGCATCACATTTATCTTGCGTGCGCGAGGCAATATGAATCTCGCCAAGGATATCGTTATGCATCGCACATTTATGCGCGACCACTTGAGCGACACCGCCGGCTCCGATGATGAGTACGTCTTTTTTGCTAGATTTGGCTTGTTGGTTTGTGTTCAATGAACAATCCTCCTTTGTGTCTCTGTCGATACCATCGATAGTGGCGAGTCAAAACAGAAACGAGTGAATGATATGCGTGAATTAAAAAGGAAGACCGAGGAAAACCCACGCACCCGTCGGGCAAAGCACCATTTGATTGTTGGCTTTTGCCCGTGGCGATTATAACAATTTTCATGAAGACATCGGTAAAAATAATGTATAAAAAATAGACGAGTTAAAGTCATCTAAAAACGAACTTAAGTCTTTGTTTTCTAAAATTTAAATCAATTAATCGACACAACTAAATTAAGACAAGCTGGCTTTGTAATCTTGATAATCAAATTCGCGCTGCACATCTATACTGCCATCTAGACGACGAATCACAATCGCCGGCATATTAACACCATTGAACCAGTTCTTTTTCACCATGGTATAACCTGCGGCATTACCAAAGGTTACGGTATCACCCATTTTTAGGTTATTTGGCAAGGCATACTCACCAAAGATATCGCCCGCCAAACAAGAACGACCATAAATAATCGTATTATCAGCTGACTTAGCGTTCTCGCTGATGGGTGCGATATTGGTAGGGTCGATATCAAGAGAGGCAATATTCATTAAATCACTATTCACAGCCGCTATCGGCGCTGACTCACGGTAAATTAGCAAATCCAGCATATGTGCTTCAATGGATGAATCTACTACAGCGAGATTTTTTTCATTGTGCATAGTATCTAAGACGGTCGTAACCAATGATCCAGCACCATGAATACTGGCCTCACCCGGCTCCAAATAAACTTGTATATCATATTTTTCACTAAAGCCTTTTAACCTGTCTGCCAGTTTTTCTAGTGGATAATCAGGCGCGATAAAGTGAATACCACCGCCCAAACTCACCCACTCAAGCTGCGCTAAAATATCACCAAATCTGTCTTCGATATCTGCCAAGCTGGCACTAAAGGCTTCAAAGCTGTCATTTTCGCAGTTGTTATGAATCATTACCCCAGTAATGTCATCAAGTACCGCTGCAATCTTGTTTTTATCATGTTCACCCAAACGGCTAAAAGGACGCGCAGGATCAGCGATGATAAACGATGAATTACTGGTCTTAGGGTTCAATCGTAGACCGACAGGGATGTTTTTTGCCGCCGCTTGACCTTTAAAAGCATTTAACTGTGAGATAGAGTTAAAGATAATTTTATCAGCATAGCTCAATACTTCATCGATCTCATCAGCGCTATAGGCGACGCTGTAAGCATGAGTTTCTTTTTTATTATCACTGTCTTTACCTTTACCAAAAGTCTCGTAGCCAAGTCTAACTTCATTAAGTGACGATGAGGTTGTGCCGTGCAAATAAGGCTGCATCACATCAAACACGCCCCAAGTGGCAAAGCATTTGAGCGCCAATAATGCTTTAGCGCCTGATAGCTCACACAACCGCGAGATAATCTGCATATTGGCAACGATTGCCGCTTCATCGAGCAAATAATAAGGCGTGGGTGGTAGAGATGATTGGGTGGTGTTTAGCGAAGTTTTTGCATTCATAAGAGGTTACCTAATAGCTGCTGTTGGCATCATGACAGACATAAATATTTGCGCTATAGTAGACTAAATTCATCATAATTAGAATATCTTATGTCACTATCAACCGATTATTCCACTGCTACTAGCCAAGCTTATTCATCGCAGCTCGACCCAAAAAATATTCATTTAGAACATCTTGATGCTAATGCGCGTACAGTACTGGAGTTTTGGTTCGACAAAGACAATGAGCAATATTGGTTTGCGCAAAATGATGACTTTGATACGCAGATAAAAGATAAATTCGGTGACATCTGGCACGCGGCAAAGCAAGGTGAATGCGTGACATGGCGTAGCGCAAACGCGTCAACCGATAGCAATAGCTCTATCACGGCGTTGGCAGGCAGACTAGCAGAAATTATTGTCTTAGATCAGTTTTCGCGTAATTTGTGCCGCGGGCAAGCAGACGCTTTTGCACAAGATAGTATGGCTATCGCATTGGCACAAGAGGCTATTGGACAACCACACTTTGATACGTTGCCGACTGAATGGCGCAAGTTTATCATCATGCCATTTATGCACTCTGAATCATTGATGATTCATAAGCACTACTTACCATTGTTTGAGAAATTGCAAGATGACAATACGCTGGATTTCGAAAATCGTCATAAAGATATCATTGAGCAATTCGGTCGCTATCCGCATCGCAATGACATTTTAGATCGCGAGTCAACGGATGAAGAAGAAGCCTTCTTGCAACAACCGAACTCATCGTTTTAGCACTTATGTATTTATATGATTGATTGCAATATGGTTTATTGTAATATAGTTACTTCAACTCAAAATAAGGGTGAAGTACAAGGCAACTAATTATAGGCATATATAATGTTTCAAGCGAGATGAACGCCGAAATTTTTATAGTGCAAGGGATTGACTATTATAATAAAGCAAGGGCTGAATCAGATAACTGGTTCAGCCCTTGCTTTATTATACTTACTCTTTATGTACTTTCGTTCAGATTGGTGCTTTTATTCAGATTAAGAGCACGTCTTAGTTCACCTAATTATTAATTCACTATCCCTGTCGTAAAGGTAAAGCTCTCACGCTCGATAGTTTTATTATCCACTAAAATATCAAAGCTGACACGGTAGTCACTGTTGCCATGTAAACCACAGTTTTTGTCTTTTTTACTGGCAATCTGGCAGCTTCTTAAATTATCAGTGATTGGTAATATAAAAGCCTCGTTTGCTGGTAGTGCATTTGCCGTATTTTTATAGGGATCTTGGCGATAGTCTAGCAGCTCAATCGGTACATCGATATTTCGCTGGATATCATGGAATCTCACATTGCTGATATCAATCGTTTGAGCGGATGGCATATTGATATAAATGGGTTGCCCGATAGGATCTACTCGCAAGTCACGCCCTGTATGCTTGACAGGATCTGGCGTCTCATTGTATAGCGCGGTTACTGTATCCGTCACGCCTTCACATGGATAAGTGAATACGCCTTTAACCGTATTATCTTTAGTCGCTTGGGTCGCTGCTGCATGGTTGACCAATACATAACCTTGGTTATTCGCCGCCTCTTTATTGTATGGCTTATAGATAACCACGCCAGTACCCGTCACGCTTGCACTAGGCATCATTAATGAACGCAAATGGTAAGGCGCTGCCAGCAAGGACTTTGCCATCGAGCCTGCCACAACATCCGAGCGAATAAGATTGCCTGCTGAACTATAGTGAATAGATTGGGCGATATTCTCAGTCACACCATATCGTACATTTGGATAATCTGCGTTTGATAAGCGATCGGTAAAACTTAACCCACCAAAAAATGGATTATTGCTACTGGTAACGCCCGAAATATCTGCAATATTATTTTCGTAATGCGCACTGAATGCGGTCGGTGAGCTATTGGCAAAGACGTATTTAATATAATTTGCATGTTTAATAGCAACATCATCAAGCGCGGTATCAACAGATAAGCCGCTCAGACCACAGCTGGCACGCGCCAAACTGAACTTATTGTTGGCAATTAATGCAGCCTTTACCTCATTAGTAGCAGTCGTACTATCAGGTTGCTCGCCAACATTATCGCTTGAATTGTCGCTTGTATTATCATTGGGCTGATCGTTTGGCTCGATAGCAGGTGGGTTCGGACTTGGCGCATTAGTATTAGAGCTGCTATCAGAGCCCCCACCGCCCCCACCACAAGCCGTTAGAAACACTGTCAAAAAAAGCACTGCAGCAAGATTTTTCTGTAGCGTACTGAGCGTCATTTTTTATCCTATAGAATAATAGCGCGTATATAAGTCAATAAATGCCAGCGTTAAGTATGGGTACATAAGCTAAGTAGACTTAAGCTGCTAGGGCGTGTTGAACATTCACAAATAGGCACTGCTGATGGTTAAAATTGTTCCAGACAAGGCGCAATTCGATGATGATGTTAATACCTTAGCTAGAATTGCAACGCCCTGCTTGTAAATAGCTGGGGGCAATTTTAGTATCAGCCCCAATATTAATAGAAGGGGACAGAACTCTTTTTTGCCGCTTCATTGTTAAAAATATACGCTTAGAATGACTAAACTTACTATTTTTAACGTCGAATCGCCTGCAAAATAGTCCCTGTCAGTGCCATAGTCGAATGTTCAACACGCCCTAACATCACAGTATTGAATTTATTTGTAATGGCATTGTAATACAGTCCAAAAATTTTTACTTGGTGTTTGTTGAAGACTGATACGTTCATTACGGACTATCTTATTTTTAGCCATGACTATTTTTGCTTAGGCTATTTTAAAGAAGCACGCTTAGCTTAACGTGTATTGTTAAGTGGCTTTCTCTAATGACTTCCTGACTGGTGCAAAACTACGTCTATGTGCAGATAATACGCCGTATTTTTCGATTGCCTCCATGTGTGCGCGTGTTGGATAGCCTTTATGTTTGGCGATACCGTATTCTGGATGCTCAGCATCAAGCGCATACATGGCTTTGTCACGGCTGACTTTAGCCAATATACTGGCGGCAGCAATGCTGGTATGACGCGCATCGCCCTTTACCCATGCTTGGCAATCGACAATCGATTTTTCTATACCCAGTTCAGCGAGCATTGACTCATTTAATTCAGGGCAGCGATTACCATCGAACAAAACTTCGACCTGCCTCATAGAGTTAGCAAGATGATGAGCAATGGCTTTTAACAATACTTCGGTACATAAGCGCATACCGAGCATCGTCGCTTGCAAGATATTGACTTGATCGATGACCGCTGCTGGGATCTCGGCGACAACATAACCAATAGCATGCTGCTGAACCAATGGATAAAGTCGGTCACGCTTCTTTTCACTCAGCTGCTTGGAGTCGGTCAAGATAGATAATGGCGTGTCCTTTAATGGCTGCATCTCAATCAATCCTGACCAAGTTTTAGGCAATATCGCAGCAGCCACATTGACGCTACCGAGCAACGGCCCACGTCCTGCCTCATCAACGCCCATTTGTAGCGTTGACTGCTGTAAGCCTTGCTCCACCTTGATCGAATACTGAGCAAGTAGCGCACCAATATCTACCTCACCCGATAAACGAATAGGCTCAACCAGCTGTAGATATTGACCTTTGATATCAATTTGCTCAATACTTACTTCGATCGGGGTGACAGCGTTGTCGGTTTGGTACTGGTTACTCATAGGGGCGCGGTATCTTTGTTATTAGGTATCATTGTGATTAATAGAAGAAGAAATGATCGCAATCAATAATGGCTTAAATCCGATGTTTCGCTTGGATAAACCATTGCTCAATCACGCTATTAGCGGGATCATGATTACTCTGCTGTTGTAATAAGTGCTTGGTGGCGACGAGATCTTTTAATTGCTCAGCATAGGCACGCGGTTGCAGTAGTCGCATGACCGTACGACAGATATTGTCACCACTCGCCTGCTCTTGAATCAACTCAGGAACGATTGCAGTATCAGCCAAAATATTGGGCAGCGCCACATAAGGCACTTTGACCAAGCGTTTGGCAATCTGATAGGTGAGCTTATTTAATTGATAAACCACCACCATCGGTCGCTCTAACAGCATCGCCTCTAGCGTTGCAGTGCCAGATGCCAGCATCACAATATCTGAGGCTGCCATCGCTTGTTGACTAAAGGCTGGCTGGCTATCATCATAGACCACAACGATGGCAGCACGTAGTTGCTCTGAGCGCTGGTCAATAACATCTTGGACGATATATTGGTGATTCTGGTCGACGGTCGGAATGATAAAGCATAGCTTGGGGTCGAGCAATATTAACTTTTGAATACCATCCAGCATCAATGGCAAAATAGCCGTGATTTCACCGCGCCGAGAGCCTGGCATCACACAAATCAGCTGGCTGACATCGTCAAATCGTTCAATAAAAAACTGCTGCAAGCCATCGTTGTGCCAAACCAGCTCACTACGGCGCTGATTGATCGGTGTCTCTAATAATGTTTGATCGATCGTACGCAACAGTGGATGACCAACACATATTGCTGGATGATTATGGCGCTCATAAACGGACAGCTCAAAGGGGAATAAACACAACACAAGGTCGGTCGCTGCTTTAATATTATGAATACGTGACTCACGCCATGCCCAAATAGAAGGGCTGACATACTGCACGCAGAATACGCCTTGCGGTTTTAATTTTTTAGCCACTCTAAGATTAAAATCAGGCGCATCAATGCCGATAAACCAATCAATATCAGCGGCTTTAAATGCACTCAGTAATTCACGGCGAGCTTTAAGCAAGTCAGGCAATTGCGCCATAACTTCTACCAAACCCATCACCGCTAAACGCTCCAATGGAAAAATGCTTTGCAGCCCTTGCGCTTGCATCTTTGTACCACCGACGCCGACCCACACAATATCACCACGTAGATTATTCATCTGCTGCATGAAGTCTGCGCCCAAGCTATCCCCTGACACTTCACCTGCGATGATACCGATGACCAATGGCACAGTCTGTAATTCAGCACTTCGAATTTCAGTCTCTGTTTGGTCTATAAGGTTATGATATTGATCAGGCGTAGCAGAATCTGTCATGACAAGCTCTCGATATTAAAAAATACAATAAATGCATATAAAATAAATGAATGATTATTATAAAATACGACGCATAAAATCTGCGCGAAAGCTCTGTGATACCTAAGCATTCGCCATACTCACTATTTTATCGTCATACCTTTTATATTGTCATCATACGTGACGATGATACAAATAGCTAAATTAGCTGATAAAAGCCAGAAATGACCACTTAACGGGTTAATTCGTTTTTCTATACGGACAGATAAATTGAGTAACAATCTTGCTTGTTGAAGCGCTCATATACGATTGGCGCTGAACAAGTATAACTAAGTTTTGGTTTCCTCATTCCAGTTATCAGTCAATTAACTGCGCGACTGCCCTTGTCAACCAACACTTTTGTCCGCATAATGAAACTCCCTATAAATCAGCTAGACGATATATAACCATGACAACATCAGTTACCCATAATGCAGATATTGACGACGTGAATATTGAAAAGTTCATTCCTTTGATCACTCCCGCTGAGCTAAAAACTGAGCTACCTTTATCAGATGCAGCCTATAAAACCGTATTAAACGGTCGTAATACTATCCAAAACATCTTGGACGGTAAAGATAAGCGCCTCTTTGTAGTCATCGGCCCCTGCTCTATTCATGATATCAAAGCCGCTCACGAATATGCCGATCGGTTGGCCATATTAGCAAAAGAAATCGAAGATAGCGTATTTGTGGTGATGCGCGTATATTTTGAAAAGCCGCGCACAACCGTTGGCTGGAAAGGCATGATTAATGACCCTGATATGAACGACAGCTTCGACATTGAAAAAGGTCTGCGTACTGCCCGTAAGCTACTGCTCGATTTGAATGAAAAAGGTCTGCCTTGCGCCACCGAAGCATTAGACCCGAATACCCCGCAGTACATGCAGGATTTGATCAGCTGGTCAGCGATTGGCGCACGTACCACTGAGAGCCAAACGCATCGTGAAATGAGTTCAGGCTTATCATGCCCAGTAGGCTTCAAGAATGGAACAGATGGCGGCATGACAGTCGCTGTTAACGCAATGCAAGCCGTAAAAGAAGGTCATAGCTTCTTAGGTCTGTCAGCAGATGGCAAAGTCTCAATCATCAAGTCTAAAGGCAACCCTTACGCGCACGTGGTACTTCGCGGTGGTAACGGCAAGCCCAACTATGACGAGACTGCGGTTGCGCAAGTGGAAAACGAGCTGGCAAAAGGCAAAACCAATAGCAAGATTATGATTGACTCAAGCCATGCCAACTCAGGTAAAGACCCATATCTACAGCCGATGGTTATCCAAAACGTTGCGGAACAAATTCAAAACGGCAATAAATCGATCATCGGTATGATGATTGAGAGTCATCTAAAGGGCGGCAATCAGAAACTGACCGCTGACTTAAGTCAGCTCGAATATGGCAAGTCTATCACTGACGGTTGCTTAGATTGGGATAGTACGGTCACTGCCTTACATAACCTACGTGATATGGTCAAAGACGTTTTGCCGAATCGTTAATCTTTAATAACGATTGCCCATAGACACAGAATATTAAGTTTTTTAAGCATTATTAAGCGTTTAATAAAAAAGCCCGTCCGATATTATTATCGGACGGGCTTTTTCTTATAAAATAATTTAGTTTATTGTTATAGAGTCATTTAATTTACCCTACTCGCTCGCTGATCCTAAAACACTGTTTAGACTTTCAAGTACATGCTTAGAAGAAGCCTGCTTTTGCAACTCAATCAACCGTTCATGCGCCATTTGACGACGTGGCTCAGCCAAGGTATTCCAACGCGCTAGCACTTGCAATAAGCGCGACGCCAAAACAGGATTGGCATCATCCAACTTTTTAATCACACCAATATAAAGCTCTAACCCTTCTGCCGTCCATAAAGCCGTTGGCTGCGAGGTGAAGGCGCTGACCACTGAGCGTACACGATTGGGCGTATTCCAATCAAAATCTGCGTGAGCGATCAAGGATTGGATAGTATCAGCGGTCACAGTATCAGCAGACGCTTGCACACTAAACCATAAATCGATGACCAAATCATTATTTTGGAAGCGATTATAAAAGTCCGCTAAATACTCATCAGCATTTAGCAGTTGATGATTGACCATCGCTTTCAACGCGCCGAAACGCTCCGTCATACAGCTTGCATCATCATACTGCTGCTGCGCCCATTTATCTGCGCCATCGACATTTGCGGTCAGCGCCATATCGAGAACCACATTACGCAAGGCACGGGTGCCACGAGCTTCGGCACTATCTTCATAAGCCTGCATAGGTAACTGCTTATAAAGCTCAGCCCATTGATCGTTTAGCGCCTCTGCAAGCTGCTGATACAAGTCGTCGCGCTGCGCTTTCACCAATGCTGGATCGTAATCTTTATGAATAGCAGACGCCAGCTCTTGCGCTGATGGAATATCAAGCAAGCGGGCAGCCAACATCGCATCCTCAGCCGCGAGCACAGGCAATGTCTGCGCTAGTGCTTGCAGATAGATATCAGGACTGCTCTTCTCGCCTTGACCTTGCAGCAAGATACGATTGACCAGCATCTGCGTCACTTGCCAGCGGTTAAAACCATTGGTTTCATGTTTGAGCAAAAATGCCAAATCTGCATCTTGATAATCATAATTGAGCTGTACTGGCGCACTAAAATCACGTAGCAAGGATACAACAGGCTCACGCGTTATATTTTCGAAGGTAAAGGTTTGCGTGGCTTGATCGAGTAGCAGCATATGCTCAGCCACAATGTCACCATTGTCTTTATCAAATAGCGCAGTCGCTACCGGAATAGGCAAAGGTTTTGGCGCAGCAAAGCCACTGACATGACGGGTTTGCTGACTTAACGTAATCATCAGTGTCTGCGCTGCATGGTCATAATATTGATGACCAGAAACCATTGGTGTGCCCGGCTGACGATACCAGTCGATGAAGCTTTCAATCTTGCTATCCGTGATGCTAAGCGCTGACAAAAAGTCCTCAACCGTCACCGCTTGCCCATCATAACGACGGAAATACTCATCCGTGCCTTTACGAAAATTCTCGGCTCCTAACGTATTGGCAATCATGCGTACGATTTCAGCGCCTTTCTCATAAACAGTCGTCGTATAAAAATTATTAATCTCGACAAAACTCTCAGGGCGTACCGGGTGTGCCAATGGTCCTGCATCCTCCGCAAACTGATGAGCACGCAAGGTCGCCACATCGTCGATACGCTGTACGGCACTCGACTGCTGATCCGCTGAGAATGATTGATCGCGGTAAACGGTAAAGCCTTCTTTTAAGCACAATTGAAACCAATCACGGCAAGTGATGCGATTGCCTGTCCAGTTATGAAAATACTCATGGGCAATGATGGCTTTCACACTAAAGCTACGCGCATCCGTTGTCGTCTCAGGACTGGATAACACACAAGCGGTATTAAAAATATTCAGACCTTTGTTTTCCATTGCGCCCATATTAAATTGACTCACGGCAACAATCATATAGCGATCTAAATCGTAGGCGCGACCATAATTGACCTCATCCCATTTCATCGAATCCTTCAACGCTTGCATACCGACATCACATTTATCAATGTCAGCAGACTTTGCGTATATTTCCAGCAACACCTCACGACCTTCGCTAGTGGTATAAGAATCCGTTAATACGTCTAAATCAGCGACAACGCAGGCAAATAGATAGCTTGGCTTATTGGTTGGATCATGCCATATCGCATAATGACGGTCTGGGGCATCTGCCACCTCACCTGCTTCAACCAAGTTACCATTGGCCAATAGTGTTGGATAACGCTTATCCGCCTCAAGACGCGTGGTAAATATCGCTAGCACATCGGGGCGGTCTGGATAAAAAGTGATTTTACGAAAACCTTCCGGCTCGCACTGGGTGACAAACATCGTCTCATCACCACTGCCCGCCATATAGAACCCTTCAAGTGCGGTATTGGTCTGCGGACAGATACGTACTTGAATCTGTAAAACAACCACATCAGGTGCATTAGCAATCGTCAACGTGCCTGCTTGTTGTTGATAATCCTCAGCCGTCAATGACTTACCATTCATCGTAATGGCGATCAGTTCCAACTCCTCACCGAACAATACGAGATCTCCTGCTGTTTGACGTACCATCTTCAGAGTGCTGTCTACCTGTGCATGATTTTCGAACAGTTTAATATCTAAATCAACCGTTTCCACATCAAAGCTAGGTTTCTGGTAATCTTTTAAATTAATTTTACTTGGTGCATGCGGTGGCACATCTGGCATATCAGGATTAATGATTTGAGCATCAGTTTCAGCAATAGACATGGGTATTCCTATTATTATTTGTGGCAAAAAAAATATACGGTAAAAAGCGGGATAATTTAGGTTAAGGCAGGTCATCAGTTAGCATAATTTTATGACCATTAACATGATAATGGTATCTTGCTACATTGACCTAAACTGCCAAATTTCAAGAGCATACCCCAATTTTATTATGTCCATCGTCCCTGATACTTATCAAAATGAGATGGTAATGAGAGAGTCGATATATCAAAAGATTGGGAGAGTCGATACATTAAAAGAGCAGCATAATCAGCATCAATCACCCATTGGATAATCGCGATTAAAATGATTTAATAGGGTCACTGATGACCAACACTCGATAAACGGCCTATTATATGATAAAGCAAACCGACAGTCGCTCAGACATTACGTTACCATTACTGATAGATTACGTTGAGGCTCTTTTGCCCTCACTAACCATACAAGCGAACGCATCCACAACGATTGAATCTACTAATAATGACACTGAGTTGCTGTGGGTCGTCCCAGATCAAAATGCGCGGTTAGCATTAAAGACACTGCTAAAAAATACCCGCTCACCACAAATATCGACATTATTAGAGCTCAATCAACGACAATTACCTGAACGTTATGAGCTCGCCTGTTTTTGGTTGCCCACACTCTCACCAGAGTTTCTGCAGCAGTATATTCCGCTGCTCATGCGCTATCGAGATCTTTATGCGGCACACCTGCTCATCGCCCTTGATGACACCCTAGATCTAAAAGCTTATGGCTTTACCCCATTTGATATCTTGAATGAACCATCTTTAGAGATGAATACTACTGACAAATCAGAGCAGCCTTCATCTGTAAAGTCATCAGCGTCCGCTAGACTTTGGCAGTTCAATTTATATGACTATAAACAGCTGCCAAATTGGTTAAATGCGGATTATTGGGCCAATCCTGAAAATTGGGGCAAGCACCGCTGGTAGTAGATCTCATATCTATCTGTAAATTCTAGCATTATTTACAGTAATACTACTTACATAAAGTAACATTTAGTATATGATAGATAGCAATTGCCTAAGTTTTATCGTAAGCAGTTCAAAAAAAACAATTTTAATTAATTAAAATTTTAGGAGCTCATTATGTCAACCAGTTTTTCTAAGATCGCAGTCCTCGCTGTATTATCAAGCGCTGTGGCACTAACCACAGGTTGTGCGACCAAACGTGCTACTTCTGAAGTCGTGGTTGCCCCACTAGGTATCCCAGGTGGTCAAGTTGGATACACTGGCGCAGTCATCGTAGATAACTCAAGCGCGGTTATTATGGGCGCAGAAAACCTACAGGCAGTTGTTTACTTTGCTTTTGATAGCAGCGAAATTACTTCACAAGCAGCGAGCATTCTTAATCAACATGCCAGCTTGCTCAACTCAAATCCAGCAGCCAGCGTTGTTATCGCAGGTAATACTGATGAACGCGGTAGCCGTGAATACAACATGGCACTAGGTGAGCGCCGTGCTGCTGCAGCACGTGATTACCTTGCTACTCAAGGCGTCGCAGTAAACAATATCCGCATCATCAGTTATGGTGAAGAGCGCCCTGCTGCCGCTGGTAATACTGAAGAAGCTTACGCACTAAATCGCCGTGCTGAATTGTCTTACTAACACCAGTAAAACCAATCACAGTCGATAAAGCTCAACATATTTTATAATTGAAAGCCCAGCAATAATATATCGCTGGGCTTTTTGCATATTACTAAGCGAACGAATCCAATAGATATAATCAATGATGCCAAGCTCTATCTTAAACCTGACCCATGTACAATATACCCAGCTCGATCCTGCAACGTGGTGCGCCACTGCACAAGTAAGCGAGTGTTCATCCCTCAACTTTAAAAGACTGTGGGATGAATTACTGTGGTCATCCGCGAACAATATATCACAGGTAGACTTTCAGAAACTTTACGAGCTTAATTGGCATTACTGCCTGTCACCAGTAAGTTTATCAATGCGTGAAATGGCGCAGCATCAACGTCAACTACAACGTAAAGGCGTTCGATTATTGCTACAACAATTACTGGATCAGCTAAAGTTGTGCGATACTTTGGATGAGTCAAATTTCCCGTATCGGCTTAGCAGCAGTGAATATTACGTATGCTTTAGTCATACAGGCAGCAAGAATCATGATATTAATCAAAATACTGTTCAGACAATCAATAAATCATTGAACAGTAAAGTAACAGTGGTCATTAGTCGTCACCGTCCCATTGGTATTGATATTGAAACCAATCATGTAGCATGGCGCGTGGCACAGCGGTTTTATTCTGAGCATGAAATGGCTGCTTTACAAGCATTATCCCCACTTCAGCGTGAGATTATCGCTAAATTACTGTGGCAAATAAAAGAAAGTTTTATCAAAATTCATCAATACAAACTGGCACAAGGGTTAGGAGTAGATTACTCCTACCTGATTGCTGATTTGATTCATGCTATTAAAGAACCGTCATCTTTAATGGTCATAGCAGACATTAAGTCCGATTACCGTATCGCGGTATTGTCAGCGCAACAAACCATCGTTATTTTCTAGATTATTTATACATATGATTCATTCTAACAACTACCCTTTCACAAACAAAAAAAACGACCCTAAAAAGGATCGTTTTTTCTTACTCTTCTTCTAATAACAGTACTTAAACTGTGATTAGATTAGAAGCGGTAAGTTGCACCAAGCTTAACAATTGGCATCCACTCAAGATAATCTTTACGTTCTAATTCTTTTTGTGCTGCAGCGGCAACGTCACCACGCGTGATAGTACTCTCGCCTTTAGAAACAGTCTCTGCACCACTTACATATCCAACAGTCTCAGTAGCATCGCCAGTTGCACGAACTGTCGCGTTAGTTTTACCCATGTATGCCGCACCAATTTCGCCAAACAAACCGAAGTTGTTAGTGATGTTAGGACGGAAACCAATAGTACCATAAGGGGCTATCTTGTTACGATGCTCTATAGTACCTGATAAAGTACCAGTATCTGTAGCATTATAGCTAACATCACCAATCTTGAAGATATCGCTTTTACCTTCAGCAGTTACGTCGATATCGTTGTCAGGTACGATGATACCAGCACCCATGGTGAACCAGTTACCAGCAGGGCGTAATTGCACACCTAGGTACGGGTTACTAAAGTCTGCATCTTTAATATCGTATTCAATATCGTTTACATCAATGTCGCCGAATAAATCAGAAACATCGCCACCTGCCCAACCAGCTTGTAATTCAGTTTTCTCATTTAGTGACCAACCGATGTTAGCACCATAACCTAGTGTACCAACTTCAGCGCTAACAGAAGCTGGGTTGATAGCAGTTTGGAAGAAAGTCTTAGTACCACCAACAACAGCACCAGTAGTATTGCGAACGATACCAGCGTCAGCATTGTATGCATAAGCAACAGGCTCAGCTTCATATGCAACAGCAACAGCAACAGGCTCAGCTTCATATACAACTGCATCGTTACCATCAACAACGATAACAGGTTCAGCAGCTAGTGCAGCAGTTGATGCTAAAACGGCAGCAGAAATTGCTGTTAATTTAATAAGTCTCATAAATACTCTCCTAAAGTGTGGAATAAGTCGCCCATAAAAAATGACAATTTAGCTTTTTTTAAATCGATCATTTTGTTGAGCAGATTAAAACAATTTTGGCCGGAAAAGTCACCCCTCTAGGAGCGCTTTTTATTTGCCGTTATGTAAAGATTGCATAGATATTGTAATAATTACTACACCAATCCGCAAAACTTCGTCTTTCTGTTACACAATGCTCTTAAAGTAACTCAGCAGCGCAAACATGAATATTGGTTAGCTTAATCTTCATGTAAGGATATTACAAAATATGTCATTATAATGACCTACCTCTTTATTTAACTCAATGACAGTTATATAGCTTATTACTACAGTTTGTTGTATTTTGTGAGTTGGTGTAGTAATTATTGCTTTTAGAAAACTTTTCAGAAAAATAAAGCATTAGCATAAATTTTCAATATTGTATGACTGTGTAACGTTAGTATGGATGCATTTAGTATTGGCATATAAAGTAACTAGATCTTGTCTAAGCTTGATATTATGCTAAATTAGAGGATAGGAAAATTTGTCGCAAGGCTGCGTATTTACTGTTATCTATTAATGCCTTGTTGTGCTTCCTACTGTATTCTTTTTATTCTTATTGAGCCACTCATATGCCTAAAGTATCGTCGATTACCCGTGTGTTAGAGATTATCGAGGCGGTGTCTTATGCCTCAAAACCGCTCTCACCACTTGAGCTATCGCAAGAGCTTGATATTCCAAAGCCGACCATTCATCGATTGATTCAAAATCTGCTCGATGAAGGGTTTGTGACTGTGGATATTGGCGGCGGCATTATACCGGGCAAGCGGGTACGCAACTTGGGTGTTGAGCTTTGGCAGCAGCGATTGTTCTTTAATGAGCGACAAATGATTTTGCAAAAGCTGGTTGATGAGCTAAAAGAGACTTGCGGGATCGGTGTGCCTTATCAGATGAACATGATCTATACCAACCGTGCAAATACGACCTTGCCGATACAGATTTATTTGCCAGTGGGCGCAAAGTCGCCAATGTGGTGTACAGCGACTGGTAAGCTATATTTAAGTCAGTTGCCGCGCACAAGCCGCGACAAAATACTGCAAAACCTGTCATTGGATAAGTTTACCAAAAATACGATTACCGATATCGATGCGCTAAACGCTGAGCTTGATCGTATCGCTGAAACAGGTATTGGTATCGATAATGAAGAGTTTATCTCTGAGATGGTGGCAATCGCCGTACCGATACGGGATAGAAAGTCGCGCTACCTTGCTTCGCTATATCTTCATGCACCGACCATACGAGTGTCTTTAGATGATCTCTTAACCCATGTCCCACAACTGCAAAAAGCAGCGAAAGATATTCAGTCGCTCGTCTATGAGCTGCCAAGTTAAATGCCTTGATATAAACCAAAAATAAGTCCAAAAAAAGGTCTGCACTATTATGATAATGTAGACCTTTTTTAGTTATGCTTTTTTTAAAATCTTAAGTCAATACTGAGCTGTCGTGACGCGCCATAATGCTCGAGAAATCTCTATCGCCGTTCTCGATTGCATGCGCTTCATATAGCTCTGTCGCTTTGGCTCCCATCGGCGTCTCTACCTGAGTATCTTCAGCGGTCTGCATGGCAAGGTTAAGATCCTTTTGCATGAGCTTACTCATAAAGCCGCCTTGGTAGCCATTGCTAGAAGGGACATTTTCCATCACTTGCGGATAAGGATTGTATACCTCTAGTGTCCAGTTACGACCTGAGCTTTGTAGCATGATATCCGATAGCACTTTTGGATCGAGACCGTTTTTGACGCCCAGATTAATCGCTTCTGCCGTTCCTGCCATCAGAATACCTAACAGCATGTTATTACAGATTTTTGCCACTTGTCCTGCGCCATGCTCGCCTGCATGAAAGATATTTTTGCCCATCACAGCCAGTATCGGCTCAGCTTTGGCAAAGGCATCAGTGCTGCCACCGACGATAAAGGTTAACGTACCAGCGATAGCACCACCCGTACCACCAGAGACTGGGGCATCTAAGAAGTCTATGCCAAGTTTGCTTGCCGCCTCCGCCACTGTTCTTGCATCAGCCGCTGCAATGGTACTGCTGTCAATCACCAATGTGCCCTGTGGTAACTCTGCAAGTAGACCGTCAGCGCCATTATCTCCTAAATAGACAGAATGGACGTGCTTGCCAGCAGGCAACATACTGATAACGACCTGTGCATGACGTGCAGCATCTTTAGGGCTGTCTGCTACACTGGCACCTGCTTGCTGCAATCGCTCAGTTGCTTCTGCGGATAAATCATAAACCGAGAGCGGGTAACCTGCTTTTAACAAGTTCTCTGCCATTGGTGCGCCCATATTACCAAGCCCAATAAAAGCAATATTTGGCTTAGTAGTATCGTTATCGGTGGCATTTACATCCTTTATATTCATCTCATCATTCCTTGATGGTTAGTATTAATCATGCGCGCAGGCGTTGCTACACATATAGCTGTAAACTATTTAATTGAGTGTAATTTTAATTTGATGTCTATATTGAATTGATAAATTCAATTTTTAACGCACAGACTGACTGCCTAAAGCCTTATCACCCAACCAATCGTCTAACGGATGCTCACCTTTAGCATAAGGATTCACAAAGTGCTGCTGTATGTACGCCTGCCCTTCGCTACTTAGGCAGTCTGCTAGTGAGCGTGACCACTGTGGATTACGATCTTTATCAATGAGCAGCGCACGTACCCCTTCTTTAAAGTCAGGATTGGCGGCACAATGTACGGCTACATTGGCTTCTAAATACAGAACTTGCTCTAGTGATAAGTCAGTGACTTTATAATAAAGCGCATAAGTTAAAGCAGCGGTAACTGGACAGCCATGGCGATAAGTGTCTACTGCTCGCTGCGTCCAGCTGTCATTGGCAAACTCTGTATCTATTTTTTCGAGTGCCGCATCACTTTGTAATAAAGCATCGATATCACCCAGTCCGCCGCTGTTCATCAACTGCTGAATAGATTGCCAATGGATTGCCAATTTACTAGCAGGCAACTTGGCAATTGGTTGCGCTGCAAGCACACGGCTAACGACACTATGAGCACTATTGTTATCGCATTTATCCGTACGACTAGCGGCAACCTGCCAGTCACTCTGTTTTAAACTTTGTATGACGGCATCATAGTCACTACTGGCGACGGCATACTCTGCAAGATTGGCTAATAGCGCATCATTGCCATTACATATCGCGCCCGTCAACCCTAAGAACAAGCCCGTTTTAGCTGGCATACGCTGCAAAAACCAACTGCCAGAAGCATCAGGGAACAGCCCAATAGTCACTTCTGGCATGGCAAATCGCGTGCGCTCTGTGACCAAGCGGTGGCTACAACCTGCCATCAAGCCCATGCCACCACCCATGATAATGCCGTCACCCCAGAGTATTAGTGGTTTGGAATAAAAGTGCATCTGCCGATAAAGACGATATTCATGACCAAAAAATTCTGTCGCATAAGGATTCGGTAGCGGTGCATCACTAGACATACTGTCATAAAGCTTGCGAATATCACCGCCAGCACAAAATGCCTTATCGCCTGCGCCTTTTAATAGTAATGCTACTATCCGATCGTCATTTTGCCACTGCTCTAGCTGCTGGGCTAATAACTGACACATCTCAACGCTCAGGGCATTAAGAGATTTGGGCGTGTTTAACGTCATGATTCCAATCAGGTGACCACAATCTGTCGGTTCGGTGCTGAATAATACTGGCGCGTCTTCTGTGCCTTCTTCTACTGTGCCTTCTATAGCTGTTGTCATAAAAGTGACCTACAAAATGAAAAATTGAGAAAATATTATTTTGGTTAAACTAACTTTTGGCTAAAATAACTTAAGTATCATTTATTTATTTTGCCAAATAGGCTTACGCTTCTCTAAGAATGCCTGTACGCCTTCACGCTGATCTTTGGTATCAAACAATTTAACAAAGGCTTCACGCTCATGGATAAGGTTTTGCGCAGGCGGTGTGTGTCTTGCTGCTTGAATAAGCGCCTTAGAATAACTGACAGCGACCGGTGATTGCTTAGCGACTTTTTGCGCTAGTGCTTGTGCCGCTAATAAACCGCCACCTTTTGCAGTGACTTCTTCAACCAAGCCAATACGTAAGGCTGTGTTTGCATCGACGCGCTCACCGCATAATATCATACGCTTTGCCCAGCCTTCACCTACTAAAGCCGTTAGATTTTGCGTACCGCCAGCACAAGGTAACAGTCCCACACCGGTCTCAGGTAATGCCATTTGAGCATGATCTTCTGCAATACGGATATCACAAGCGAGTGCGCACTCAAGACCACCGCCCATCGCATAGCCATTGATGACCGCGATGCTCACGCCGCGATAGGCTGACAGTGCCTCGAACGCTTCACCAAAGGCTATCGCCATACTGATCGCACGACCTTTATCACCATCTGCAAAATTATTTAAATCGGCACCTGCTGAAAAGAACTTTTCGCCATCGCCATGGATGATTAACGCATATACTTCGTCATTAGTATTGAGATCAGTGACCAGTTGCTTAAGCGCCTTTAGACTGTCCATCGTCCACGTATGAGCAGGAGGGTTGTTCAATGTTAGCGTTGCAATATGAGCATCAATCGATAGTTTTAAGTTGGTATAATCCGTCATGAAATATCCTTGTTATAATTTTTTATAAAACCGCTTTATTTATAAATTCGAATAAGCAAATTATCTATTTATATAAACTGATTAGCGTAACTGGCTCAACGCATCATCTTGTAAGAGCTGACGCGAGACAATCACGCGCATAATCTCATTGGTACCTTCCAAAATCTGATGCACACGCAAATCTCGCACATGACGCTCAAGCGGATACTCATTGAGATAACCGTAGCCACCGTGTAGTTGCAGAGCTTCATTGGCAACATCGAAACACAAGTCAGTAGACAAACGCTTTGCCATGGCGCAATAAGTAGAGGCCTGTGCATCATTATTGTCGACTTTGCTGGCCGCTAAATACAGCATTTGCCGTGCAGTGATGGTTTGAGTCAGCATATCGGCAAGCTTAAATTGTACCGATTGTAAGCTGGCAATCGGGCTGCCAAACTGACTGCGCTCTTGTACATAATTGGTCGCTGTCTCAAGCGCCGCTTGCGCTGTTCCTACTGCACAGATACCAATATTAATCCGCCCGCCATCTAAACCTTTCATAGCAATACGAAAACCTTGACCTTCCTCACCGATGAGGTTTTCTACTGGCACTTTGACATCTTTAAAGCTAATCGTCCGCGTTGGCTGCGCTTTCCAGCCCATTTTATGCTCGTTTTTGCCGTATTCGATACCAGCACTGTCTGCATCAACTACGAATGCTGAAATCCCCTTTGGACCTGCAGCGCCCGTACGTGCCATAACCACTAACACATCAGTGGAACCTGCCCCTGAGATAAAGGTTTTTTCGCCGTTAAGAATATAATGCTCGCCTTGCTTATCGGCTTTGGTACGTAGTGATGCCGCATCAGAACCGGCATTAGGCTCGGTCAAACAATAACTGCCCAGCCATTCACCACTAACCATATTTGGCAAATATTTTTTGCACAATGCATCACTGCCAAACTCACCAATCATCCAGCCAGCCATGTTATGAATGCTCATATAAGCAGCAACAGCCGTATCACCCCATGCTAACTCCTCAAACACCATCGCAGAATCTAAACGCGGCAGACCCAAGCCATCATAGTCAGGGTTGGTATATAACCCTAAAAAGCCGAGCTCGCCTGATTTTTTAATCACATCAATTGGGAAATGCGAGGTGCGATCCCATTCAGCGGCATTGGGCTTTAGCTCTTTTTGTGCAAACTGTCTAGCAGTTTGGCGAAAGGCAATTTGGTCATCGGTCAATGAAAAATCCATGGGGTCATCCTTGTGCTGAATAGAGTGTATTAAAGCGTCAATGCAAATATAGGTGATTCAGCGTTAAATTGAAATAGTGGTATTAACCCCGCGGCTCGCCTCATCATCAAACCAGCGCGCCGTGACGGTCTTAGTTTGAGTATAGAACTGTACCGCTTGCTTACCATAAGGACCGAGATCACCAAGTTTACTGGCACGCGAGCCTGAGAATGAGAACATTGGTAATGGTACAGGAATCGGCAAGTTAATACCGATTTGGCCCACTTGGATATCTTGTTGGAACTTATGCGCAGCTGCACCTGACTGAGTAAAGATAGCCGTACCATTACCATGTGGATTGGCGTTGAGTAATTCAATCGCTTCATCTAAGCTGGCAGCACGCATGATGCACAGTACAGGTCCAAAGATTTCTTCTTTGTAAATTTGCATATCCGCAGTGACGTTATCAAAGATAGTAGGTCCTACAAAGTTGCCTTTCTCATACCCTTCAACCGTAATACCGCGACCATCAAGAATCAAGCTTGCCCCTTCTTCTACTCCAGTACCAATCAAATGCTCAACACGCGCTTTTGCCGCGGGAGAAATTAGCGGACCTAAGTCTTTATCATGCTTACCAGCTGAGACGATTAAACCTTCTGCTTTGGCCTTGATATCATCAATCCATGCACCCGCAGCGCCTACTAGTACCACAACTGACAATGCCATACAACGTTGACCAGCAGCACCAAAGGCAGCACCTGCTAGCTGATTAAGCGTTTGCTCTTTATTGGCATCTGGCAAGATAACGCCATGGTTTTTTGCACCCATCATACACTGTGCGCGTTTGCCTGATTGACTGGCACGCTCATAAACGTGTTTGCCGACGTTGGTCGAACCCACAAAAGAAACTGCTTTGATATCGGGATGATCACAAATGGCATCGACAGTGGCTTTGCCGCCATGTACGACGTTTAGCACGCCTTCAGGTACGCCCGCTTCTATTGCCAGTTCAACCAAACGCATGGTCACCATTGGGTCTTGTTCAGATGGTTTTAGGATAAAAGTGTTGCCCGTGGCAATCGCCATTGGGAACATCCATAAAGGAATCATCGCCGGAAAGTTAAATGGCGTGATACCCGCACAGACGCCTAATGGCTGCCAAATACTGTAAGTATCAACGCCTGAAGCGACGTTTTCAACGAAGTCGCCTATTTGTAAATTGGCAATACCAGCAGCATGCTCAACCACTTCTAAACCACGGAACACATCGCCACGCGCATCAGCAATGGTTTTGCCCTGCTCTGCCGTCAGTATTTCTGCCAGCTCGTCCATATGGTCGCGTATCAATGCTTGATACTTTAAAAAGATACGGGCACGTGTAGTAATGGGCGTTTTGCGCCACGTTTGAAACGCTGCTTGAGCAGCAGCGACCGCTTGATTTATTTCATCGTCAGTAGTTTGCGGAACTTTAGCGATGACTTCTTGCGTGGCAGGATCGGTGATATCAATCCATTCACTGGTATTAGAATCAACAAATTGACCATTGATGAGCTGCTTGACGTGGTGCATAAGATATCCTTATCTTGTTTGCGAGACTACCCTTTAGCGGTGTCTTAATATTCAAAAAGAGAGAAAAAATGATGAGCTTTTATCGATCAAACGTAATTTATAAAATGATTTATTTCGTATCGTTATTGACTATACCAATAAACCATTTTTAGGGTCAAGCGCTTTGTCAAAATTTTATCTGAGTTTATGTTAACGAAAAAAACTTTATGTAAGGTATATTTTCAGTTTGAGCGAAAGCGACTAAGTAGTGATAAAAATGAAGAGACGCCTTAAATTGAAAACAAAAAAGCCCATGATTGTGCATGAGCTTTTTTTCAATATTAACGTTAGATGGCTTTTTTCAATTAATACGCCATCGTATTAGTAGTCTTTCATAGACTGCTTAATCGCCTCAATCGCTGTTGGATTATCAAGCGTTGACATATCTCCTGTTTCGTTGCCTTCTGCTAGAGCACGAATGGCTCGACGTAAGATTTTGCCAGAGCGCGTTTTTGGTAGTGCTTGCGGGAAATAAATTGCCGCTGGTCTTGCGATACCACCAAGGGATTTGACCACAGCACCGATGACCTGCTGCTCAATACGGAAACGGTTTTCGGTCGTCGCCACTTGTTCATGATCTCTCAGCACACAAAAGGCTATCGGCAACTCTCCTTTCAATTCATCATGAATACCCACAACCGCACATTCTGCCATTTCTGGATGCGTGCTAATCGCCTCTTCAATTTCTTGCGTGCCAATACGATGACCGGCGACGTTAATCACATCGTCAGTGCGCCCTAAGATATAAAAATAACCCTCCTCATCAGTCACGGCATAGTCTGAGGTTGAGTATTGCTTGCCATCAAACAGACCAAAATAGCTACTGACAAAGCGTTCGTCATTTCGCCATACCGTGGTCAGACAACCGGGCGGCAATGGTGCACGAATCGCAAGCAGTCCTTTTTCGCCAGCTTTACAAGGTTCGCCAGTTTCTTCATTAATGACATGCGCATCATAACCATACATGGGATAACCGGGTGAACCTTGCTTGTGTGGCTTATGATTAAATTTGGGCGTGTTACTTAGAATGGGCCAGCCAGACTCTGTTTGCCAATAATGGTCTAAAATTGGCACACCTAAATGCTTAGTCAGCCAGTTGGCTGTCGATTCATCCAGTGGTTCACCTGCCAAAAAGAACGATTTGACACTTGAGACATCGTAGCGTGTCATCCATGTCTCATCTTGCTTTTTGAGCATACGTACGCCGGTCGGCGCGGTGAACAAAATATTGACCTTGTTGGCTTCCACAATTCGCCACCAGATACCAGGGTTTGGTCGATGTGGTAAGCCTTCATACATCACACTCGTCATGCCAGCCAGCAATGGTGCATAAATGGTGTAAGAATGCCCGACCGCCCAGCCGATATCTGATATCGCCCAAAATGTCTCGCCCGCCTTGCCATCGTAGATATAGTCCATCGACGTCGTTAGCGCAACCGCGTGACCACCGGTATCACGTTGCACGCCTTTTGGCGTACCCGTAGTGCCTGAGGTATAAAGTAAATATGATGGCGTATTTGACTCAAGCCAAACTGGCTCGACAATCGCATTGGCTTCACAGCTGATACGGCGATGGGTTGCATAATCAACATCAATATTTTTTGGCTCAAATGGTAAAATGCCACGATTGATGACCAATACATGTTCGGGCTTGACCGTTGCTTGCTCTACCCCTTGATTGACAAGATTTTTATAATTAATAACTTTACCACCGCGCAAACCTGCATCCACCGTGATGACCATTTTTGCTTCGGCATCATCCATACGAATGGCTAAGTTATAGGCAGCAAATCCACCAAATACCACAGAATGTACCGCACCGATACGAGCGCAAGCCAACATGGCATAAGCGGCTTCTAGAATCATCGGCATGTAAATGACGACGCGATCGCCCTTGCCAATACCATGACGCTGTAGCACATCGGCAAAATAATTGACTTCTTTATATAGGTCATTATAGGTCAGACGACGTTTGGTATAGTCCGTGTAAAGCTCAACGTTATTACCCAAGTCTTTAAATGCATCGACGACTGCAGGAAAGGTTTCGATTAGCTCTTGGTTAATCTCAGAGGATAACCAGATAAAAGCGTCCTGCTCTGCGCGCTCTGCAAGATGGCGATCCACACAGTTATAGCAAAGATTGGTCTCGCCACCGACATACCACTGCGCAAATGGCAGATTGCTGTCATCAAGGATTTGTTCAGGCTCTTTATGCCAATAGACACGCTTTGCTTGCTCTGCCCAAAACTGCTCTTTATTTTCAATAGAAGACTGATAAATCTCAGCAAAGGTTTGAGTGGTATTAGATAACGCTTGAGAAGTCTGAGCTTGCTCTGACGATTGGTTGGTCACTGAAGTGGCGGTTTGCTCGCTCATAATAGCTGTCCTTAGCATAAATGATGGGTAATACGATGTAATATTGTCATAGTAAAGATTGGCTATCCCTGCCAGCTATCTCTAATAGAACAAAAACCGATACACTACGTATCAATTTAGTAGGTATCGGTTTAAAATGTAGCAGAGCTAACAATAAAGGTCAACTATTAAGCCAGTTATCTGCTCAATAGTTAAGCCAGTTATCTGCTCAATAGTTAAGCCACTTTAAGCCTATACCTCAGTTTGATCAGCATACATCTCACGCATCACTTTTTTGTCATGTTTACCAACAGAAGTCTTTGGTAGCTCATTGACGAACTTAAACTGACTTGGCACACCATATTTCGGGATAATACCCCGCTCTACAGCTTTCTCAGCAATGGCTTTGATATCATCAACGCTCGTGTCTTGAGCATTAGGTTTTAACACAATCAAGGCCAATGGACGCTCGCCCCACTGTTTGTCACGTACCCCAATCACAGATACGTCAGCGACCGCTGGATGTAACGACAAAATCGTCTCAATCTCTAATGACGATATCCACTCGCCGCCTGACTTAATGACATCTTTTAAGCGATCAGTAATTCTAATATAACCATCAGAACGTATATAAGCAATGTCTTGGGTGTGCATATAGCCGTTTTCCCACAGCTCTTTGCCCGCATCGTCATTTTTTAGATAGCTTTGCGTTAGCCAAGGTGCGCGTAATACCAGCTCGCCAGTATTGTCTTGACCGGTACCAACCGACTCATTATTGCTACTCCATATTTGAGCATCCACCATCAATACTGGCTTACCAGTCATACAACGGCGAGTGATATCTTCATCTTCACTCATTTCAGGCTCGTCGAGACTAAATTCTGTCAAGCTAATAAGGGGCGCTGTCTCTGACATACCATAACCAGTATATACTTCGATGCCTTGTGCCATGGCGGTTTTTGCCAGACCTTCAGTCAATCTTGAACCACCGATGATCATTTTTAAGCCATTAAAGCTAGCACCGCGATCTTGCGCTTCTTTGAGCACCATTTGCAAAATCGTTGGGACACAATGGGTAATACTGACTTTTTCATTAATAATCAAATCCATTAACACATCTGGTGCATAGCGTCCTGGATACACTTGCTTCAGACCAGCCATGGTCGCGGTAAATGGAAAGCCCCATGCATGAACGTGGAACATCGGCGTCATCGGCATATAGACATCACCGTAACTGACGCCTTGCTTGTCGGGCAGCATACCTAGTGTCGCCGCTTCGGTGAGGGTATGCAATACTAACTGGCGGTGGCTAAAAAATACGCCTTTTGGATCGCCCGTCGTGCCTGAGGTATAAAACGTCGTGGCAATGGTGTTTTCATCAAAATCTGGGAAGTCAAACTCACTATCGGCAGCTTGTAATAACGCTTCATACTCACCCACTACTCGGTTTTGATTACCACCAAAGACTCCTTCAGATGTCACGCCATCATCATCTAGCCAAATAATGTGCTCAATACTAGAGTTTTCAAACTGATAGCTTTTGACCAATGGCGCAAACTCAGAGTTGAGCAGCAGCACTTTCGGCTTAGCATGATTGATGGTATAAAGAATTTTTTCTGGCGATAGGTGGATATTAACGGTTTGCAAAATATACTCTGACATCGGTACCGCAAAATACGACTCCAGATAACGATGGCTGTCCCAATCCATCACCGCCACTATATCACCTGCATCTAGATTTAAACCTGCTAAGACATTGGCCAAGCGATTGATACGATTGAATAAATCTTTATAGGTAAGGCGTTTTTTGTCAGCATAAACGATTTCTTGCTCTAGCGACACCGTTTTGGCACGGTTCAATAGCTGCTTAACTAATAAGGGATAATCGTAAGCAGAAGGGGCGCTGTGGTAAATATTTGACATAGATGTGACGTCCTTGTTGGTCATGCGGATAAGTTATTATGCGGGTGAATCATAAATAATTGATGGCACGCAGCCCTAGTTATTTTAGCTTTTATTTATAAAAAATTGCGGTTTAACCAGTGGCTATTTAAAAATTGGCTGTTTAAAAATTGATAGTGGCTAACAGTATTAATAGAATTATTAGGGTGTATTGAACAGGCTATATCGATAGTAAGAAAAAATAGATGCTATGTAAAGCAACCTTACGTAAACATCCTAAGAGGCAATAGCTTGATGAAAATTGCTCAAAAACAGCCATCAAGCCACACGTGATTTTGTTTTAATCATGCCAAAACTGGCAACCAGTAATGCCAAAATCTGTACAAATAAGAGCAGCCATACTGTGAGCGACCACTGCCCGCGCGCATAAGCCATACCGCATAACCACGCACCCATCGTACCGCCAGCATAATACCCCATGTAATATAAACCAGACGCCAATGAGCGCCCTTTTTTAACATTGACGGCGATATAACTGATGGTAGCAGCTTGGGTGATAAAGACACCTGAGGACATAATAGCAAGACCAATAATAATGCCCCATAACGGCGTCACTAGTGTTAACAGCACCCCAATCATAGAAACGAAAACAGCCACACGTACTGTGCGCGCTGAACCAAAGCGACGTAGCAAGGTCGTCGACAATGGCGTAATAACAACGCCTATCAAATAAACGGCAAAAATATTGGCAAGCGCACCCGTACTCAACTCATATGGCGTCTTAGCAAGATGTAGATTGATAAAGGTAAAACAACCCACGAGTGAGAATAAAACACACGCCCCTAACAGACAAGCCGTCACCACATAACGATTGGTTAAATGCTCACCGAGCGTCTGCATCGCGGAACGAAAATTCGGATTGGCCACAAACTGCTGTGACGATGGTAGCATCTTGCCGACCCACAGCGCACCGATAAGGGTCATCGCTGCCATCACATAATAGCCTGCACGCCAGCCGATAATCTCGTGCAAATGTCCAAGCAAAAATCGCCCCATAAAGCCGCCAAGTACCGAGCCTGAGACATAGAACGACATAAGTTCTGTGACAGCGCGTCCCTCAAACTCTTCACCGATATAAGCAATCGTCACCACGGTAATGCCCGGTACAGACAACCCTTGCATAAACCGCCACATGCCCATCCAACCAATACTCGGACTTTGGGCAATTAAAGCAGTTGGTATTGCTAAAAATAATAATGCGCCAACGATAAAGGATTTACGCCCCACAGCGTCAGACAGCATGCCCAAGAATGGCGACATAATAGCAATCGCCATCACCGTTGCACCGACGATCATGCCAGCTTGCACCTCAGTTGCGGATAGATCCACCATCAATACGGGCAAAATGGCCTGAATAGAATACACTTGCAAAAAGGCAAACATCCCAATCAAGCCAATGGTGAGTTTTAAGACCCACGATGTCGCATTATTGATTGGTGTAGATATAGGTTCTGGCATATTATTCTGGGGTTTACTGATGGTATTTTTCACAGGGATACAGGCTATGTTGGACGCGGATGATCTGGCGTGAGTAATAGAAATAGGACGATAATAGCTGAAATAATGACAAAAATAATAATGTAAATAATGGCTGATGCTAGGGATAGGCGTCATGTATGATTTTAGCACACCAAATACCAGACTCTGGTTTCGGTGTGTTATCGGTATTGCTTTATTTATGCTTAGGGTCTGTTGAACACTAAAAACTGCTGATTTATATACTGCGTAGGTGACGTATATTTTTGACAGCAAGCAGATTACTGTCTACTATTATTTTGATCTATTATATATAAATGCGATTCACAAAAACTTATATCCTCAAAATATAACCTGCGACAAAATCCAACTCACCTATAACAGATTCTCTATCATGCCCAAACACCCTTTTTATTCGCAATGGATTGTCGCTATAGGTGCACTGGTTTTTTCTATAAATGCGTCGGCAGTTACGTTAGACGAAGTAGCCGCAACTAACAAGCTCACAATTAAAGAGCAATCGACCAAAATAGTATCAACCTCGATAGCGTCAGCGGTTGCAATAACATCGCCTGTATCAACACCAGCCGTGCCGTCAAACTGTATCGCCGACAGTATTATTACAGCGGCTAATCTGTCAGATACGCGTGATAAAGAGCCTTTTTCGGTGGCTAAGAAAGCTGTTCCTCGTCAGTTAGCCAACGGCTTTGGCGGCGGAACTATTTATTATCCAACCAACGCGGGCGGCTGTGGTCTGTTAGGCGGAATCGCAGTGATACCCGGTTATGTGTCCTACGAATCTTCTATTAAATGGTGGGGGCCGCGTTTGGCATCTTGGGGATTTGTGGTTATTACCATCGATACCAACTCCATTTATGATGACCCAGAGAGCCGTGCGGCGCAGTTAAGTGCCGCGCTTGATCATATGCTTCGTGACAATACGGTAGGCGCTCAGATAGATAGTACGCGCTTGGGCGCTATTGGCTGGTCAATGGGCGGCGGCGGCGCACTCCAGCTAGCGACAAAACGTCAGACCGTTCGAGCGATTATTCCGCAAACGCCCTATCATGATAAAGACTATGGCGAAATGAACACGCCTGCTTTATTCATTACTTGCCAAAATGATCGTATTGCCTCAAATAAAAAATACAGCAGCCATTTTTATGATAAGGCTACAGGTGCAAAAATGAAGATTGAGATAAAGAATGGTAGCCATTTTTGTCCAAGTTATCGTTTTAATGAGATATTACTGAGCAAACCAGGTATTGCTTGGATGCATCGCTATATTAATGGCGATACCCGCTTCGATCAGTTTTTATGTAGTAACGACAACTATGGCAACAATCCTCGTATATCCGCTTACGACTATAAAAACTGCTCATAAACGAGGTGCTCATGAGAAAAGCACTTATAAACGATCCGCTGGTCACTCTCTGACTTGGGAGCGCTTAGCATAAAAAAAGGCTACCGAAATGGCAGCCTTTTTTGTAAAGTCATTAACGCTATTATTCACAGCTCGCTTTGCCAGTGCGATGATTCACAGCACCATTGGCGGCTAATAGCTTTTGCATATCAACCAAATCTCGCGAACACGCATATGAATAAGCACCTTGATCATACGAGCCCATTTTTTTGTCTTTGGTCGTTGCTACTAGACTTGGATTAGCGCCTTGCGCCAATAAATATTTGACAGTTTCAAGGCGATTATTACTAGCTGCAACCATAATCAAGGTTTCACCATCACTTTCTACCGTCTGATCATTTAAGTCCACAGGCGCTTTTTCATTCAATAACGTATGTACTTTTTTGACAATATTGGTATTTTTCCCCAGTACAGCAGATTTCATGACGTTATAAACATCACCGTCATCTTTAGCATAGATATCAGCACCTTTGCTGACTAAGTAATCGACCACATCTTCATAGCCGATAAAAGCAGCCCAGCCTAACGCCGTTTGGTTAAGGCTACCTGTATCTTTAACTTCTAAGTCTTGACCATTGTTAACCATGTATTTGACCGTGGCTAGATCACCATGTTTTACGGCCTCAAACCAAGTAGCATCTGCACCTGTGGAGGGTTTGTCATAAAACACACGCCAAGAAAGTTTGTTTTGATTGGCAAGATCAAAATTCTCAGTAGTGCTGAAACGAAAACCCACTTGTGGGACTGGTGCGGTTTGAGCAGCTTGGATAGTGTCAATTTTAGTGACGCTGTTATCATTGTTTAGGCTTGAGCAACCTGCTAATAACATCGTTGCCATAACCGCTGATGCGCTCATTTTTCCAAAAAATCTCATGACTCAACCTTCAAATACAAATTAAATAGTGAGAGATATTATACAGATTCATTAAATAATAATCTATAAATTATAAGCTATGAATGACAATGACCCTCGAGTAATATAGGCTTATATCCGACTTTAACGTTATACACTGAACCTAACAATCAACATCTTTTTTATAACAGACTTTAGGTACATGACTCACCATAATAAGATATCAATTATAATAAGTTGTCATCTACTGATAAGAAATATTCATTATTAAAATTGCTGAGACATTAAAAAACTCGAATAAAAACACTAAGGAATAATTTCAATGACCGATAAAATTCATGATTTAGGGGCAGGATTTTGGAATATACGCGGATCTTTTCGCATTGGCGGTGTTCTAAACATTGGCACTCAGTGCTCACTTATACAGTTAAACTCAGGAAAGTTTATATTTTTGGATAGTTATTCATTGACTGGTGACGTACGCGATGAGGTGATGGCATTAACCAATAATGGTCAAGATGTCGAAGCAGTACTGAACGTCCACCCATTCCATACGGTGCACTGTGCACAAATGGCAAAAGACTTCCCGCAGGCGACCTTTTATGGCAGTCGCCGCCACCATAAAAAAGTACCTGAAGTACAATGGGCAGATGACTTGGTTGAAAGCGATGCGGTCGCCAAGCGTTACCCTGAGCTTAAGTTCTCAATGTCACAAGGCATCCACTATATCTCACCCAATGAGATGATTCATGCAGGCTCACTATTAGCCTATCATCCTGCCAGTCAAAGCTTGCACGTCGATGATACCTTTATGAGTCCACCGATGAAGTTATTAGAGGCGATATTACCTGAACTGATACTGCACCCAACGACCAAAAAAGCGCTAAAAAATGAGCCCGATGCAGGCAAGCAATACTGCGATTGGGCAAGCAATTTGGCACATGAATGGCGCGATGCGCGTAATTTCTGCGCCGCACATTCCTATTTAGTGACATTCAATGACGGTGAATTTGAAGTGGCGCTATTAAAAGCCATTGATAAAGCCCGTCCAAAATTAGAAAAAGCTTAATTGACCGTATAATCTCACATTAGAAGCATAACAAAGGGAGTGACCAAGATGGTCGCTCCCTTTTTTGCAATGACGCCATCAACATCAAAAGTTATTAACGAAACAATAAAGACGCTAGCTCATCTTCGTTATTGATGATATCTGCCAAGGTATAGCGCTCAAGGACGTTAATAAATGCCGTTAATGCTTCAAAGAATACACTTTTTAGTTGGCATGCTGGGCTAATGACACAGCCTCTAGCGTTATTTGTCGTTTCATCAATAAGCGTAATAGGCAAACCAGTCTGTCGACCATCACTACTCTTATCATTCGCGGGTGTCGCAAAACACTCGACCAAATCAAAGTCCGGCTCTATTTTTTTAATTAATACACCCAAATTGATGTCTTTTGGCGCACGAGCCAAACGTATACCACCATTTTTACCACGCACACTTTCTATATAACCAAGCTGACCCAACTGATGAATAATCTTGGTCAAATGACTTTTAGAAATGCCATAACTGTCGGCAATATCACTGATATTTGCAAGTAATGGCGGCTCTGGTCTCACTGCCAAGTAAATCAATGAGCGCAGCGCATAATCGCTATAATTGGTCAATCGCATTTATTTGCGCTCCTATTTTATATAAATCTTTCAAATATGTATCAGCTTAAATTTTAGCAATGTAACTCTATAAGTTTGAAAATGAGGGTCTTGAAAAGTCAGTGTCTCAAACAAACGGTATTTCAAACAAACAGTGTCTGGAAAACAAAGGTCTTAAAACCTTATAACATTTGCAAAATAATCTACTTAAAAATATCAACAATCAGTCGATAGACTTGGATAAATACCCTATTATTTTGGCGATAGCATTATAACGGCTCTACAGGCTCTAACCAAACAAACCATCAGGTCTAGGACGTGCCAGCATCGGCAAATAACTGATGCAAAATAGCACGAAGCAAGCAATCCACGCCCCTTGGGCAATCATGATCCATAATAGATAGTGACTCATATCGGCAAGCGGCAACAGCACGCGACTGACAAATGCCAATACCATCAGACCATACATAATATTCACCGTCTTGGGCGGCTGATGAATGCTGCGTCCCGTATGACCAAGCGATACCCGCGTCATCATCGCTACGGTCATCATACCAACGCCTGCAATGGCAAGCCCATGCATCGCAATACTATGAGTATAGCCCAACCATGGTTGCAGCGCATACAGCAGAAAACTCAAACACATGCCCAAAAATGCAACATATAATGACCAAAGCAATGGCTTTTGCCAGATACCGCGATGATACCAGCCTACCAAACGGACGATATTAACCACTGCTACGCCAAGCGCCGTAATAGTCAGCAGATACTGATTAGGATAAAACAAGTCACTGATAAAAAACGCTAAGAAAAACAATAAACTCGCAATATCCTGTACTTTACTATTGCGCAACTTGATGACTTCCGTCGTTCCCACACTCAGACCACGTTCAATAAAGAATGGCACCACGCGGCGACCAATGGTCAGCACCAAGCCGATAATTAAATAAAACCCTAGATAAATACCTATTTTAGTCATACTCATATCGGCATTGATAATACCCCAGTAGCAGATTCCATTGCCAACGGTCAATAATGCCAGTTTCGCTAAGATGCCCATTTGCTTATACTGCTTGACCTGTAATACCGCTCGACATATCACAAATGCCATCGAAGCGATAAACAATAAGTCAAATACTGCGGCGATATATAACAACGATATACTGCTACCCGCAACCGTCATACCAAGCCCAAAACCTGCCCAGCTCAAACGTGCCAGCAGCCAACAGCCAAATATAGCCAGCAGCTTATAACCATGCGGCATCATTACCCCTGTCCACGTCTTCACTGCCGTGAGGAGAAATCCTGCAATGACCGCCAAGGCATAACCATAGACCATCTCATGACCGTGCCAATACAATGGGTTCAGTGCTTGTGCGTCAATATCTGTATGACCAGTAAATACAAAAGACCATAGCAGCATCGTTATCACGGCAAATAGCGCGGCAGCACTAAAAAATATTCGAAAGCTCAAATTCAGAATAGGATGCGGAGAGCTGGGCGGCTTGCTGGGTAAGTTGATCGATTGCATGGCAGTCTTCTTAGAAGCATGTGAATAGAGTTTAACCTAAAGATTCATTTTAGATGAATGTTATGAGTTATACAATAGTGATAATTTTATAACTCATTATAACGGTTTGCTATTAGCATAAAAAATAACCGCTAATAAGACTATTAAGCGGTTTAGAACGTGCTATTTAGTATTGGTGCTCTAAAATCCATAAACTGCTTTAACTTACATGACCGCCTTGCCATTTATCAATGAACTCACCACTGGGATCGTATTGCTGGGTTTGCTTGCAAAGATTAAATTGCCGACATCCTCTTGGATCAGCGCCTACGCCCGCTAGATATTGCCAATTCCCCCAATTACTCGCGACATCATAATCGATAAGATGCTGCTCAAAATAGGTTGCACCGTAACGCCAGTCTAAACCCAGCTCATGAATAAAGCAGCTAGCAACGATTTGTCTGCCTCGATTGGACATATATCCTGTTTGCTTTAGCTGATTCATGCAGGCATTGACGATAGGATATGGCGTGGTGCCATTCTGCCATAGCTGCAAATGCTGATCGTCAAAATGAGTAGCTGGTAATTGATGACCAATGCCCTTAAACAAAAATAGATTGCTACCATGTTCAATCGCATACCAATAAAGATACTCGCGCCACAGCAGCTCAAACCATATCCAATACGTTGACTCATTGGCGATAATCTCACGCTCATAATGACGTAAGCGATTCAACAGTATTTTCACAGACAAGCAACCACTTGCCAGCCAAGGCGAGAATTTAGTGGAATGCGTCCAGTCATCCAGTGCATTACGTGTGGTTTTATAAGTGCGCGGCGCAGCAGAATCAAAATAGTGAGTTAAATGAATCATTGCATTTGTTTCACCACCTTTAAAACTAAGCGCTTGCTCATCAGATGGTTGTGTTTTAAAAAGGTATTTACTGTGACCTATCAACGCATCAGGCATTGGCGGTAGCGACTTTGGCGTAGGAGAAACAGCCACCTCGTCGTCAGCATTCAATAAATCATGGCTTGCTTCAACCTTTTTGCGAAACTGGGTAAAGCTTTTGGGCAGGTCTTGTGTCGGTAAATCAACAAATAGCGTATTGGTTGATTGCCTGTGCCATATTATCTGCGGATATTTGCTCTGCAAGGCAGCATAGCCTTTATTTTGATTATAATCTGCTGTTTGGCTGACACAGATATCGGTGACTTGTTGCTGCTCAATGAGCTGGCATAACTGAGTAAAGGCGTTTAAGGCAGACTCTACCTTATCTGGTGACAACTGACTCTTTGATAAATAGCTTGGTGACAGATACAGCAATCGATTACCAAGGCGCTGAAGCGATCGATCCAAATCAGCCAAGCTCTCAGACAAGAACTGCTGACGAGCAGCGCCCATCTCATTGAAGTGGTAAGCTTGACGGCTCTCTTTCGGTTCAATGCAATCAACCAAAAAATCAGCATAGATGAGCATCAAGTTGCCTTGATTACTTTTAGCCAATGTCGCCGCTTTGACCAATGTTTCATTGTCCTCTATGCGCAAATCGTTATGAAATAAGACCAATACCGCTTTTTTGACTGACTTATTTGATGCGTTGTCTGATTGGTGATTTGACATACTCTCGATTCCCAAGTAGTTAAACGCGCTCACTTGAAGCTGAGTCTAAACTTTGACTTCCTCCCCGCCCTCAAAGGAGGGGGATTCCTACTAAAGACGGCCAAGCCCGACCGCGAGAATGTTTTTTGCTCCATTAACGTCTCTGTTATGGGTCGTTTTACAAGAACGACAAAACCATACTCTTATACCAAGCGCTGATCTACCTTTCGGACTGTCTTGGCGAGAGCCGCAACACGAGCAGGTTTGGGTGGTGTACGCTTCATTCACTTCGATATAGTGGCAACCTGCGTTCGCGCATTTATAATCCAGTTGCCGCTTAATTTCAAACCAACCTGCGTCATAGACGGATTTGGCAAGTTTGCCCTTAGTGAATGATGTTGATTTGATTTTACCAACAACAATTAGGCTGTTGGCTTTGACAAGCTTTGATGTGAATTTATGAATGAGGTCTTGACGGGTATTTTTAATCTTGGCGTGAATGGCCTTGACCCGCTTTTTATTCTTAGCTCTTTGAGCAATGGACAGTTTTTCAGCGTATTGATGAGTGACTTTGGTTTGCAGTTTGTCGCCATCACTACTGACTGCTGAATCTTTGCAGCCTAAATCGATACCGACTTGACCAGTGCCACACGCTGTTTTTGGAAATTCTTTAACCGTCACACAGACGTACCAGTGACCGCGATTGTCCTGTACCAATTCGCAAGTATTGATGGTGTAGAGCGCTAAGTTATAGCTGTCCCATAGGTCAATAGTGAGTTTTTTACCTTTAGCTAAGCTGAATTGCAGGGTGCTTTTTAGACACTTTTTACCACTTTGGCGGGTGCTGATATGCTTAATAGCGGTCTTTTTAAACGGAATCCAACCAAGAGCACTACGTTTGGCTTTAGGATTATTGGTGCGCCAGTTGAGTTTGGCTTTTTTAAACTGTTTACGAGCCTTGGCATGGGTTTCGGTCACTGCTTGTAAGGTTTGGCTGTGTAGGTTTAGATATTCACCCGCACCTTTGGTGTAAGT